>OMUH01000058.1 GCA_900314195.1 uncultured Prevotella sp.
CCAAGACCGTGCGCACCGTCATGGCGAGCGTGGCGGACATCCGCACCTACGTCTACGGTGCCACCTACGACAGCTGGAACCGTGTGCGCACGATGACCTACCCCGATGGAGAGGTCGTCACCTACCACTACAACGCCGCCGGGCAGGTGGAGAGCCTGACAAGCAGCAAGCTAGGCAAGGAGAGTACCATCGTGGCGCAGATAGGCTACGACAAGGAGGGTCATACGGTCTATACGAAACTCGGCAACGGCACGGAGACCACCTATACTTACGACAAGCAGCGCGAGCGGTTGCAGGACATGACACTTACGGGAAGCGGCAGCACGCTGATGCAGAACAAGTACCGCTATGATGCTGTGGACAACATCCTCGGCATCACCAATGCCGCCAACCCGCAAGGACTGACAAAACTCAACAAGGCGAAGTTGGGAGGGGCAAGCACGCACAGCTACCAGTATGACGAGCTGAACCGCCTGATTCATGCCACGGGCAAGGCGAAGAGCGCATCGTATGACATGACAATGACCTTCGGTCTGATGAGTGAGCCATTGACAAAAGTCCAAAAGGTTGACTCCAGCCGCACAGCGAAGAGCTATGACTTTGTGTATAAGTACGAAAACGAGAATCATCCAACTGCTCCCACGCTGATAGGTCACGACCACTACACCTACGATGCTGACGGAAATCCAATTCTTATCGTCAATGACAGCACAAATACTGAAAGGAAGATGTATTGGGACGAGGATGACCGATTAATGGTGCTCTCTGACAACGGAAGAACCAGCCGCTACACCTATAATGCAGCTGGCGACCGCATCATCAAGAGCCACGGCACCATGGAAGGCGTATATATAAACGGTGCTCCACAAGGAATTATGTTCCACGAGACCGATGACTTCACGCTCTATCCAGCCTCCATCCTGACGGTGAACAAGGGCCGCTTCACAAAGCACTACTTCATCGGCTCTCAAAGAATCGCCAGCCGCATCGGCTCTGGCTCGTTCAACAATGTCTATGGCCGCAATAACTCTTACGTCACTGCCGGTCAGCAGGACTATGCCCAGCGCATGGCTGACATCGAGTCACAGCGTGAGGAATACTACAAGCAGCAAGGCATCGCCCCCGGCGTGCCAACTGAGAAAGGAGCATACGGCGATCCTGAGAATACTGGGGTAGGCTACAACTCTATTATCACTGAGCTTGGTGACCACAGCGTACCTGAAGGATGGGTACAGACGCCAAAGCACAATGACGAGCAAGACAGCACTCCAGGTGCGCCAATCTCATGGAATGATCCGACTAATCCGGAAGATCCTCAGCCAGGCTATGGCTACATCGCTGATGATACAACCTCTATAGAGGATACATATTTCTTCCACAGCGACCACCTTGGTTCAACCAGCTACATCACTGATGCCAATGGTAGCGTCACCCAATATGATGCTTATCTCCCATATGGCGAACTGCTCGTTGACGAGCATAGTAGTAGCGAGGACATGCCATATAAGTTCAATGGTAAGGAGCTGGATGAAGAGACTGGTCTGTACTATTATGGAGCAAGATATATGGATCCTATAGCTAGTATGTGGTACGGAGTGGATCCGATGGCTGAGAAGTATGTCACTACAGGTGGATATGTATATACTCTGGATAATCCAGTGAAACTTGTTGACCGAGATGGAATGCGTCCAAAGCTATACGTTGAAACACAAGGATTGGGACACACTTTCATCACAATAGGAGAGGGGAAAAATACAATTGTATATACTTATGGACGTTACTTGGGCGGTGATAAAGAGAAGTCTATCTTCGGCTCTTCTGATCCAACCGGAAGAGGTGTTCTTATCAGGTATAAAGGTAAAGATGCACAGCAGTACATAAAACATGAATTATCAGTTCAAGGCGCCCAGGCGTTTGAAATTAAGGACGCAAGTGATAAGAAGATCCAGAAGTATATGGATAATATGTTTTCTAAAGGACGTATGTTGACTAGATCTGAATCTGCCAAATATAAAAAGGCTTCTCATGAGTATGGTCTACCAAGTAACGCCAGGGTTATTGATAAGTATAGGCTATTATCGAATAACTGTACAACTAAATCAGTGACAGCAGTACAAGTTGGCGGCACAAAGCTAAATTTTATGGAGGATAAAGGGACGGTACCTACGCCAGTGTACGTCCCTAATCCGACCCATATAAAATACAAAATTTATGCGCCATCCGACATGAGTAATTATTTATACGTATTGTCCAAACACCCATATGGCGTAGTGAGGAATGTAACTATACAAATGAATAGAGAATTTAACAGATGAATAAAATAATTAAAGTATTTATTTTTATCTTTTCCTTATTTGTGTTGTGGTTTACAGTAAGTATATTTATTAATAGTAAGGTATGTCTGACATATGAAGCGGCGAGCGTAGAAGATATATCCAATATAATTTTTTATTCCAAAGTGGTTTTTATATATGCGTTATCGATAGTTGCATTTTTAGCTGCTACATTTATTAATTCTAAGTGAATAGGTAAATTATGAGAATAAACTTTCTATATGATGACCTCAACCGTCTGATCCATGCCAGCGGTAAGGCAAAGAACGCAAGCTATGACATGGCGATGACGTTCGGGCTGATGAGTGAGCCTTTGACGAAAGTCCAAAAAGTTGACTCCAGCCGTACAGCGAAGAGCTATGACTTTGTCTATAGGTACGAGGACGACAATCATCCGACAGCTCCTACTCAGATAGGTCAGGACCATTATACCTACGATGCTGACGGTAATCCAATCCTTGTCATTAACGACAGCACGAACACCGAGCGGAAAATGTACTGGGACGAGGACGACCGTCTGATGGTGCTCTCCGACAATGGCCGCACCTCCCGCTATACCTATAATGCTGCCGGCGACCGCATCATCAAGAGTCACGGCACTATGGAAGGCGTCTACATCAACGGAGCCCCACAGGGAATAACATTCCATGAAACGGACGACTTCACGCTTTATCCTGCATCTATCCTGACGGTGAACAAGAACCGCTTCACAAAGCACTACTTCATTGGCTCACAAAGAATTGCAAGCCGTATCGGCACAGGATATTTCAACAATGTCTATGGGCGCAATAGTTCTTACGTAACTGCCGGTCAGCAAGACTATGCGCAGCGTATGGCTGACATCGAAGGCCAAAGAGAAGCGTACTACAAACAGCAGGGAATCGCTCCTGGTGTGCCTACAGAGAAAGGCGCCTACGGTGACCCTGAAAATACAGGTGTTGGCTATAACTCCATCATCACCGAGCTCGGTGATCACTCTGTCCCTGACGGTTGGGTGCAGACACTAAAGCACAATGATGAGCAAGGTAGCAACCCTGGCGCACCTATAAGTTGGAACAATCCAACTTATCCGGATGACCCACAACTCAAAAACTTTAATGCCGTCACGCACAGGAGTTGGAACAATCCAACTTATCCGGATGACCCACAACCTGGCTATGGCTACATAGCTGATGATACTACAACTGTTGAGGATACTTATTTCTTCCACAGCGACCATCTTGGCAGCACCAGCTACATCACTGATGTCAATGGCAACATCACTCAATACGATGCCTATCTCCCTTATGGAGAGCTATTGGTCGATGAACACTCGTCGTCCGAGGACATGCCGTATAAGTTTAATGGCAAGGAATATGACGAAGAAACAGGTCTGTACTACTATGGGGCTCGTTATATGAATCCTGTGACTAGTATGTGGTATGGAGTGGATCCGATGACAGAGAAGTATGATGCAATAGGTGCAAATGTATATTGTGCAGGAAATCCAGTAAAATTGATCGATCCAACAGGTATGAAATATATTTATAATTAGGGTGTCAAGTTTGTAGTAAACAATCTTTGCCAAAAACGGGTTGCAATCTAGC
>OMUH01000094.1 GCA_900314195.1 uncultured Prevotella sp.
GCAAAAGGGATAGATTCCTGTCTTGCGGCAGGAATTTTTTCTGAGGCCGTTTTTTAGTTAATATTCTTTAATTTCTTCGGAATTATTTTTACATTGCATATATGAGCTCAACTCCACAAGGTTGCCGTCAGGATCTCTTAGATAAAGACTTTGCATTGCACCATATGCGCCATGACGCTCAACAATACCGCTGATTATCGGCGCATGCTTTGCTTCAAGCTCAGCCTTTACCTCTTTCAAATCACCACAAGTTATCAAACAGAAGTCTTGTGAGCCGTATGCTGGATTCCGAGCTGCCGGTTGGAACTCCCCTTTCATTGTATGAATAGAAATTTTCCCATTTGTGAAATAGAGATTGTGATGTCCGTTGCTATCACGATGCTCCATCCCAAGCAGTCCGACATAGAAGTCAAGGCATTTCTTAAGGTCAGACGTAGTTATGACTAAATGGTCGATATTCTTGATTTTCATAATTCTGACTATTTCTGCCCTACTGCTTCCGGCGTCCATTTTGTAAAGGAACAACACCGGAAACAGACTGTTACGAACTTTAGAGCATGCATGGCACCGCGCTTGCGGCAGCACCACGCATGCAGACATCTACTGTTTATATTCTTACAAGCATTCCTGTTACCGGATAATATACAAATCGTGCCAAAACATTCTCACATGCTGCACGGAGTGCATTTGTATAGCAATCGAACTGACCTTTGTAATTGCCTGCATAATGATCACCTGGCGTTATGACAAGTTGCTCGTTACCCGGAAAAGTCTTATAATCAATGAGGACACAGCCGCCGGTTGTTTTCCACACCAAATCCATGCTGCCTGTTACGATGCATCCGTCATTCAGCTGTTTGAACGGAAGTTCATGAAAACGCCGCTCGGCAATACCGAAGTTATCAATAAGAAAACTCTCAAGCCTGTTCCATGCCTCAATAATATGCGACGGCTCTTTCAGGCTTTTTGCCAGCTCATAACCTTTGATTATGTTTTCTACGAAACCAACAGTTTTGTTTCTGTCAAGAGAGCAGAATATATCATGAATGCATGAGCCCACGACCGCCATATCGGGTCTTCCGCATATAGAGATAAGCCTGCTGTCACTTTCAAGCGCCACCTCTATTTTTGCGTTGCTGCCATTTGTTCCGCTGGGCTGAACGTCACGTTCAGGCTCACGGCACGGTTTGCCTTTAATGTCTATGATAATGTTATCAGCCGTGGCATACTGCCATTCGTTATTGTCAAGTTCCGCATCGCTTTTCGCTTCCGACAGGAACTGCACGCCCACACCGAGCACGTCACATGATCCAAAATTTTTATAGTTGCCTGTCATAAGGTCTTTGCCTGCATATATACAGTTAAACAGCGCCATGCCATTTTTCTCTGTTGACGGAGCCAGTATCAGTTCTTTCACAGCACGTGTCATGGCAACATACAACAGGCGTTTGCTTTCGGACAGCACTTGTTCGCAAATATTGCGGAAGCGTTCCGACTCAATAGCAATAGACTTTATTTCATCAGGAACAGACTTATTGTATATCCACGGCAGAACAGTAATGGTCATCGGCGGATAAAGATTATCAGGACTCGGTTTAATATTGTGAAAGGCCTGTACGCCGAAGAAATTATTCGTAAGCAGTTTATTAACATCAATAGGATTGTCGTCAAGCGAGAGCAAGACGACAGTGTCCCATTCCAATCCTTTGGCACTGTGGTAAGTAAACAGTCTCACGCCGTCAGGATCGCCGTGAGCCGTAACACCGTTATCATTTATATAATCAATAAATCCGGATACCGTTGCCGGCAGCGTCATCTGCAGACAGTGATCTTCATATTCAGCGGCAGCCTCAACAATCGAATGCAGCTCCGCACGGCTCTGCCTGGGATTATCCCAATGCGCAACGACGTTATAAAGATCAAGTTCCACCACTATGCTCTCAACAACAGCCTTTACCGACTGCAGACGAAACATGTCAGCCTTTTCAATCAATTCATTTACCAGCGGAATGTTGTCAAGGAAACGTTCCGGCTTGTCAGTGTTGCCTTTCCCTCCTGCTGTATTCACGTTTTTTCTCATGGTCTTCCTGGCAATATTGTCACTGTTGTCACTGTCTTTTTTCAGTGTCAGTTTCTCATCTATTATCTCCGCAGTATCACAGTCTTTTACAGTAAGCAAAGCAATCTGCGCTCTCGACAGTTCATCTTCCGGATACAAAAGCAAAGAAAGCAGCGATGTCAGCAACAGCGTTTCATTGTCTGCCGACGCATTGCTGTTATCGCGGCACACCGGAATTCCGTATGTCCTCAGTTCTTCAGCAAGATCATCAAGTTTGTTGTTTTTCATTGCCAGCACGGCTATTTCTTCCGGTTTCTTGCCGTGCTTAATTTCATACGCTATGTTACGTGCAAGCAGTTCATTTCTCTCTTTGATATTCTTGCCTTTAAGCGGCCACACGCGCAGGTTATGTTCTCTGTCGTTGCTCTTTCTGTGCGGCTTTAATTCCACCTGTTCTTTCGGCAGAATGTCGCTGAATGCCGGCACGAACACTTTATTGCATACATCAACTATCTCTTGGCAAGAGCGATAGCAGATGCCTAACGTATCTGTCGAACAGCCGTTTTCATTCTTTGCTATAATACCCGTCACAGCCTTCACCAGTTCTGTGTCGGCACCGCGAAATCCATAAATAGCCTGCTTATAATCGCCAACCCAGACCGACCTGTCAACGATGTCAGACAGCCTGTCGAAGATTCTCACCTGAATAGGTGATGAATCCTGGAACTCATCAACAAGCAAATACTTATACTCCTCACGTATATCCTCAGCAACACCGGGCATGCCGAGCAATTTAAGGAACAAAGCTTCCATGTCGTTATAGTCAACAAGATGCTTTCCGCGCTTGTAAGCGGCAAACATTTCGCGCCACCGTCCGGCATACTTAAAGAGAAGTCTTACATAACGCAGCTGCGCGTCGCGCACCTCTTCAGACACCCATATATCATCCAGCGTTGCCGCGAACTCTATTGCTTCCGGCAGCATTAAAGCTTTCGACAAACGCTTATTTATGAAATCCCTCAGTGAAGCCATGTCAGAATATGACATATCATTAAGCTTACGGCGGAACTCCTCTATTTTCCCGAGTCGTTTTTCTGTTTCTCCACTCTGGCGGCCTGCCTTGACAGCCTTGCAAAGCATTGCAAGCACACTTTCTGCCTTTTCTTTGTTGAAACAGACATGCGCCCCTTCACGGCACAGACTTTTTATGACATTTTCAGAACATTCAAGACTCTCAGCATAATCATTTATGCCAAAGTTGGTTGTGTAGTCGACGATACGCTTGAGGTCATTTTTCCAATATTCATAGTTCAATCCGTACCGGCCGCTGTCATGCCCATAGCAGATAGAAAACATTCTGCAAAATTTATTCAGAAACTTAAGCTCATCATCTGACGGGAGATGAGCAAGTGACTGGTTTATGAAAAACGCCCTGTCATCATCAGTCATCACATTCAGTTCCGGACTAATTCCGAGTCGGTACCAATATTTGTGTATGAAGCTGTCGGCAACACTGTGAACAGTGCCAATCATAGCCTGATCAAGCCTTACGGCCTCATCGTGCAGTCCGCTTTCGTGCAGTGCCGCCTTGGCTTTCTCTCTGAACTCAGCGGCAGCCTTCTTGGTATATGTAGTCAGAATAACCTGTTCAGGTTCAATCTTTGCAACAGGAGTTTTGTTTCCGTCGCTGTCAACAGAATAACCCCGCACGGCATCAGCCAGCTTGTGAGTGAGCGTATATGTCTTTCCGCTGCCTGCGCTTGCACTTATATATTGTATGTTTCTCATTTTTATTTTCTTTTAAAGCAAGTATAGTTGCTGAATTTGTAAGGTGCCTTGCAGCCCTTATCGTCAGTATCAAACGGAACGAGATCTTTCTCTTCGCAGTCTTTTCCATACTGCAGATCGTCAGTGATGTCACCATCGCCAAGCTCAACGAGTCCTTTGGCTATCTGCTCTCTGCGATAGCTATAAGAATTGCGCATCTCCGCAATAAGATCTTTACCGGCTCTTTCCGAATCAACGTCAACATGTACAACATTTTCACCTGTCAGCCCGTCGACAGTAAACAGCCGGCCTTCGGGCATAAGGAAATATCCCACGGCTGACACCTTTTTCTTTTCAATACTGTTCACCAGTGCCCTGTATAACGACAGCTGCAATGACTTGTTAGCCTTAAGCAGACCGGAATAATATCTCTGGTTGCCGCTCCACTTGAAATCAAATATATAAGGCCGGCCGGCAATATCGGCGAGAAACATGTCTATATAACCGAGCAATGAAATGTCGTCAGCAAATCCGAGCTTGTTTTTCACAAACGTCTCTATGCCAGTCACGTGCAACGCGTTGTTCTTTATGACCGCGAGCAACCGCTCAGCACACTGCCGCAGCTGTTCCTTGTACGTCAGCGTGTCGAGTATGTTCTCCTGCAACAGCATTATTGCTCCATAGGCATTTACAATCTGTGAGAACACGCTGTCATAGTTTTCCTTTAGATTTTTTTCTATGAAATCAGGATAGCCGCTTTCCTTATTGTCTTTGTTCCAGAACAATGTCTGTATGACTGCATGTGCCACATTGCCTTTCGTTGTATTCAGCGGTGACATTGCCGATGCCCCGACAGGCCAGATACCAGCTATATAGCCAAACACATAGTCAACCGGACTCTGATACATCAGGCTGAGCGAAGAATAGCTTTCATGATCAGGAAACTTTATGCGTTCCTTATGAGAGAGATGAATGAACTCATCAGCCGCATCATTTTTATTGTCGATTATTTCTGCATCTTTCAAAAGGCCGGCATCAATAACCGGTTTTCCAACAATGCTGTCAATGTTTTCCGTCTGCTGCTCCAGATGAATCATCATAGGCTGTTTCTCCGTCACTGTTCCTCCGTCGCGTTTGTATGTCACAAGCGTTATCTGCCTCTCAGTCATATTGAAAGGCACGAGCATCAGAGCCCTGCGGTAGTTCTGTTCTTTCTTCTCGTCCCACAGAGACAGTGTTTTTCTGAATGCATTCTTTTCAGACGGCTCAAGGAAACTGTAAGTGAGCCGTTCTGTTGCCGACCCTGCGAAATCACACCATATTGTTTTTGCTGCCTTTGCTGCCATTTTGCAAGGTGCAGAAATCACGTTACGGCAGTTTCTCTGCGCCCTATACTGTCTGTAGTCAGCATATTTATACAGACTGCCCATCCAGTTTTCCACATTTGAGAACGGAACAGTGTCGCCGTCAATGTCATCAAGCAATAACATAACAGCCTCTGTTTCTGATACAACAGTGTTAAGCTGTGCCTTCCTGTCATCATCATCTGTCATGGCAATCTGCTGCTTGCACCATGTGTCAAGAGCTGCGGTAAACTCACTGAGTCTTTTTACATCTGCATTGTTGTCTGTGCTGTCAACGGCATACTCTTTATATTCCTTAATTCGCGGAAGGAATATATTTACGGCATATTCCCTTGCCCCGCGCTTCTTTTTTATTGCCGCTTTCTTGTCTGCCTCAGGCGTGTCTTTGTCAAACCAGTCATATTCTCCGTTAAGATATTTTTCTATGACATCCTCACATTCCTTATTGAAATATCCGCCGCACTGTATCACAGTGTTGGCAAGCCGGCGGGCAAGTTTTGCACCAACAGGAGTCATCGGAGCATATAGCCATTCAAGAAGCATATTTACATTCAGCGGTTTAGAGAAGAGGCCAAGCCCTATAACGAAGAGCTGGCTTATCTGCGGCATGCACTGTGTGACGCTGCTGCCGCTTACAGGCTTGCCTGACAGCCGCAGCCAGTTGTCAAGCCGCTTGGTGTCTGCGGCTATCCACACGTCAAACGTCCCGTCGTCAAGAAGCGCAAGATAACGCAGCGCGTCGTCTTTTTCTTCAAATTCAAGAATGCTTACAGAACCGTCATTGCCAAGCACGGCACGCCCTGTATCTGTTCCGTTAAGAATTGAGGTAATCTTTTGCAAATCAGTTCCGCTTTTCTGCTCTGCATTTTCCAATGCAGATATTCTTACATCTCTCTCCTTAAGCGCATCAAGCAGTTTTATTATTGCCGGATGAAACAGCCTGTAATCACTAAGGGTTATTATAATAAGGTTTTCAGGAAGAGTACAGCCGTTTTTTATACAATCAATAATATACGGCAGTTCGTCAACAATTCCACTACAGTCAAAAAGCTCTTCTATGCCCTTCATAGCTGCCATGCGCTGTCCGGGCTGCACAGTGTCTGCCGACCATCCTGCAAGAACGAGCAAATCACGCCATGACAAACACACCTTGGCTGTGTTAAGCCCGTCGGTATTGAAAGACTGTGCAAAGACATTATCAGGATGATGGTTACAGTATTTTCTCATAGCCTTATAATAAGCTATCAGCCGCTCATTGCCGTCATGCTCTTCAATATGCATACCGCCGTGAAGACAGAGAAGCTTCAACAGTCCGGACGTGTCAACCACGGCGGAGTCATACAGCAAACCGCCCGCAGCCTTCAGACCAGTAAACGTAAATCCGGAATATTCAGGTGAATAGTATATTTTCATATATTTTTGTGATTTAGATATATTTCAGTTATTAAAAACACATTCTACACAACAGTAAAATGCTCATTTCGGAAGGCAGTAAGAAAAAGCTTCAAGCCTTCAATTGCAAATTTATAAAATATTTGCTCAGAGATGACAGGTAATTTCTGATAATCATCAAGTCATCTTGTCTTTCTCGTATATGTGCATTTCGGATAGTTGCTACAGCCATAGAAATCACCGTACTTGCCATGATGCAGAACCAAATAGCCCCCGCACCTCGGACAAATACCGGAACGTTCAAGACGCCGGCTGTTTATCACGGCAGAACGGACAATGCCTTCGTGTTGCTTTTCTGCGTCAGAATTCCATTGGAAACGGGGTTTTGACAATTTATCACAACACTCTTCTACTTGCTGTTCAGACAGTACCTTGTCGTCATAAGTCTTTATGGCATCTACGACTTGTGATTTTCTTACGACCCAATACCGAAGCTCGTCAGCACTTTCTATACGCGCGTCACCGGCTATAACTACGATTGGAACAAAAGCATCGGACGGCAATTTTAGCAAACGCTGCAGATTACGCACATGAACTAAATTCTGAACTATAGGATTGTAAAAGGTTATCTTCTTTCCGCCACTCTGACGCCACCAGTACTGTCCGCTGTCAGAGGCATGCAGACATCCGGAATAATTCTTTGTCTCAATAACGAAAATCCCATATCTTGACACTACAACATGATCAATCTGCGAGAAACCGACATAAAGATTGTTGAATACATGATAATGCCTGCTGCTCAGCCTGTTCAGTTGCGCTGCTACCCTTCGCTCCCCCCGTTCTCCTTTGCTCTTCGGGGTGTTCCGCCAATAAAGCCAGCAAATAAAAAGCACTGAAAATACTGAAATAACTATCAGCATAGAAACGAAGATAAGAAAATAAACAGAAACTGCAATTAATCAGGAAACAAGTCATTTTCCTGCTGACTGGCTGTAAGTAAGCGCCGCACCTATAGCCGTACAAAACTCACTGTACTTAGGTATATTAAAATGAACGCCATATAGCTTTTCCATAGCCGGATAGACTTGTTTGCATTGAGGCAGAAGACTCAGATTTCCTATTAAGACAAAATCCTTGATGCCACTTTCAAGCGATGACAATATCGTTGCTGAGCCAATAGCCTGCAACACCATGTGAATAAGGCCTATTGCGATGTCTTCTCTCGACGCATTGCTTTTGGCATTACTGAACAAGCTTGCCGTTGCTGTCATCGGCAGTCCCGGCAGCGGGCTCGCGCTTATATCACCTATCAACAGATTAATATGACTGACATCGCCGCCGATGGCCAGATCGATAATGGTCTTAACATCATCAGTTTTAAGCAGCAAACGGCTCAGACCAGTCAGCGTACCGCCGCCTATGCCTATGCCACCTATATGCCGGATATCATCGCCGTCACATTTTACAAGAGAGGTGCCGGTGCCCATTGACACTACTATCATGCGGTCGAGCTTCGACTCATAGCGTGCACCAAGGCCGTCGGCAACGAATTCTTCTGCCTTGGATGTCGGCAAGCCATATATTTTCTCACCAATATAAGCTGCGCCGACTCCGGTCAGCACGACACGCTCAACATCCTGCAAATGAATGCCGTTGTCATGAAGATACTTGCCGAAAGCACCATAAAGGGATGTTATCGGATCTGTTGCCTTTATACGCATTGGCGACACTACTGTCCCGCGTCCGTCTATGCCTACTATTTTTGTTGTTGATATTCCAACATCTATGCCTATTACAATTTTCTTTTCCATGATTTGCAAAGTTATAAATTATTGAATGATTAATTACAGAAATACGGAAAAAATATAGTATTTTTGCGTTACAAAACAGAAAGACTTCACATTATCTTATATACAGAGATATAAAACTATGGACAACAACAGCTTTAACGCCAACAACATATCCTCAACAGACGCTACGGAAAGAATGAAAGAGCTTATCAGCCGCCTGAGAGCCGCTTCTGAAGCTTATTACAACGGCCGTGGTGAAGCCATGAGCGACTACGAATGGGACAGGTTATTTGATGAGCTGAAACACCTCGAGGACGAGACCGGAACAGTACTGCCGGAATCACCAACCCACAACGTGCAGGCCGACACTACTGCCGGCAAAAAGGAAGCACACGAATATCCGGCACTGTCATTAGCAAAGACAAAGAATCCGGCCGAACTCGTAAAGTGGGCTGGCGGACGCCCTATATGGCTGAGCTGGAAACTGGACGGGCTGACACTTGTTGTAACGTTTGACGGCGGACGGCTTACAAAAGTTGTTACGCGCGGCGACGGACACACAGGTACAAACATAACACATCTGTCAAAAGCTATCAACGGCATACCTCAAACGGTACCTGACAACGGACATATTGTCATTCGCGGCGAATGCGTGATAAGCTATAAAGACTTTAACGATTTCATATTGGAGAGCGGTGACGACTATGCCAACCCGCGAAATCTTGCCAGTGGCTCTCTGACTTTAAAAGACATCGACGAAGTCAGACGCCGCCACCTGACATGGATACCGTTCACTCTCGTACATACTGACAAGGACATTGACACATGGGGCGCACGAATGGACTATATTGAGAAACTCGGCATGAAGGCCGTAGACAGAGAATATATCATCCGCCCGACGCTTGAGGCAATAAATGCCGTCATCAGCAAATGGACGGCTAAAGTTACAGGAACTGCCAACACGGCAGCAACAAATCCATATCCCGTTGACGGCCTTGTAATAGCTTACGATGATTACAAATACTCTCAGACCGGCTCCGTAACAGGCCATCATGCCACACGTGCAGGATTCGCTTTCAAATGGCAGGACGAGAGCGCAACAACAGAACTTGAAAAAATAGAATGGAGCTGTGCGGCTAGCACAATATCACCTGTAGCGGTATTCAAGCCCGTCGAGCTTGAAGGAACAACAGTCAGGCGAGCTTCGCTGTGCAACATTTCTGAATGTGAACGCTTGGGCATAGGTGGCCACGGAACACAAATACGCGTTATCAAGGCCAATAAAATAATACCCAAAATAATCAGCATAGAAAAAGCTGAGGGAGAGCTGGACATACCGGCTTTCTGTCCTGTATGTGGTTCGCCCACAAAAATTGTAACAAGCAGTGCAAGCGGCACAAAAACGCTGCACTGCACAAACGAAAGCTGCCCCGCAAAACAACTGAAAAAATTTGCAAGGTTCGTTTCAAAAGAAGGTATGAACATTGACGGCATATCCGAACAGACATTGGCAAGGTTTGTCAACGAAGGATGGATAAAAAGCTACGCCGACATATTCAGACTTGACGACCACACTGATGCCATTGCACACATGGACGGCTTTGGCGAGAAAAGCGCTGCCAACATAAAAACGTCAATTGGTAAGGCAAGACAGGCAGATGCACGTCATTTCTTGTACGCTCTGTCGATACCTATTGTCGGCCAGGATGTTGCAAACCGGCTTCTCGGTGTTTATCCGCTCAATGTACTTATCAATACAGCATCTGAGACTGACAATCCAGAGGAATTCGCAAAGATTGCCGGCATCGGACCGGAGAAAAGCGCTACCGTCGTGAGATGGTTCCACAACAAAGAAAACCTTGCAGACACACGTCAGCTGCTCAGCATGATTAACATAAGCCAGGAGGACAACAGACCAAAAGGCGACAAATGCAACGGTCTTACATTTGTTATTACCGGCGACGTATATCACTACAAGAACCGCAGTGAGCTGAAAGCATACATAGAAAGCCAGGGAGGAAAGGTGACAGGAAGTGTTTCTAAATCTACATCCTTCCTTATTAACAATGACGTAACGTCGACAAGCGGGAAGAACATGAAAGCCCGTCAGCTGGGAATACCAGTCATATCTGAAGATGAATTTATAGAAAGATATGGAAACAACGGACAATAAAAAAACAAAATAAAAACTAATAAAAAGACAATAACTAATAAAAGACAATAAAAAATATTATGCGCATAGATATTATAACCGTACTGCCTGACATGCTTGAAGGCTTCATCAATGAATCTATACTTGCCCGCGCACAGAAAAAGGGACTTGTAGAGATTTGTCTTCACAATCTGCGCGACTACACGCTTGACAAATGGCGGCGCGTAGACGACTACCCATACGGCGGAAGTGCAGGCATGGTCATGCAGTGCGAGCCGATAGACCGATGCATAAGTGCACTGAAAGAAGAAAGACAATATGACGAAATCATATATACCAGCCCTGACGGACAGCAGTTCGATCAGCAAACGGCAAACGAGCTCAGCCTGAAAGGAAATATGATAATATTGTGCGGACACTATAAAGGCATTGACCAGCGCGTACGGGACCATCTCATCACACGCGAAATATCTATTGGTGATTATGTGCTTACCGGCGGTGAGCTTGCCGCAGCCGTAATTACAGATGCCGTTGTAAGACTTATCCCCGGAAGCATAAGCGATGAACAAAGCGCGCTCAGCGACTGCTTTCAGGATAATCTTCTTGCAGCACCTATATACACACGGCCGGCTGACTATAAAGGCTGGAAAGTTCCGGATATATTGTTAAGCGGAAACGAAGCCAAGATAAGACAGTGGGAGCTCGACAAGGCTATTGAGCACACTAAAAAACTGAGACCAGACTTATTGGAAAATAATACAAACAAACATTAATATTGAATATTTTTTGGGGAAATAGTAACATCATGCCGGCAAAAAAAAGTAAACATAATTGCCGGATTATTACATAAATCAGCCGTTTCTATTAAACTTTTATAAAATCCAACTATTTATTCAATATTTTTGCAGAATATATATATTTTTTTAAAAAACTATTCGTAACTTTGCCTTTAACCATTGAAAGAAATAATTTATGTTTGGTAAAAAGACGTATAAGGAACGCAGAACTGCACTTAAAAAACTTGTTGGGAGCGGAGTTATTGTCATGTTCGGCAATAATGAATCTCCATGTAATTTTACCGCAAACGGCTATTACCCGTTTAGGCAAGACTCATCTTTCCTGTACTTCTTTGGATTGAACCGCGACGGACTTGCTGGTGTCATCGACATTGACAATGATACAGAGACACTTGTCGGCGACGACATAAGCATCGACGACATTGTATGGTATGGAAGTGTAGACAGCATAAAGGACATGGCCGGGAAAACCGGCATTGCTAACACGGCAAAAATGGCTGAACTTCAGAACATAATAAATAAAGTTCAGCAAGAGCACCGCCAAATACATTTTTTGCCGCCATATCGTTATGACATAATGCTGCAGATATATGATTTGCTCGGCATACACCCTGGCAAGCAGAAGGCCGCAGCATCAATGAAACTCATAAAAGCAGTTGTCAAACTGCGCTCGACAAAGAGCGAGGAAGAGATAGAAGAACTCGAACGAGCTGCCGTTATAGGCTATAAAATGCATACAACGGCTATGAAACTGACAAAGCCCGGGGTGACAGAGAAATATGTAGGCGGACATGTTGACGGCATTGCCAATTCATACGGGGCAATGGTCAGTTTCCCGACTATCTTTTCACAACACGGTGAAATAATGCACGGCAATCCTTCCATGAACATATTGGAAAGCGGACGTCTGGCACTGTGTGATGCCGGTGCAGAAACAATAAACAATTATTGCTCTGATAACACTCGCACATATCCTGTCAACGGAAAATTCACAAGTCGTCAGCTTGACATCTATAAAGTTGTGGAGGAATGTCACGACATGACATTAAAGCTGGCTAAGCCCGGAATAAAATATGCTGATGTGCATTTTGCTATCTGCAGAAACATATTCAACAGAATGAAAGAGCTTGGCCTCGCAAAAGGAAATACTGAAGATGCTGTTAAAGCCGGCGCACACGCCATGTTCCTGCCACACGGACTGGGACACATGATGGGCATGGATGTACATGACATGGAAAGCCTTGACCAGATAAACGTTGGCTTTGATGATGAGGTCAGACCAAACCTTGAGCAGTTTGGAACAAATGCGCTTCGCATGGGAAGACGACTGGAAGAAGGATTTGTAGTTACCGACGAGCCCGGAATTTACTTTATACCGCAGCTTATTGATGAATGGCGCGCAAGCGGACACTGCAAAGATTATCTTAATTTCGACAAGCTCGAACAATATAAAAACTTCGGAGGAATACGCATCGAAGATGATATTCTGATAACCAAAGACGGATGCAGAATAGTAGGAAAGGATATTATCCCTTATCATCCTGCCGATGTAGAGGCCTTTATGTCAGGAGAAAAATAAATGAAAAATAATAACAACAAAAAAACATTCAATTCAACACAAGAGAAATTTATGAGAAAAATTTTAGCACTTGCACTCATAGCACTCGCCGTGACTGGCGCCGAGGCAAAGACTTCAGAAGACCAAAGCAAGACAAATCCCAACAAACCGGTTTTCACCGTAGTAAAGAAAAATCCGATTACAAGCATTAAGGACCAGAACAAGTCTGGTACGTGCTGGGATTATTCTACTCTTAGTTTTTTTGAGAGTGAAATATTAAAAGCTACAGGAAAGACGTATGATTTGTGCGAAATGTTCGTAGCTAACAAGACATATATGGACCGTGCCATTATGGCTGTACGCATGCACGGTGACGTCAGCTTCTCTGAGGGCGGTTCTGCTTACGACCCTTTATATTGCATCCAGCACTATGGCATCTGTCCAGAGAATGCCATGCCGCTGCCAGGAAGCCTGTACGGCGACTCTTTGGCAAACTTCAATGAATTTTTCAAGGTTATGACACCATACGTTGAGGGTGTTGCGAAAAGCACAAGCAAGAAACTGTCACCGGCTTGGAAAAACGGCTTGCAAGGCATCATTGACGCTTATCTCGGGAAATGTCCGGAAAACTTCACATATGAAGGAAAGAATTATACCCCGAAGACCTTTGCTGCAAGTCTTGGACTTGACTGGAAAAACTATGTAAGTTTTACATCATACACACACCACCCTATGTGGACGCAGTTTGCTGTTGAAGTGCAGGACAACTGGCGCTGGCCAATGAGCTGGAATGTACCTATGGAAGACCTTTGCAAGATTATTGACAATGCTATTATGAACGGTTACACCGTGGCATGGGGCGGCGATGTTACAGAAGATGGCTTTACACGTTCCGGATTAGGAATAGCATACGATGTCAAGAAGGTTCGTTCCATGGCCGGCACTGATGCTGACCATTGGTTCAAGCTTTCCAAGGATGAGAAAAAAGAAAAATATGACTCATTAGGTGTAAATGCACCGGAAATAACCCCTACACAGGAAATGCGCCAGGAAGCATTTGATGACTGGGAAACAACCGACGACCATGGCATGCAGATCTTCGGAATAGCAAAAGACCAAAACGGAAAAGAATACTACATGGTGAAGAATTCTTGGGGAAAATATGGCGACTATGACGGTATTTGGTACATGACGAAGAACTTTGTTGCATATAAGACAATGGATTTCATGGTTAATAAAAATGCCGTTCCTAAAGACATCAGAAAGAAACTTGGAATTTAATAAAATACAGATGATAATCGAGTAGGAGGAAAACGAAGCAGTTTTCTTCCTACTTTCGTTTTCCGACCTC
>OMUH01000001.1 GCA_900314195.1 uncultured Prevotella sp.
CTAAATAAAATTGAGACTACCAAACAATACGGCATTTATTTTAGTGATATTCAGAGCTTTATATCAGATTATAACGTTAGCAGTACGAAGGCATAGAAAACTCAGATTATAATGGTTATGACCTACGTTCTCCCCCTGCATAAGCAATCAAAAACGGCGGCATCATATAACGCCACTGCGTTTTCATGTAAAAAAACAAGATGAAAATCATTTTTTTTTGCTAAGTTTGCATTGAAATTAAAATCATCAGTTTTCCGGCACACCCGTTTGGAAAACAAACATCTTTTAAGAGAACATACATGGCAGAACACAACGAGCTCGGCAAACTTGGAGAGAAGGAGGCATCAGCCTATCTGACACAGTCAGGCTACACCATTCTTGAACGCGACTGGCAATATAAGAAGTGCGACATTGACATCATTGCGCTCAACGAAAAGCAAGACACCGTAGTTTTCATTGAGGTCAAATGCCGTTCGAACAACGACAGAATGCAGCCCGAACAGGCCGTTGACGCAAAGAAAATCCGCAACATCGGCATCTGCGCCAACGCTTATATAAAGATGAACAACATTCCTCACAGCATCCGTTTCGATATCATCGGCATAGTCCAGCCCAGCGGACAGCAGCCGAAGATCGAGCATATCGTTGACGCCTTCAACCCGCTGCTTGTTCCATGCACAAGAAAACGCAGACGATAACCGTGAGCAATTAATCTAAAGAACGCCTATAATGAATGTAAAGAAATGAACGTAAAGAAAATTTATCTTGACGAAGTAGACTCAACCAACAACTGGCTGAGAAAATACGTTCCTGCCGCCGGTGAGGACATCACCGTGGTGTGGACGCAGCATCAGACTGCCGGACGCGGAATGGGCACAAACACATGGGAGAGCGAACCCGGCAAGAACCTCACCTTCTCCATCCTCGCCCACCCCGTCATGGTGCCGCTCAACCGCCAGTTCCTGCTGTCAATGGCCGATGCCGTAGCCATAAAGGACGCTCTTGACAAACATACCGGTGGCATTGAGCTGAAATGGCCCAACGACATATATTATCATGACCGCAAGCTCGGCGGAACGCTGATCGAGACCACTCTTCGCGGCGGACATATCACCGACTGCATCTTCGGCACGGGCATAAACGTCAACCAGACAGTGTTCACCAGCGATGCCCCCAACCCGGTATCACTGAAGCAGATAACCGGCAAGGACGCCGATGCCGAACAACTTCTTAACGAAATCACCGACAGCTTCAAAAACTACTACGAACTGATTTCCGAAGGCGACTATACCGACATAGCAGCACTCTACCACAACGCCCTCTACCGCCGCCATGGCTACTATAAATACCAAGACCGTGACGGATACTTCGAAGCCTCCATCGTAGAGGTAACAGACAGCGGCCATCTCGTACTCCACGACCGCGAAGGCGTAATAAGAGAATACGACCTTAAGGAGATAAAATTCATACTGTAAGCCTGCATCCGGCTCTTTCTGTCACACGCAGGCAGCAAAAGCAGCCATCAAAAGCGCGGCAGACAACAGCATCAAATCCCGCAGACAAATCATTTTTAAATAAATAAGGAAATGGCAAGATTCAAACGCATTCTGCTCAAGCTCTCCGGCGAGAGCCTCATGGGCAACCAGGGCTTCGGCATAGACCCGCAGCGCCTCAGCGACTACGCATCTCAGATTAAGGAAATTCACGACAGCGGCGTGCAGATAGGCATCGTCATCGGCGGCGGCAACATCTTCCGCGGCCTCAGCGGCAGCCAGAAAGGCTTCGACAGGGTAAAGGGCGACCAAATGGGCATGTGCGCCACCGTCATCAACTCCCTTGCCCTCAGCAGCGCTCTCGGCGCAATAGGCGTAAAGACAAAGGTCATGACGGCCATACGCATGGAGCCCATCGGCGAGTTCTACAACAAATGGAAAGCCATCGAGGCACTCGAGAACGGCTATATCTGCATCTTCTCTGCCGGCACCGGCAACCCCTACTTCACCACCGACACCGGGTCGAGCCTGCGCGGCATCGAGATAGAGGCCGACGTGATGCTCAAGGGCACCCGCGTTGACGGCGTCTACACCGCCGACCCGGAGAAAGACCCAACAGCCACGAAGTTCACCGACATAACCTACAAGGAAGTGCTCGACAGAGGCCTTAAGGTCATGGACCTCACCGCCATCTGCATGTGCAATGACAACCACCTGCCAATCTATGTCTTCAACATGGATGTGGTCGGCAATCTCAAGAAAGTCATCGACGGCGAAGAAATCGGCACCCTCGTCCACGCATAATGTCGCTCAGGCTGATTAACACAGGCAAAGGCCATACGGAATAGTGTCATTTGTTCCGTATGGCCTTTGTTGTTTACTAATCAGTGTTCACTTATTATCTGCGCAACCTCACTTTTCCATTGGCAAAGCGATGAAGGCGTTCAACTCTTCGCGCCGTTTCTTCCACGATTGTTATTTTGACAAAAAAAATGTTAGAGCGTAGGGGCCGCGCCCCGTGCCGGCCCACAAATAATGTCACATCCGCTGAAAAAACTTATGCATTGCCGCCCTCCCGCAACGCTTTATTTTGGAGCGGTTCCGCCGCAATCGCCCCGTCAACATGGCGTTCTCGCAAGTCTACGGTGTAGCCTTTATGCTCCGACGAGCATTTATCAGTCAATCGAATACGCCCTGTCAGCAAGTCGCGCATCATGCCCTGCTTTATCTGCCGGTACTTGTCGCGTTTCTGCTCCAATAGGGATAACAGCTGAAACAAAATGTCCCGTGCTGACTGTTATGTTCAACACGGGACATGAGTATCATGGGAAACTAATTATCGTTTTTTAAGATATAAGGCTACGGATATAATCAAGTAACAGCCTATTATCAGCCACCACGCCGTGAGCAAGCCCTTGATGCCGTTTGCGAATACCGAGGCAACTATTACAACGGCTGAAAAGACTGCGAAGAAATATTTCACCTCATTGCCCTTGTAGCTCCAGTGCTTGAATTTAAGGGCGAACATCGGCAGCTCGCAGACAAGCAGCCAGCAGCTTACCAGCATAAGCACAATGATGACGGGCGCTGACCATTCTCCGCCGCACAGCCACGACGGGTTCTCTACGATGAGTGCGCCCCAGAAAAGGGCGTTGGCAGGAGTAGGCAGCCCGATGAAAGATGTTGTCTGACGTTCGTCAAGGTTGAACTTTGCAAGGCGGAGGGCCGAGAACGCCGCCATTAGAAAAGCGGCATAAGGAATGATGCTGCGTGCCGGCTCAAGCCATGCCGGATAGTCAGCCACCTGCAGCTGCCAGAAGATTATTGCCGACGGAGCAACACCGAACGTAACGTCATCGGCAAGGGAATCAAGTTCCTTTCCTATCGGCGACGACACGGAGAGCAGGCGTGCGCTCATGCCGTCGAAGAAATCAAAAACAGCACCTATGATTATCCACAGCAGAGCCTTGTCGGGTTCGCCAAGAAGAGCAAACGTAACGGCCACGCAACCTGATATGAGATTGCAGCAGGTTATGCTGTTGGGGATATGCTTCTTTATGCTCATAACAAAAAAATTATTTCAGCCGCGCCACAACGGTAAGGTCGCCGGTAGTTTTCTGTCCCAGCTTCACAAGAACGTCGGAATCAACCGGCAGGTACAGGTCGACGCGCGAGCCGAGCTTGATAAATCCGAGGTGCTCGTCGATGTAGCAGTCCTCGCCTTCCTTGGCGTATGTCACAATGCGGCGTGCCACGGCACCGGCAATCTGCCGGCAAAGGATATCCTTTCCGTCGGGAGTGGTTATAATAACGTCGGCATGCTCATTCTCCTCGCTGGCCTTTGGCAGCCATGCCTTATGATAGTTGCCGTTGACATGCTTGACAAGCTTCACCTTGCCGTCAGCGGGTATCCAGTTGGCATGAACATTGTAAAGGCTCATGAAGATGGAAACCATTATGCGGTCTTCATGGAAATATTCGTTTTCCTTAACCTTCTCAACCACTACCACCTTGCCGTCACACGGAGCAACAACAAGCTTCGACGTGTCTTCCTCATTGATATAGCGGATAGGGCAATGATAGAAGTTAAGAACGATGGCATAAACAACGGCAAAGACCACTGCACAGCAAGTGAACGGAATCTTCGTGTCAAACAGGAACCATAGAGCGGCAAGGATCACAAGCATTCCTATCAGACCGAAGAACAGCTGGTTTGTGCCTTCACGGTGTATTCTTATCTTCTTTATTTTTTTTAATTTCTTCATCTGTTGTCCTACCATAAATAATTTTCAGTATGCAGAGGTGTGTTTTTAGAATTTATTAATTAATGCAAAGGTATTTCTTTTTTCCATAATGAACAAAAAAAAACTGTTTAATCTTTTGTGGGTGTCGTTTTTTTAAAGTACTTTTGACCCATAAAACATCACATTATTTATTAGCTAGACATGGAAGATTTCGTACACTTGCATGTGCACACACACTACTCCATCCTCGACGGACAGTCAAAGGTGCCACACCTCGTTGACAAGGCCATCAAGGACGGCATGAAGGGCATGGCCATCACCGACCACGGCGTCATGTACGGCATAAAGGAGTTTTCTGACTATTGCGCCAAGATAAACAAAGACCGCAAGAAACAGGGGCTGGAACCGTTCAAGCCCATCTTCGGCTGCGAAATGTATGTAGCCCATCACAAAATGACCGACAAGAAGAAGGAGAACGGCGACAACAGCGGCTACCACCTCATTGTGCTGGCCAAGAACTATCACGGCTACAAGAACCTTATCAAGCTGGTGTCTCACGCATGGGTGAACGGATATTACTACAAGCCACGCACAGACCGCGAGGAGCTGCTGAAATATCATGAAGACCTTATTGTATGCTCGGCATGTATTGCCGGCGAGGTGCCGTCGAAGATTATAAAAGGCGACATAGAAGGGGCCCGCGAGGCCTGCGAGTGGTATCACAACGTGTTCGGCGATGACTATTACCTTGAGCTGCAGCGCCACGAGGTGAAAGACCCGTCAATCATTGCCAACAGGGAGACCTTCCCGCTGCAGCAGAAAGCCAACAAGGTGCTCATTCAGTTTGCCAGGGAATACGGCATAAAGCTGGTGTGCACCAACGACTGCCACTTTGAAGACAAGGAGACCGCCGAGGCCCACGACCACCTGCTGTGCCTGGCTACGAACGCCGACCTCAACGACCCGAACCGTATGCGATACACCAAGCAGGAATGGTTCAAGACACGCGAGGAGATGAACGAGGTGTTCGCGGATGTTCCTGAGGCTCTCGCAAACACTGTTGAGGTGCTCAACAAGGTTGAAATATACAGCATTGACCACGGACCTATCATGCCTAACTTCCCTATTCCGAAATCATTCGGCACGGAAGAAGAATGGCACAAGAAATTCACAGAGGAAGACCTGTACAAGGAGTTCACCACCGATGAGAACGGACAGAACCCGCTGCCGCCGGAAGAAGGCCAGAAGGTCATCGAGCGGCTCGGCGGCTACGACAAAATATACCGCATAAAGTTTGAGGCCGACTATCTTGCGAAGCTGGCCTACGACGGCGCGAAGAAACGCTACGGCAACCCGCTGCCCGACAACGTGCGTGAGCATATAAACTTCGAGCTGCACGTAATGAAGACTATGGGTTTCCCGGGATACTTCCTCATCGTGCAGGACTTCATCAACGCTGCACGCAACGAGCTCGGCGTATGGGTGGGCCCGGGACGTGGCTCGGCAGCAGGCTCTGTGGTGGCCTACTGCCTGGGAATAACAAAGATCGACCCGCTGAAATACGACTTGCTGTTTGAACGTTTCCTGAACCCTGACCGTGTGAACCTGCCGGATATTGATACCGACTTTGATGACGATGGCCGCGGAAAGGTGCTCAGATGGGTGATGGACAAATACGGACATGCCAACTGCGCGCATATCATCACATACGGCAGCATGGCCACGAAGAACTCAATTAAAGATGTGGCACGCGTGGAGCATCTGCCAATAGAACGCGCCAACGAGCTGTGCAAGGCCATCCCGGACCGTCTGCCCGACGGCATGAAGATGAACCTGCCGAACGCCATCAAGTGTACGCCGGAACTGCGAGAGGCTGAGGTGTCGGCCGACCCGCGCGAACGGAACACCATAAAATACGGACGTATGCTCGAGGGAACCATACGCTCAATAGGCATACATGCCTGCGGATTTATCATCTGCCGTGATCCTATCGACGACTGGGTGCCGGTGTCTACGGCTACTGACCCGGACTTCAAGGACCTGAAATGTAACGTCACACAGTATGACGGCCACGTCATCGAGTCGACAGGACTGATAAAGATGGACTTCCTCGGACTGAAGACGCTGTCGGAGCTGAAAGAGGCCGTGAAGGTTGTCAAGCAGACCACCGGCCACGAGATCGACCTCGACAACATTCCTATTGACGACGACCTTACATATAAGCTCTATCAGGAGGGACGTACGGTGGGTACCTTCCAGTTTGAGTCTGTCGGCATGCAGAAATATCTGCGTGAGCTGCACCCTACGGTGTTTGAAGACCTCATTGCCATGAACGCCCTATACCGTCCGGGACCTATGGACTACATTCCGGAGTTTATTGCCCGCAAGAAAGACCCGAGCCGCATAAAATATGATATTCCCTGCATGGAGAAATATCTTAAGGACACATACGGCATTACGGTCTATCAGGAGCAGGTGATGCTGCTCAGCCGACAGCTGGCAAGCTTCACGCGAGGCGAGAGTGACGCTCTGCGAAAGGCCATGGGTAAGAAGAAGAAGGCCATCGTTGACGCCATGAAGCCGAAGTTTATCAAGCAGGGACAGGAAAACGGCCACGACCCGAAGATTCTGGAGAAGATATGGGGCGACTGGGAGAAGTTCGCGTCATATGCCTTCAACAAATCGCATGCCACGTGCTACTCATGGGTGGCTTATCAGACGGCTTACCTGAAGGCACACTACCCCGCTGAATACATGGCCGCCCTGATGACAAGGCGTTTCTCGCAGATAACGGAGATAACGAAGCTCATGGAGGAATGTAAGGCCATGAAGATAAAGACGCTCGGACCGTCGGTGAACGAGAGCTACACGGAGTTCGGCGTAAACGGCAACGGAGAGATACGATTCGGACTGTCGGCAATCAAGAACCTGGGCTTCGCGGCTGCAGAGGCTATTGTCGAGGAGAGAAAGAACAACGGCGCATATCAAGATGTGTATGACTTCTTCGGACGCATAGACTACTCGCGCGTCAACAGAAAATGCCTTGAATCGCTGGTACTGGCCGGCGGACTTGATGACTTCGGCATCAGCCGTGAGCAGTATTTCGCGAAGAACACCAAGGGCGAGCAGTTCCTCGACAGCCTGATGCGCTTCGGACAGCACTATCAGACTGACAAGGCAGAACAGCAGAACTCTCTCTTCGGCGACATGGCGTCAGACATTGAGATAGCACGGCCGCAACCACCGGTTGCTGAGAGCTGGAGCCCGATAGAACGCCTTAACAAAGAGCGCGACCTAGTGGGAATATACCTCTCTGCACATCCGCTCGACGAGTTCCGCGTGGTGCTGAAGGCAATGTGCAACACGGCTTGCAGCGAGCTCGAGGATAAGGCGGAGCTGTCAAAGAAGGAAGAGATAACGGTGGGCGGCATCGTTACAAACGTAAGGCCGTCGTTCACGAAGAAAGGTACACCGTGCGGATTCGTGACCATTGAGGACTTCAAAGGCTCCGGCGTACTGGCACTCTTCGGCGATGACTGGGGAAAATGGCGCGGCATGCTGGCCACTGGCAGCTCTGTATACGCAAGGATGAAATGCCAGCCGCGCTTCCGCGACTCCAGCTATCTGGACCTGCGAGTGCTCGACATACAGTATCTGCAGGCAGTGAAAGACAGTAACATCGAGAAGATTACTATTATGCTTGACAGTACGAATATTGACGATACGGCCGTGAACGACCTTACCACCATGCTGAAGAGTATGCCGGGCAGCGTGCAGGTTTACTTCAACATAAAGGCTCCGGGGCAGGAGGGAAACGTCACCCTGCGCTCAAAGAATGTCAACATAGAAGTAAAGAATGAGCTTATATCGTATATTGAGGAGAATGACGACATGGACTACTGCATAAACTGACATGCTGACATTCTTTGGCACACTGTTTGCAGAGATAATCAATACAATTAAACAGAAATATTTTTTCAACATAATTAATAACACAATTTTATAACAACGCAAAGAAAGGGAAAAACATGGAAGTAATCACAAAAGACAATCTTGAAGAACTGAAGAACGGTTCACTGCCTCTCGTTGTTGACTTCTGGGCTACATGGTGCGGACCTTGCCGGATGGTGGGCCCTATCATTGCTGAACTGGCTAATGAATACGAGGGAAAGATAACTGTAGGCAAATGCGACGTTGACGAGAACGAGGATGTTGCTGCTGAGTTCGGCATCAGAAACATTCCTACCATTCTGTTCTTCAAGAACGGACAGCTCGTTGACAAATTTGTAGGCGCAGCGTCAAAGGCTACCATTGAAGAGAAGTTTAAGACTCTGCTGTAAAAAACAGGCTGAGATAATTTTTTTTTGAATTTTTATGTAACGACTTTAAGCACGCTCACACATCATTTTTTTAGCTGTGTGCACGTGCTTTTTAATTTTTTTCAATCATGAAGGTAAAAAGAACAGCTGCAGCAGTGGCATCAGGCATTATTCTGACTGTGAGCACTGTTGTGATGACCAGTGCCGTAAAGGCTGACAGCAACATACGCTATGAGGGCAAGACGGCCATAGTAAACACTGCAGAGATAGCAAAAAACGTGCGTGGCTTCAGAGGGGCCACACCGGTAGAGATATACATTAAAAAGGGACAGATTGAGAAAATCGTTCCGCTGAGAAATCAGGAGACGCCGAAATTCTTTGCAAAGGCCCGCACGCTGCTGAACAATTATACTGGCAAGAGCGTTTCAAAGGCTGCCAGGATGCAGGTAGACGGTGTCTCGGGAGCTACCTTCTCAAGCAAGGCACTGAAAAAGAATGTCGAGCTCGGACTGGCATACTATAAAAAGCACAGGAAATAAAAATATATGAAAGGAAAAGAAGACAACGACCGGCAGGCCGACGAACAGTTTATGCGCATGGCGCTGCGCGAGGCTCAGGCTGCATTCAACGACGGCGAGATACCCGTCGGCGCTGTCGTGACCTGTCGCGGACGCATCATCTCACGGGCGCACAACCTCACTGAGACGCTGCACGACGTGACTGCTCATGCAGAGATGCAGGCCATCACGTCAGCAGCCAACTATCTGAACGGAAAGTATCTTGATGAATGCACGCTCTACGTGACCGTAGAGCCATGCGTGATGTGCGCCGGCGCCCTCGGATGGTCGCAGATTGGCAGACTGGTGTTCGGCGCTGCCGATGAGAAACGCGGATACCGCGCCCTGGCACCTTTCGCACTGCATCCGCGCACAGAGGTGACAAGCGGCATTCTTGAAGCTGACTGCGCAGCACTCATGCTGGACTTCTTCAGGAAGCTGAGACATTAAGTAATGTATGATAAAATGAATATCAGCTCCACATGCAGAAACCGTGAATTGTGCCATGCGCTCAAGTCATGCAAAGAACTTAGACTTATTGTCAGAACAGTTTATTACGGAACAAGGCCGGATATACATCTCTGTATATCCGGCCTTGTTATAATATTGTTATAATATCCTGTTACTTCACCAGAACGACAAGATACTTGCTTGTTGACCAGAAAAGCTGAGGATTAGTAATTCTCAATGTGTACTGCTCTGTGTTGTCCTTTGTCAGCTGATAGCTGCTCGACGGATGAGCTGTGAGAAGCTTTGCCTTCTTGCTGTAGAGCTTGATTTCACGCGTGCGGCGGATGTCTATCTTCGTGAAATAGCCACGGTTGAAGTTTCCGTTCAACACCTTCTTATGTTCATAAATGCCCTGTGTCTTAAGCTCTTTCTTTGTGCCGAAAGCATACCATGCCGTGTTAAGCTGCAAATCCTGCTGGGATATTGTCTCACTCTTGCGGGCATTGTCAGAAGACAAATCACCAGCTGTAGAGATGAGGTTGTTGACAGTTTCATCAAGCTGAGCTATGTGAATATCCTTAGCATCGAGTTCCTCGCGCATCTTCTGCAGCTGCTCGTTCTTTTCCTCAAGCTGCTTGTTAAGGTTCTCAAGAGTTTTCTGCAGTTGCTTGCTTTTAAAGCTGCTGCTGCCAAGCCGTTTGTTAAGCTGAGCGATAAGCTTACGGTTCTTGTCCATTCGCTCAGCAATGAACTTGATGTTCTCACGAATCACCTGACGGCGGTTACGGCCTTCTCCGTTCTGAGCAAGATCAACACGGTGCTCAGCCTCGTTAATCTGCCGGAAGCCTTCCTCAACATCATTCAGAATGGCAAGAGTAGAATCATACTCCACCTTATTCTTCTGAATAATATTGTTCAGCGAGTCCCTTACACGTATAGCCTCAAGATTCGGCGTCTTATTGTTGTCACTGCAGGCAGTGAAAACCATGGCTCCTATAAAAGCCAGTAACAGTAGCTTCTTCATGTCTTATCTTTTTGATTGTTTTTTCGGTTTCGCTTTGGTTTATTCTTTACCCTTCTTGTTTTATTGTAGATTATGCTTGTTTCATTAATCTTCAGACTCATCACCAATGTCTTCGGCGTCATTCTTATGAGCCTTTTCGTCTTTTTTGTCACAGCCGGCAACGACTATAACGAACTCACCTTTCGGCGCAACATCGGTGAAATGCTGTATGACCTCAGCAATAGTGCCGCGCACGCTCTCTTCATGCACCTTCGATATCTCACGGCAACAGCTGACATGCCTGTCACTGCCGAACACTTCGGCGAACTGCTGCAGAGTTTTCAGAACACGATACGGCGATTCATAGAATATCATTGTACGCTGTTCCTTGCTGAGCTCTTCAAGACGTGTCTGACGTCCTTTCTTACGTGGAAGAAAGCCTTCAAAGCAGAAGCGGTCACACGGCAGCCCTGAAGACACTATGGCAGGAATGCAAGCTGTAGCACCGGGAAGCGTCTGTACGGTTATACCCTCCGCCGCAGCCTCACGGGCCAGGAAAAAACCGGGGTCACTGATTCCCGGCGTACCGGCATCGCTGACAAGCGCAATGGTCTCACCGCCTTTGAGGCGCTCAATTACACCGGCCGTCGTTCCATGCTCGTTATATTTATGATGTGCCATCAAGTGATTGTGTATGTCAAAATGTTTCAGCAGAATGCCCGTCGTACGGGTATCTTCCGCCAAAATCAAATCAGCCTCACGCAGCACTTTTACGGCACGGAAGGTCATATCTTCCATATTTCCCACAGGCGTGGGTACGATGTACAGTATTCCCATTGTAAGTTTTCATCGGCAAATGTAACTATTTATTCTATGATAGCAAAAAAAATAATTGCTTTTTTCCATTTTTTAAATAGCGTTTTGTACTTTTGCACCCGTATGAATGATAATCTGCAAGGAGAGAAGCGGCGTTCGGGCCGCATCGAAGTAATCTGCGGCTCAATGTTCTCCGGAAAAACCGAGGAGCTGATACGCCGTATGCGACGCGCTACATTCGCACGTCTGAAAGTCGGGATTTTCAAGCCGACCATTGACACGCGCTATTCCGACAGTGACGTGGTGAGCCATGACCACAACGCCATAACATCCACACCGGTAAGCACGTCTGCTGACATTCTGTCACTTGGCAGCACGCTCGACGTGGTGGGCATTGACGAAGCGCAGTTTTTTGACAACGGACTGCCGAAAATATGCAATGAGCTGGCCAACAACGGCGTCAGGGTGATAGTTGCAGGTCTTGACATGGATTACAAGGGGATACCGTTCGGCCCAATACCTTCCCTATGCGCTATAGCTGACGACGTTACAAAAGTGCACGCCATCTGCGTGCGCTGCGGCGCACAGGCATGGGCAAGCCACAGGCTCGTGCGCACACGGAAAAGAGTTTTGTTAGGAGAGCAGGAAGACTACGAGCCTCTGTGCCGTGACTGTTATCAGAAGGCAATATTGGATGACAAAACGCGACATTAAATAATTGCCAAAGTGACAGACGGCAGACACGCTCACGAAACATCAACAATAAACAATATAAAAAAGGCAACATGGAAACAGCAAACAGACAGGAAATTACCTTCGACAAATTTATAAGGTGGGTTGGTACCGGAGCTCTTATAATATGCGTGCTGGCCCTTGTCAACTATCTCAGCAGCGTTTTGTTGCCGTTTTTCATAGCGTGGTTTTTCGCATATCTGCTCTACCCTGTCGTCAAGTTCGTACAGTACAAGCTGCACGTGCGTGTAAGGGCTCTGGCTATCATCATCACTATGGCCGTTGTCCTTGCTGTCATTGGAGGCATCATTTATCTTATTGTTCCGCCAATGATTGAGCAGTTTGACAAGTTGTTCGACATTCTCGGCAAATGGGCTCACCATACGACACACACAAACAATATCACTGCGTGGGTAAAAAACTGGGTGATAGAGAACCAGACTCAGATAGAACATTATGTAAGGTCACAGGACTTCTCTGACGCGATAAAGACAGCCATGCCGAAGCTCGCGAATGTGCTCGGACAGACGGCAAGCGTCATTATTTCAATAGTTGCGTCGCTGATCATGCTGCTTTACATGTTCTTCATTCTTCTCGATTACGAATACCTGACAACCAACTGGATTAAGATTTTTCCCAAGAAGAACCGTCCTTTCTGGCAGTCACTGATGCGCGATGTAGAAAAAGAGCTGAACAACTATATTCGCGGACAGGGAACGGTGGCACTACTGATGGGCATTATGTTCTGCATTGGATTTACGATAATAGGATTTCCTATGGCCATAGGCCTCGGCATTCTGATAGGCATCCTCGACCTCGTGCCCTACCTTCATACCTTCGCGCTCATCCCCACAGCCTTTCTCGCCATGCTGAAGGCTGCCGACACCGGCGAGAACTTCTTTGTCGTGTTCGGACTGGCTGTCGCCGTATTCATAATCGTGCAGATTATTACCGATATGGTTGTAACGCCAAAGATAATGGGCAAGGCAATGGGTCTCAACCCTGCCATCCTGCTGCTGAGCCTCTCAGTGTGGGGCGCCATCCTCGGCTTCATAGGACTGATTATTGCCCTGCCGCTGACAACGCTTATCATGGCTTATTGGCAGCGGTACATAACAAAGGATACGGCGGACGACGGAAACACAACAGAAAAAGAACTGCCGCCGGCAGAAAAAGAATAAAATTAATATCTGCTATTATCCGTTTGCGGATGTTCATTTAAAATAATCAATTTGCCTTTGCAATTTAATGCACAAAATTTAATGCACAAAATTTAATACACAAATTAGCATTCAAAAAACTTCACAACATTGCAAGGCTTGTTTTCAACTTTTATTTTGAATATTCAAAAACTTTCGTTTACTTTGCTTATGTAATAAAAAGCAAAAGGCCTATGAAAACGTTTTTTATATTCATTATGCTGCTTAGCGTCTGCACGAATACATATTCGCAGAGCTATCAGAAATACAATAAATTCCTCAACCGCACGGAATTCTACGACAGCGACGGAAATATGACCGGATACGCAAAGCGCAATGACTTTCTTGACCGTACTGAATATTATGACAGCGACGGAAACATGAAATCATATCAGAAAGACAACACTTTCTTAAACAGAAAAGAGACATACGACAGCGACGGAAATCCTAAGGGCTACGAGAAACAGAATGATTTTCTTAACCGCAAGGAAGTTTACGACAATGACGGAAATCTTAAATACACAAAGAAATGGAACGATTTCCTTGACAGATATGACATCTTCGACAGCGACGGCAATCAGGTCGGCTACCGCAAGTATAACACTTTTCTGGAGAGATGGGAGTATTTTGACTATTAACAACGTCAGAAAATAACTTCCGCATGCTTTCTGCAAGAAATTTCACACGTACAGGCTGCGACCCTTGTGGCCGTCCGCAGTCTAGAAAAAAAATTGCTTACACGTTCATTGCCACTCAATAAGATTGTCTGGCAATGCTATTCTTTTCGGTTCGCCCTTACGCCCGTCTATATAATAATGACGGGCAAGGCGTTCGTCGAATTTATCAAGAAAAGCCTCGCGTATGCGGGCACACTTCTCGTTAATGGAATTGTTAAGAGGATCTGTAACATCCATAACGCTCTGTTTCTCTTTATCGCTCAGCCTGCCGCCGCGCAGTTCCTGATACAGGTCTGACAACTCGGCACGATAATCAGGAAGACATTTGAAAAGAATGCCTTCACGATGACGCAGAAACAACAGATAAACAGCCTTTGGCAACGGCCGCATTCTTATCTCCATGTCATAGTCGGGCAAGATAATATGTTTCTTATGCGTAACGACAAGCCTGCTTATTTTATCATTGCCGTGAATCACCTGCCTAAGGATTTCATCACTAATTCCCATCTGATGAAGTTTCATTATCCGCATTCTGATTTCCATTATCAGCTTCCACGAATCACGGTCAAACTCAGCATCCGCATCATAGACACTGTCTGTATCTTCTCTCAGACGATACATGATGCGGTTCTCAGCCTGTGTGACAAAAGATGATATATCTTCTGCCGCGTTCTCAAAAGAAGCCTTCAGTATTTTCGTCCGTTCACGACGGCCTTTGTCTTCCAAGTCGTCAGGCAAGTCAAGGATATATCCATTGTACTGGTTATCGGCATCAGGATATTCCACTTCAGTATCCTTGCTGTGGAAAAGGAGCATAGGCTTTATCATGGTCTTATTTTCCGGATGAAGCATATAATTGAGAATAAAGTCATTGCCGAACTCTGTCTTTTCCAGGCTCTTGTCAACATACGGTGCGAAATACCTGACTATATCCGATTTCATCAGTTCCCTTTCAAGCTTGGGTAAATAGCAAAAAGTATAGCTATGTCTCTTGAATATTTTCTTTATCCACTTATAATGCTTCAATACAAAACGGTTTACAAGCTTATTATAAGTACCTTCAGTATATATAACCTGACCGTCATATTGGGTAAACGGAAGTTTTCTCAGGCCTATAGTGCAAATCATATTCTCCATAATAAAAACAACATATAAACCACAAATATAGACATTTCCGCCGACTGTCAGACATTAATTTCTGATTATTTCATTTTGCAAGGCTTGTAATTTGAATATCTTTCTGAAAATCCACTTCATCCGACAGCAAATAACTAAATTTGAGACAGTAAACAACTATAAAAAGATAAGATTATGAGCAAACTTATAGGGAACTACCATTCAGGGAAAGCAGAGAAACAAGGTCTTATATGGACCATTTGCGGGAAATCGTTTGACAAACCTGTACACGTGAGAGAAGCTTTGGAGGCCGTTAAAGGCAATTTTATGATTGACAAATGCCCATTGCTTGTGCTGACGCCCGATATAAAGGAGAAAATCCGCATAGGCGATATTACAGAAGAGGATTTACATAACAATACTTTCACAAACCGTTGTGCCACCTACCGGACAGACAAAAATGTTCCGTTGGGTATTGTGTCTCCTTCTTACGGCATAGTGCAGAACAGTGCGGCCTTTGAGTTCATAGACCTGCTGTGTTCCGGTAAGGATACAGACAAGGACCACACACCGGTGATTACAAATGCCGGCATCCTTGGAAACGGAGAACGAGTATTCATTACTGCCAAGTTCCCGAAGTCTGTCATTCTTGAAAATCAGAATAACGACAACATAGATATGTACATTGTCTTTACGAACTCACATGACGGTCTAGGCGCTGTCACTGGCCTTGTCACGCCAATACGGGTGTGGTGCAACAACACTTTGGCTTTAGCAATGAAGGACAACAGCGGAAAGGTAACCTTCAGACATACTGCCAACGTCATGCAGCATCTGGATCTCATGAAAGAAGAGAACCGTAAATTCGCATACGAATGTCTCAATATTTACAATGCTTACGAAACATACTTCAAAGAAAAATTCGAGAAACTTAAAAACTTAAAACTTGCCGAAGCTGATCTTGACAGAATACTTGCTGAAGTATACCTTACCAATGAGGAGAATGAAATATATAAAAAAACAAATAATTTTGAAGTGCCGGAAATATCAAACAGCAACCGCAAAATCATTTACAAAATAAAAGACTGCACAGTCTCCGGCGTGGGACAGAACAAGGAAAACAACGGAACGGCCCTTGCGCTGATCAACGGCGTGACGACATATTACCAGAACTACAGAAACTACAACTCCAAAGACTCAAAATTCAGAAGTATTACCGAGGGAAAAGCGAAACTGAACACACAAAAGATCTTCGATCTTGTAAACAAATTACAAAAATAACCATTCAAAGAACCTGTCTGTTCAGTAATTTATTATTTTCATCACGGCATGTTGATTTTTTAGAAGGCAAATGTTGCCAACATGCAGGCCGCTGCCATTGTGGCCGTCCGCATGCTGCTTACAGCAAGAATGTCTTTAAGACTGCGGACGGTCACATTTCTGTATCTACGTAAGGCAAGTTCTATTTCCAATGTGCATGTAAAAAAATCAGTATCACCGTTACTTGATGCCGAGGCCGTAAGGGTTGTCACTGCTATGCCTAAATGGAACCCAGGCATAAACAACGGTAAGCCGGTAAGAGTCACATTTGACTTGACTGTATCATTCAAAATACCTAAAGAAAATAAAAGGAAATGCAGGATGAGTTTCATCCGGCATTTCCTTTTATTTTTATATTTTCCTGATTAATTATCAGAAATAACAATTACTCTTCTGAAGCGTCAACGTCAGCAGGCTTCATATTTGTGTAGACATTCTGCACGTCATCGAAGTCTTCAAGCTTCTCAACCATCTTGTCTATGGTCTCACGCTGCTCGTCTGTTACATCCTTAAGGTCGTTGGGGATATAAGTGAACTCAGCTGAAGTAATCTCATAGCCATTGTCCTCAAGATGCTTCTGAACATCGCCGAAGCTCTTCGGATCAGCATAGATGGTAATTTCGCCTGACTCATCGTCAACGTCATACTCCTCTTCCACTCCATAGTCAATGAACTCAAGAATGAAATCATCCATGTCCATGCCGTCTTTTTTATTGAAAGTGAACACAGCCTTATGATCAAATAGGAAGCTGAGCGAACCGGTTGTTCCAAGATTACCGTTATATTTATTGAACACTGAGCGAACGTCAGCAACAGTGCGGGTTGTATTGTCGGTAAGCGTATCAACAAGAATTGCTATTCCGTGAGGACCGTATCCCTCGTAAGTAACTTCCTTATAATCACTGGTATCCTTACCCATAGCGTTTTTAATGGCACGGGTAATGTTATCCTTAGGCATGTTCTCACGCTTACAGGTAGCGATGATGGCACGCAGACGTGGGTTATTCTCCGGCTCAGGGCCGCCTGCTTTTACGGCAATGGCAATCTCCTTGCCTAATTTCGTAAACGTACGGGCCATGTGTCCCCATCTCTTAAGCTTTGTAGCCTTTCTGTATTCAAATGCTCTTCCCATAGGAAACTAATATATTATAAAATCTGTTGTTTAAAAATGTACCTATAAAATTCTGTTATCTCAGTTCAGCATTCAGCTTGTCTTTCAGCTGTTTCACTATCTTTTGCATTATGGCATCAATAGCCTTGTCGGTAAGGGTCTTGCTGTCGTCCTGAAGAACAAAGTTAACGGCATAGCTCTTCTTGCCTTCCGGAAGACTTTCTCCCTCATAAACATCGAACAGCTCAACACGTCTGAGAAGTTTCTTTTCTGCATGACGCGCAATTTGCTCAATATCGGCAAAAGAAACCTGTTTGTCAACAAGAAGCGCAAGGTCGCGGCTCACAGCCGGATATTTGCTTATCTCCTTGAACAGCAGCTGTTTCTTGTCAGCCATGCGCATCATTGCCTGCCAGTCTATGTCTGCATAGAACACTGTCTGATGCAAACCGACCGCCTTTAGAGCTGCCGCGCTGAGAATTCCGGCCTCGGCAATCAGCTTGCCCTGGCGTGTTTCATAGCGCAAGGCTGACTCAAAGATATTATTGTCTGACGCCTTTACACTCAGCTCACTCTGAGCAATACCCACTCTGCGGAATATATTCTCCACATATGCCTTCAGCTCATAGAAAGAACTGTCTTCATCAGGATGTATCCATGAGCCCTGCACGCGCTTGCCGGTCAGCCACAAAGCAAGATGATAGTCCTGTGCGTATGCTTTGATGGGCTGTTCTGCCGTACGCTTGGCCTCATCAAACTTATAGACATTGCCGAACTCGAAGAAACGAAGGTTGTGTGCCTTACGGTTCACATTGCGCACGATGCTCTCCAAACCACCGAAAAGGAGTGTCTGACGCATCACACCGAGGTCGGCAGAAAGCGGATTCATAACCTTAACAGTGTTTGCCCAGGAATAATTGTTCCACTTGTCATGCTCATAATAAGCAGAACGGGTCAGAGAATTGTTGAGAATTTCATTGAAGCCGCAGCCGACAAGCTGCTCAGAGATTATCTGTTCAACATGATAATCATGGTCTGCCGTGCCCTGAACGGTGAGCGATGACTTCAGCTGTGTTGGTATTTCTATGTTGTTATAGCCATAGATACGCAGAATGTCCTCCACTACATCGCACGGACGCTGCACGTCTACACGATACGGCGGAACAAGAAGGTCTAGTCCGTTCTCGTCTTCACTGACAATCTTCATCTCAAGGCTCTTGGCGATGTTCTTTATTGTGTCATGGCCAAGTTGTTTGCCTATCAGACGGTCACAGTATTCATAGTTAATCCTGACAGGGAAATCTTTTATCGGCTCAGGATAAACATCCTTTATCTGCATTGACACCTTTCCGCCTGCAAGTTCCCTGCAAAGAATGGCTGCCTGCTTGAGGGCATATATCTGTCCGTTCGGGTCGACACCGCGTTCGAAACGATAACTGGCGTCAGTGCTCAGGCCATGACGGCGTGCCGACTTGCGTATCCATGTAGGATGGAAATAAGCGCTTTCCAAGACAACGTTTTTCGTCGTCTCGTATGTGCCGCTGCCCTTACCGCCGAAGATACCGGCAATACACATAGGCTCCTCGGCATTGCAGATGCTGAGGTCGTGCTCGCCTAGAATATGCTTCTCGCCGTCGAGGGTGACAAACTCCGTGCCCTCAGGCTGAGTGCGCACAACAATCTTATGGCCTTTCACCATGTCTGCATCGAAGCAGTGCATAGGCTGCCCGTAAGCCATCATGATATAGTTGGTAATATCTACTATATTATTAATAGGCCTAAGCCCTATCACCGTCAGCTTGTCACGAAGCCACTTAGGACTTTCCTTAACATCGCAGTCTGTAATGCTCACACAGGCATAACGCTTGCAGGCATCTGTGTTTTCTATGTCAACGTCTATGGGCAGGTCTTCATTGTCAACAGTAAACTCAGAACAATCAGGACGGTGCAGACTTGTCTTATATCCGTTCTGCAAAAGCCATGCATAAAGGTCACGCGCAACGCCGTAATGGCCGAGCGCATCGGCACGGTTTGCAGTGATGTCTATTTCTATCACCCAGTCGCTTTCAAGATGATAGTATTCTGCAGCGGGCTGGCCCACCTTAGCGTCTTCAGGCAGGACTATTATTCCGGAATGATCTGTTCCGACGCCAATCTCATCTTCAGCACATATCATGCCATAAGAATCAACGCCGCGAAGACGTGATTTCTTTATAGTGAATTCTTTGTCGCCGTCATAAAGCACGCAGCCAAGATCGGCAACGATGACCTTTTCACCTGCAGCAACGTTTGCAGCGCCGCACACTATCTGCTGCGGCTCACCTTTTCCAAGATCAACGGTAGTAATATGAAGATGGTCAGAGTTTGGATGCTGCTCGCAAGTAAGCACCTTTCCTACATAAAGTCCCCTCAGGCCACCTTTTATGGTTTCAACCTCTTCGAGAGCGTCTACCTCAAGACCTGTCGAAGTGAGGGCATCGGCTGTCTGTTGCGGAGTAAGATCAAAGTCAACATACTCCTTCAGCCATTTATAAGAAACTTTCATTATATATAATGTGTTTTTGTAATCATGTGAAAACTATGCAAAATTACAAAAAAACTGATTTTTCTCAAAAGGAAAAATCAGTTTTTTATATTATGAATATCCGCAATCATCCAAACTGCCTCTTTCATTTGCAACAGCCGTACACTATGCCGGCCATATATCAGGTGTAAGAACGACCCTGTAGATTAATTCGGGCTCAGTAAAGAACCGAGTCGGGAAGCCATCAAAGCTTCACCTAAAACACGACATTTATTTCAGTCAGATAATTTTTTATCACCATGGTGATAAAAAATTATCATCCCTGTGATAAAAAATTATCACCAGCGTGATAAATTATGTCTTTACCGCTTGTCAATAGGCACATATTCCTTCGGCTCAAGAATATTCTTGTAAGCCGGACGTATAATGCGGCGGCCCTCGAAATTAAGTTCCTCTATGCGGTGCGCCGTCCAGCCTACGATACGTGCCATGGCAAAGATAGGCGTATAAATTTCCTGCGGCAGACCTATCATCTCATAAATAAAGCCGGAATAGAAATCAAGATTGGCACAGGCCGGTTTATTGGTCTTGCGATGTGCCATAAGACATTTTATACCCTCCTGCTCTATCAGCTTAAGAAATTCATATTCTTCCTCGCGTCCTTTCTCCTTGGCAAGCTCACCGGCCAGCTTCTTCAGTTCTACGGCACGCGGATCGCTCATCGTGTAGACGGCATGTCCGATACCGTAAATCAGTCCGGTCTTGTCGTATGCCTCCTTGTTAAGCATCCGGTTAAGATATGTGTCAAGCTCATCGATGTTATGCCAGTCTTTTATTGCATCTTTCAGATGATGGAACATATTGATAACCTTTATATTGGCACCACCGTGCAACGGGCCTTTCAGCGAACCGATGCCCGCAGCTATCGAGCTGTAGGTGTCTGTCCGCGTCGACGATGTCACGCGAACGGTAAACGTTGAGTTGTTACCTCCGCCGTGCTCTGCCTGGATAATAAGCAGCAGGTCGAGCATTCGTGCGTCAAGCTCCGTATAGTTGGTATGCTTCAGCATGTAAAGGAAGTTTTCGGCTATTCCCATATTCTCGCGCGGATGACGGATATGCAGGCTACGTCCCTGCACGCTGTGTCTGTAGATGTTGTAAGCGTATGCCACAATAGTGGGGAATTTTGCTATCAGCTCAATGCTCTGCCTCATGAGGTTATCACGCGAAATGTCATCGGGGTTCGGATCGAACGTGTACATCTCAAGCACACAGCGCGCAAGAATGTTCATGATGTTAGAGCCTTCAAGGTCTATGATGTGCACAATGGTGCGATGGTCAAGCGGCATATTGTCGTTAAGCAGCTCGCGGAAAGCCTCAAGTTCCTCCTTGTCAGGCAGTTCGCCAGAGAGCAGCAGATAGGCAATCTCCTCAAAGCCGAAACGTTTTTCCTTCAGCAAAGGAGAGACAAGCTGGTCAAGCTCATAGCCGCGGTAATAAAGCTTGCCGGGACAAGGACGCAGCTTTCCGTCGTCACCGCGCTCATAACCAACCACATTACCTATATTAGTCAGTCCGACGAGCACGCCCGAACCGTCTTCATTACGCAATCCGCGCTTTACGCCATACTGCGTAAAGGCCTCCTTTGGAATTTTGCACGTATTCTTTACCGCGTCACTTAACTTATATATAAGATATTCTTTCTTCATTGTTTAAAATTCCTGTTTTAATTAAAAAAATAAATACATCAGTGGCCAGCCATACATGCCTCCAAAGGAGGCTCATCTCGGAATATACAAACGTAAAATACGTTTCGAGGCGAGCTATGCCAGCGCTGTGGCCTTGGCATAGTTCAGAGCTGAGCCGGCCTTGAACCAAGCTATCTGAGTGTCGTTGTAAGTGTGTGAGGCCTGGAAGCTGTCCTCCGTACCGTCGCTGTGCTTAAGTACAACGGTAAGATTGTGTCCCGGCTTGAAGTCTTTCAGTCCGACAACAGATATACGGTCGTCTTCACGCACCTTTGCGTAATCATCCTTGTTGACAAACGTCAAAGCAAGCATACCTTGTTTTTTAAGGTTTGTCTCGTGAATACGCGCAAAGCTCTTGGCAAGGATTACCTTAACGTTGAGGAAGCGAGGTTCCATTGCTGCATGTTCGCGGCTCGAGCCCTCACCATAGTTGTCTTCTGCCACTACTATGGAGTTTATGCCCTTTGCCTTATAATCCTTGGCTGCCGATGACACCTCTTTATATTGTCCGTCAAGCTGGTCCTTAACTTTATTGCTCTCACAGTTGAATGCGTTTACAGCACCCATGAGCAGGTTGTCGGAAATGTTCTGAAGATGCCCGCGGAATTTCAGCCACGGTCCGGCCATGGAGATATGGTCTGTTGTGCATTTGCCCTGTGTCTTTATAAGCAGCGGCATGTCGGTATAGTCATTTCCGTCCCATGCTGCAAACGGCTCGAGCTTCTGCAGGCGGTTGCTGTCCGGACGGATTACAACCTCTATATTCTTATGCTCGTCACTTGGCGGCAGGAATCCCTTGTCATCAACATCGAAGCCTTTCGGCGGGAAGTCAAAGCCCTTGGGCTCATCAAGCATCACGGCATTGCCGTCGCGGTCGGTAAGCGCGTCAGTGGCCGGGTTGAAGTCAAGGCGTCCGGCTATGGCCAGCGCCGTTGTCATCTCCGGAGAGCCGATGAACGCATACGTGTTCGGGTTCTGGTCAGCACGGCGGCGGAAGTTCCGGTTGAACGATGTCACAATGGCGTTCTTGCGGTTGTTGTCATCGGTATGACGGTGCCACTGTCCTATGCACGGTCCGCAGGCGTTTGTCATGATTAACGCGCCGATACGCTCGAAATCAGCTATGATGCCATCGCGCTTGGCTGTATAGTAAATCTGCTCGGAGCCCGGGTTAATGATAAGCTGTCCCTTTACTGGGATGTTCTTCTCGTAAGCCTGACGGGCCACACTTGCCGCGCGTGCCAGGTCCTGATAGCTTGAGTTTGTGCAGCTTCCGACGAGGCCCACCTCAACAGTCATCGGATAATCGTTTGCCGGACCCTTAGCGCGCATGTGGCTTATCGGCGTAGCGGCATCAGGCGTGAACGGACCGTTAAGGTGCGGCTCAACCTTAGAGAGGTCTATCTCTACAATCTGGTCGAAATACATTTCCGGATGCTCATACACATCATCATCGGCACGCAGGTTGGCGGCATTGGCGCCGGCCATAACGGCAAGCTCCTCGCGGCCCGTCTTGCGGAGATATTCCGATGCATTGTTGTCATACGGGAAGATGCTGCACGTTGCGCCCAGCTCGGCGCCCATGTTGCAGATGGTAGCCTTTCCGGTGGTTGAGATATACTTCAGTCCGTCGCCGAAGTATTCAAGGATGGCATTTGTGCCGCCCTTGACGGTCAGAATACCGAGTATCTCAAGAATGACATCCTTCGGTGCGGCCCATCCTGTCAGCTTTCCGGTCAGACGCACGCCAATTAGACGCGGCATCTTCAATTCCCACGGCTGTCCGGTGAGCACGTCAACGGCATCGGCACCGCCCACGCCAACTGCCACCATTCCCATGCCGCCGGCATTAGGTGTGTGTGAGTCTGTGCCTACCATCATGCCGCCAGGGAAAGCATAGTTTTCGAGCACCACCTGATGGATTATGCCGGCACCGGGGCCCCAGAAACCGATATGGTATTTCTGCGACACCGACTTCAGAAAATCATACACCTCCTTGTTCTGCTCACGGGCTGCCGGAAGGTCTTTGTCAGCACCAAGATCAGCCTTAATCAAATGGTCACAGTGAACAGACGCCGGAACAGCCACTCTGTCCTTGCCGGCATTCATAAACTGCAGCAGAGCCATCTGAGCCGTGGCATCCTGCATGGCTACACGGTTCGGACGGAAATCAACATATTCAACGCCACGCTTGTAAGGGTGCAACTGTGAAAAATCATACAGATGCGTGTAAAGCACTTTCTCTGCATACGTAAGCGGACGTTTCAAGGCCTGCCGCACTTTTTCAATGTTACCGGAATAGGAAGCGTAAAAGCTTCTGAGCATTTCAATATCCAAAATCATAGATCTGTTCACTTAAAAAAATTATATTCTTTTGCAAAGATACAAATATTATTTTAAAAAGATAACCAACATACCACACTTTTATGCAATCTGCAATCATTTTCCGCATTTTTTATCCGAAATGACAAAATAAGTAAATATTCATTCAAAAATAAAAATAATATTTATGCAGTTCCAGAATAAACAAACAACGGCGGAGCGCTGTTTTCCGAATGAGGAAATCAGCACTCCGCCGGTAATTATAAAAATTGTTTGTAAATCTGTTCTGAGCAGCGTTCTACTTTTCTTCCACAGACATGTCAAGCAAGTCAAGATGTGCTTTCTCACAAGTGAGGAAAGCGCCCTTTGTGCCGTTTTCAACTGGCATTACAAACGTCATGTTGTATGTCTTGTTGGCCGTTGTTGTGATCAGCGCTGTTATCGTCAGTGTACCGCCGCTTATGGTTGCCGTTATGTCTACATTCGCACCGTCAAGATCATCCTTGAACGTATCCCAGTTATAATTACTCGTCAGCGACGTAAACCATCCGTTTGCATTGCTGCCGGTATTGTTTGCGCCCTGCCAGCCGTAGTTGTCTGCACGCAGCACTACATATTCCTTATAACCTGTTTCGCCGCGCTCCTTGCCGTTGGTGATGACAATAAGCCAGTTATCCCAGTTGTTGGCCTTGTCTGAATGGTTGGTAAAATTGTAATGGAAGGTGCAGTTGCCGCTTTCTGATGTGAGATAGTCAGAGAAGGCTGACCACCAGGCTGTGCTGTTGTCTTCGTTGCCTATGACAACCGTCTGCTGCTGCGGTGCTGCCTCGGCCACCGGCGCAGACACGTGTTTTCCCCAAAATGTTATGTTGCCCATCTGGTTATATCCCGCATAGACAATAGTAGCATGACGCGGACTTGACTCCCAGTCGGCCTCACGTGCCAGATACAGTTTAGAGCCGCCAATATCAAGAACGTTTTTGTCTGCGTCGAAGCTCCACGTGCGGCCGTTGAACGGCGAGCCGGAAACAGTGTGGTCTTCATTCAGAACAATATCCGTAGAAGCATCCATCTCGCCCTTGCGGTAGTACAGACGCAGGTTCTGCCACGTGCCGGCAAGCTCCTCCTCCGTGATAGGAGCCTGCGGCACATTGCCGTATCTCTCAGGCAGAACGACAGGCCAGCCGCTCTCTGTCCACAAGATGCGGCGCACGCCGCCCATCATGATTGCATTGCTGTACTCATCGCCGTTATAGTTCTGCGGGAAGCGCTGCTGCGAGGCATAGAACCAATTGCCGTTGCCGTCGTCGAACACGGCACAGTGGCTGATGCCTACCCAACCGTGATTGTCGCCGAACTTATAAGGATGTGTCAATATTGGATAAACGTCGCCGCCCGACGTGCCGTTGGTGAAGTCGTTGCCGAGCATATCAACATACGGACCGTCTATATTTCTGGAACGCAGCACACGGGTGTTGTAGTTGACTGCAAGCTCGTCAAAGGCTACGAAAAGATAATAATATCCGTCGTGATAAACGACCTCGGGCGCCTCGCTGTCCTGCCAGCGGTTGTTGGCATACCGCGTGAATATCCGCTTGCCGTAGGTGGCCTCGTCGGCTGATGTGCCCCATGGCTTTGACAGCGGAGTCAAAGGCTTGCCCGTTTCCGGATTAAGCCTCAATGCTGGGAATCCGCTGTGCCAGCTGCCGTAGATGAGCCAGTGCTCGCCCTCCGGAGTGATGATATACGACGGATCAATGGCATTATATTTATAATATCCGCCCCATTGGCTCTTGCCGTTGAAGTTGAGCCCTTGGTCAGAGAACTGCGTCACTACCATTCCCTTGTCAACCCACGATGCGCTGTCGGCCGGATTTGTGCTTTCCATCAGGCCGATGAACGACCGCTCACCTACCTTTGTCGATGACGTAAGCGTGCCGGGACAGGTAATGACGTAATACATTCTGTAAAGATTGTCGTTCACCTTACGCACGCACGGTGCCCAATAGCCGAACTGGCTGTCGTCAGAGAAATTAATCGTTGACTGGCTGAGCCCCATCTGTGAGCGTATGCTGTTAAGGGTGTCTTTAACCCAAGCCGGCACATGACGCATGGACGAACCGACATATTCCCAGTTGACAAGGTCTTTACTACGCCGCCCGAGGAAATGTCCGCCTGACGTAGTGTGCACATTGCCATAGCTGGCGTCGGTCTGATACATATAATAATATCCGTCGGCAGCCTTCATCACTGTCGGGTCATGCACGTTTGCAAGCTGCCAGTTGTTTCTCTGTGGCCACGCATTGAAAGAACGGTAATCATCTGCATACACAGGTGCCTTATAGACGGCCAACGAGCGTTCTTCTTCTGACTGAGGAATATACAGCCGGCTGAAGTTAGCCACGTCCCATGCTGAAAGATAAGACTTATTGCCGCCGAGGCCAAGAGCCCAGCGGTCGGCAGTGTTCTGATTAAACGAGATGCTGCCTGCCGGCAACGACTGAGTGTTCAGATTGGTACGCTCCACGTAAATCTGTGCATGCATTCCGGCCGTGCACATTACCGCTGTAAAGAAAGTTGTATATATTCTTTTTATTTTCATGGCCATGCTATTTTTTTATGAATTTTACGTTTGTCTTGCCAAGACTGAGCACGTATGTTCCGCTCACAAGACCGGCAAGGCTGATGACCGTCTGCTGACGCTGCGTGGTTACATTTTTTACTGCACGCCCGGCGAGGTCATAGATGCCGGCTGTTGCTCCGGCCTGTGTGCCTATAAGGGTTATCGCGTTTCCCGACACAGAAAACGTCAAGCCAGACTCGCCGGCAGAAACATTATCTATTGCCGTGGCACTGGTCTTGACAAAACGTGCGCTGGTAACACCGCTTACTGCGGTATTGTCATTCTTTACAATAGAAAAAGTTGTCTCGCCCTCCGGCTCAATGATGTAACTGACATCAGAAAGCCTTACCAGCTCTCCCGACTGCGTTTTCAATGCCCATATATTGTCATCGGCATGAGCCGCAAGACAAAAGGCCATGGCTGCAAACAAGAATATTTTTTTCATGGTAAATTATAAGTATTGTTATCAAAAAGTTATCTTTGTGACAAAGATATAAAATAAAATTTTACTAACTAATTTTATTAACAAAAAAAGTGTATAAAAAATACCCTTTTATCTCACACGTATTGTTTCTTAAATAAATCCAGCTGCTTTCCGCAAGAAAACGGTCGTTGCCGCCGCTGAAATTTCAAATAAAATATCCGCAGTCAACCAATTGTATGTCATTTGCCGGGCGATTTTATTCGTACAGCAAATCGATTTGGGTGACTGCGGATAAATTATAATGGTTTAATAAAAATTCTGTCTTGACAGTGTTTTATTAACAGTGTTTTATTAACAGTATTTTATTCCCAACCCGGATTTTGCTTAAGATTAGGGCAGCGTTTCACCTCATCAGCCGGCAACGGGAAGAGATAGTTCTTCGGGTTGTTAAAGACACGTGTGTTTACGGTCTCAGCCGGTCCGTAAGTATAAACAGGATGTCCGACTACATCTGTTCCTGTTATATGCACTCCGAACAGATGACGAAGGCTTGTCGGACTTTCAGCCGTGTTGTAATTCGTTGTCTCGGCATTGTCGTCATAAGCCATCCAGCGGGTCAGGTCAAAGCGGCGGTGATCCTCAAACGACAGTTCTATGCGGCGCTCGTTGCGTATGCGGTCAAGAAGCTGTTCCTTTGTCAGTCCGCTATAGTGCGGCATGCCGGCACGGTCACGGATCTGATTGATGTAGCTTTCTGCCTGCGTAAGGTCGCCGGCCTCGCAATAGGCCTCGGCAGCGTTCAGCAAGATTTCGGTGAAACGGAATATAGGCCATGCATGCTTGTATGTCGTAGGCGATTTCGATGATATGTTGTTGACATATTTCTTCAGATAATAGCCTGTGTACGTACCGCCCATTGAAGAAGTATAGTCAATGCCCGTACCGCCGGCATTGGAGCTCATGTCAAGCTGACGCTGCTCTTCCTGGTCGGCACGGCCCCACGTCATGTTGTGATGGAACACAATCTGGTCAAGACGTGGGTCACGGCCTGCATAAGGGTTCTGGTCGTCATAACCTGAAGTGGCATCAGAGATTTTCTTTCCGTTTGCCATTTCAAAGCAGTCTACAAAGTTCTGTGTCGGGTTGGTACGTCCGTCACCCTCGAAACGACCGGTAAAGCCAACCGGAAGGAATACTCTCTCAACCTGATTGGTGTTCCATACAGAACGGGCAAGAATAAATTCTTCGCTCAGCGTAGGGTCGTAAGAGTCACCGGCAAAGATACTGTAATAGTCATTGTTCGGATTGCCGGTGTTATGCAGTCTGTAAGGATTGCTCTGTGCATTGTTCTTGGCAATGAAGTCAGCGGCAGCCTGTGCGGCAGCCTGCCACAGAGCAGTTTCATTGTCGCCGTCCTTATGATAGAACTTGCTAGCACGGTAAAGACGTGCGCGGGAGATGAGCGCGTATGCCGTAGCGCCGTTGACGCGTCCCCAGTTTGTCGACTCGTCAGCATATCTGAACGGCAGCACGTCTTTCACCTGGTTGCACTGATCTATTATCCAGTCGAGAGCATCCGACTTATTAGTACGCGGAATGTTCATATCGCTCGTATTGTCAAAGACAACAGCAGAATCGCCGTCACCACCGAGAACGGGTGCATCGCCGAACCAGCAAACCAAATCGAAATGGAAGATAGCCCTGAGAAGCTTTGCCTCAGCAATGTTGCGCTGATAAAGATGATTGTCATCGCCTGACTTGGCTTCGTTGCCAATAACATCAGCACGGGCCTGACGCAGAAACTGATTGCATTTGCGAATACCGTAAAGGTCGGTGTTCCAGAAACCAAGCAGCGGATGGTCTTCAGCAGTATAGCCGTCGCTGCCTATCTTCGTGTAATAGTGCAGTCCCCATGACGTAACGGCATTGTCGGTCATGGCATCGCGGCTCGCACCGGTAAACTGAGTGTCGCTGAGCGGTCCGAAACCGTCAGGAAGATTTGTATATATGTTAGCCAGGAAACCGCGGGTGAGAGCTTCATTGCTGAACACCTTGTCACCAGAAAGCGACGTGTCGTATTCCTTGTCCATATCCCAGCCAAGCAGATCGTTGCACGACGACATGCCCAAAGAAAGCACCGCCAGCACTGCCGGTATTATGGCAGAATATATTTTATTGTGTTTCTTCATTTTGTTCTTTTTATTTTTTATTTATATTCGATTGTCCAACCTCTGCATGACCGTTTTTTCAGCCGGCCGCAGCCTGCCGGAAAGAGCTGTTCTGTTTTCATAACAGCAGAATATCTGCTGAGCATACAGAATATTCTTTCCAGGCAGATTGGTCAGACCTTGCATCAGAAGCTTACATTTACACCGAACGAGAACGTTTTTGTCTTAGGATAAGCCCAGATGTAGTTTGTCGGGTTCTCCGGGTCAAAGCCGTTGTCGAAGTGTGAGAACGTAGCTATGTTATAAGCACTGAAATACACACGCAGCTTGGTCAGGTACGCCTTGGCTATCCAGCTGGTCGGGAATGAATAACCTACCTCAATGTTACGCAGTGACCAGAAATTGCCGTTCTGTTCCCATATATTCGACTGGTTGGCCGGATAGTTACGGTCTACATCACTGAATGATGTGCTCAGACGAGGATACTTGGCGTTGATATTGCGCGGATCAAGAGGGTCATCGGTATAGTAGCCCCATGTCTTTGTAACCTCATGCGTTGAAGTACCGCCCCAGCCGAATCCATAGTCCATGTTCTCACGGCACTCTACTGTACGGTTCAGATATGCTGTCAGAATAACGCGCGCATCAAAGCCATAGAGGTTGAAGCCTATGTTGAAGCTGTGAACAATCTCAGGAATCTTTGAGTTGCTGTATCCGCTGGCCACACGGTCGTAGTCATTGATGATACGGTCGCCGTTTACATCCTTGAACACGGCATTGCCGAGCTTGTAAGTGCCGAATGAGCTGTACGGATACTTCTCCGGATGGTCAATGGCATCCTGCTGCGATGTAGGAATAAGGTTAGGGTCACTAGCCCACTGATCGAGCTTATACATAAAATACTGTCCTATGCGCTTGCCGGTCTGGTTCTGATAGCTGTATTTGTTAGGCAGCTCATCCATCTCGGTAATCATATTGGTATTATATGTTACGTTCCACTCAAAGTGGTAGCCAAAGTGGCGGTTAACCTGATACTGGTGGCCGAGTTTGGCCTCCATTCCGTGTGTCTCAGCACGTCCGTATGAGTCCTGTGCAGAGGTGATACCCATCAGTGTCGGAACGGTAGAACGGTCAACAAGTATCTGCGAGCGCTTTTCCTTGAAGAAATCAAGAGAGCCATAGAGCTTGTGCTTGAGCAAGTCAAAATCAAAACCGAAGTTTATCATCTTGCTCTTTTCCCAGATGTTGTTAGGATTGCCCGCAAGCTTCTCATAAGCACCCTCCACATAGCTCTGTGTAGTACCGAAATTGTAGCCTGAACCCTGAGCGTAGATACTCTGATAAGGATAGCGGCCTATGGTGCCTGTTGCTGTTCCGTCAGAAGAATATGAGCCGTCGTCGCCAAGAGCGTAGGTCATGGCCTGACCTGCCTCGCCGTAAGACATGCGGAACTTGAGCAGCTGCAGTGTGCCGTTGTCCTTGAACTTCTTCAAAAGAGGCTCTTCACTGATTACCCATGCAAAGCCTACACCCGGGAATGTATCCCATCTGTTGTTCTTTACAAAGTTGTCTGAGCCCATGCGAGACACACTTGCATTGATTACATAACGTTCCTTGAACGCATACATGGCCTGCGCATTCCATGACAGATAGCGGAACGAAGAGTTTGCACCGCGAACAGTGTTCTTATAACTGCGGAAGAAGGCCTGCGCGTTAACATAATGCCCGCCTTTGAACTCATGCTCGTATGACAGACCGAAACGGGTATTTATATTATATGTATACTGACGCGCGTATGTTGTAGGATCAGGCAGCGCAGCGTATGTTCTCACACGCTTGTATGTGTACTGGCTCGGATCGGTAACCGATGTGTTGTCGTAGTCATAATAATATGTATCAATGTCGGCCACCTGCGTCTTTCTGAACGTGTCGAAAGCATCGAAGCTGATAACGGCATTGGCCTTCAGACCGTTCAAGGCAGGAACAGACGGTATGAGCGCGCCTATGTCACCTGTTGCATTAACTGTTGAGTAAAGATTACGGCGGCGGTTCTGCTCAAGTCCGCGTCCGGCAAGCTGAGCGGCACCGTTCTTTGAGTCTGACGATGTCGGCATGAAGAATTCGCCGTTAGGACAGAACACAGGCCAGTCAGGATGGTTCTCGCCAGCACCCCACGTAAACAGGTTCCACACGTCAATACCCGGCTGAGTGATGTTGTCGATACGACCGCCGAGGTCAAGACCGATGTTAAGGAACTTATTCGCCTTTATATCGACATTTGCACGCAGGTTATAGCGGTTCAGCGTTTCATTGTTGTTGTAATCGCCGGTCCACTTTGTCCATTTGTTGTCAAACATTCCTTCCTGACGAAGATATGAGAAGCTGACGTAATAACGTGCTCTGTCAGTACCGCCGCTGAACTGCAGGTTGGTGCGGCTCTGTGGCGCAGTCTGACGCAGCATAACATCGTGCCAGTTGGTGTTAAAATAATGATACTTGTCCATACCGGTCAGCTCTTCGCCGTTGCACACCTTGCGCAGCTGTTCAAGGTCATAGTCGCTGTAGAGCGGGTCCAGGCCGTCGAGATAACGGGCCTGGTTCATTGTCAGCGCGTAGTTGTAAGAGTTCTGGCTTTCCGGAATGCCGGCTATCATCTGCAAACCGAACTCATGGGTGAAGTCAACCTTCAGCTTTCCGGCCTTGCCACGTTTTGTCTTGACAAGAATTACGCCGTTGGCGCCGCGCATGCCATAGATTGCTGTTGCGGCTGCATCTTTCAGCACCGTTACACTCTCGATAGGATAAGCATCGAGGAAAGACAGGTCACGCTCAACATCATCGATAATCACCAGCGGCGCACGTGCGTTGCTGTTCATCGTGCGTATGCCGCGGATGTAAAGCGATGTCTCTGACCATCCCGGCTCCGACTGTGCCTCGTATGTCTCTACACCGTTTAGTGTTGCCGTGAAGGCGTTCTGAAGCACCGTAACAGGATGCTTTTCAAGTTCCTCACCGCCGACTGTCGAGATGGCTTCCGTGGTCAGCTTGCGTTTCTTCTCACCGAAAGCAACCGGCTGCATTTCCTCATAAGGGTCAGCCGGCGATATGCGGATGACAAGATTGCCGTCGAAACGCGGTTTCACACGCGCTTCCTTATAACCGACATAAGTGACGAAGAGCTCGTCTTTCGGTTCGATGTTTTTCAGCACGAAATAGCCGAGGCTGTCCGTACATGCTTTCTTAAACTCCTCGCTGACGTTGACGTATGCGCCTACGACAGGGCGTCCTGCATCGTCAATGACACGTCCGCGTATGGTGTCGCCCTTACTTGCCGCCATAACGGCAGGAGCAGCCAAAAGAGCGGCAGCCATTGTGACTGTGCGCAGTGACAACCTTTTATTATATTGTTTTTTCTTATTTTTGTTCATAGTCAGTATTTAAATTCTGAATCGTAAAGAAATAAAGGTTTTCAGTTGTTGCCCCATCCCGGGTTGTTGGCAATATTTGTTTTCCAAGTCTCCGTTTCCGGAATAGGATAGAGATACATTCTTTCAGAGAACACTCTGTTTTGTGCCACCTTACGCGTGCACGTACCGTCAGCAGCTACGTTTATGCCGTAAACAGGGCGCGATAGAGCCTCAACGGCCACATTCCAACGGCGCACATCCCAAGGACGGTGTTCCTCGAAGGCAAGCTCCACCGTGCGCTCCTTATGAATGAAGGCACGCATGGCTTCAGGTGACGCAAGGTCAGGGCGCTCAGCCACATTGCCCGTGATGCCGGCACGATGGCGAATCGTGTCAAGAAGATTGCACACCGTAGCGTAATTGCCTGTGAAGTTGGCTTCAGAAAGCGCCTCGGCATAGTTGAGCAGCACCTCTGCATAGCGCATGATTATCCAGTTACGATAGGCTGTACCCGTGTGAATATTCTGCAGAATGGCCTCAGGCATATACTTGCGCATATAATATCCTGTAGGAGTGGCATTGGCGTTTCCGCGCGGATTGTCCGCCATGCCGGCCACCACATTTATGGCACGTCCGTTCCATATATCACCGTTGCAGAGCACGGTAGCCTTCAGACGAGGATCACGGCCGGCAAACGGATGCGCATCGTCATATCCGCTGGCAGCGTCAACAGAAGGAGTGCCGTTTGTATAAACAGGCGCACCGGTGGCATCGTATGAAGAAAAAGGTGCCGAACCGTCAGCCATGTCATACATGTCAACAAGGTTCTGTGACGGGCAGTTGCCGCCGTTGCCGCCCTCTCCCACCGGCGTGTCGGTAGAGAAGCCATAGCTGCTCCAGCCCTGCGACACGTCGCTTCTGAAGAATATCGTTTCCGTATTTCCCTGCGAGAATGTCGTTGAGAGAATCGCATTGCCGTAATCTGGCATCAGTCTGTAATGTGAGCCGTAATCATCTATGAAGCTCTTGCACATATCAGCTGCGTCCTGCCATGTTATTCCGCTCTCAGCGCTGTAGCGCGGACTGGCCATATAAAGATATATGCGCGTCAGCATACCGCGGCAGATGTCTTTGTTTATGCGGCCCTGATAACCGGCAAGGTCACTGCTTGCCTTGTCCATGACAAGCTGCTCGGCTGCCTTAATCTCAGGAATAACAAAATTGACTACATAGTCTTTTACTGAAGGACGCTCGGTATATCCCGTCAGCAGGTCGCCGTCAGGATCAAGGGTTTTTGTCACCAATGGCACAGGGCCGTAGCGCAGGAAGAGCTCCCAATAGAAATAGGCTCTCATGAAGCGTGCCTCTCCCTTATACCAGTTCTTATGTGTCTCATAAAGCTCGTATGAGTCGTCGGCCGCCTTTGGCACTGAGTCTATACGCTCAAGAAGCATGTTGCACTTTCTTATTCCGCGGTAGCGGCTTTCCCACAGCGACGTGAGCTCTGCTGCCGCAGCATCAGAATAATAGTTGCCGATGTTGAAGCCTGTGCGCGCTCCGCTGGTGGCTATGCTCGTTTCGGCAAGGTCGGTGGCGGCGTCAAGCCAGCTGCTGCCGACACGGCATTCGCCGTTGAGCAGGAAGTTATATGTGTCTATGTGAAACTGCTCCATGGTGGTCCATGAGCTGAAGGTCTGCTTTCCTGTCAGCTCGTTGCTCGCTTCCTTGTCGAGAAAGTCCTCGCACGATGTGAACGCGGGCAGTGCGGCTATGAGCAGTGCGGCTATATGATAAAATGATTTTCTCATGTCTGTTACGTTAGAATTTTAGGTTTACACCCACGTTAACTGTTTTCATTATAGGATACCTGTTGGAACCCTCGCTCTCAGGATCGACGAGGTCATCAAGATGATCCCAGGTAATCAGGTTGTTGGCATTTACAAATATACGTGCCTCGCTCATCCATGCGTGCTTGATCCACTTTGCCGGCAGGTTGTAAGAAAGCTCGATGTTCTTCAGTCTGAGGAACGCGCCGTTCTTAAGGAAGAAGCTGTTTACCCGCTGATTGTGATTACCGGCAGCATCATAGTGAAGCAACGGATATGTGGCATGGCTGAGGTTCCACTGCTCGCTCTGTGCCGGATCCCAACGGCCAAGGTGATGTTCCTTTACTTTTCCGCCGCCGACAAATGCATACATTGTCTCTGCGTCATAATAACGTGACACATGGTCGACACCGGAGAAGAGCACATTGAAGCCTATGCCCTTCCACGTGCAGCCAAGGCCGAGCGAATATGTATTCTCAGGCACATTGCTGTAGCCGATGGCTGTCTGGTCACGGTCGTCGATAAAGCCGTCGCCGTTCATGTCACGGTATTTCAGATCGCCGACAGACACTTTGTCCGTGTAGGTTGATACTGGCAGATTGCCTGATGCCAAGTCTTCAGATGTTATGAATCCGTCGGCAATAAGTCCGAAATACTGGCCGATGGAATGTCCGGCCTGCTTGCGGTATGCCGTCATAAGTGCCGGCTCGTCCATGTTTACAATCTCGTTGGCAGCATGGCTGAAGCTTGCGCTTACATTATAGCGCACATCCTTTCCTATCTTTCCTGTGTGATGCAGTTCTATTTCGAAACCGCGGTTCTTGGTCTCACCGAGGTTGCCGGCAGCCATTGCTACGCCGATCCACTGCGGACGCGACTGATAAGCCGTAAGGATATTGTCACGTTTCTCATAGAAATAGTCGAACGTTCCGTAGAGCAGTCCGTTCCACAGGCTGAAGTCAAGACCGACGTCGTATTTGTGTGCCTTTTCCCATGTAACGTCATAGTTCGGATACTGTGATTCATAGATACCTGTATGTCCGGCAGTACCGAAATAATAGTCGTTGCTGATCTGGCTCCACTTCTCTTCATACAGGAAGCGCTGACGCACACCGTTAACCTGATATACGTCGTTGCCGACCTCACCGTAGCTTGCCCTGATCTTGAGGTTGTCAAGGAACTTGTCGTGCAGGTCTTTCATGAAAGCCTCGTTGCTGATGACCCAGCCGACAGAGAATGCCGGGAAGAAACCGAAGCGCTTGCCGCGCCGGAAGTTCTCAGAACCATTATAGCCGAAATTAACCTCGGCAAGGTAGCGGTCATCATAACCATAGGTGACACGGCCTACAAGACCTGAGTAACGACGGCGCAGGTCTGCCTGATAACGATAGTCGTTCTGGTTGTAAAGCACCATTGCTGTAACGTCATTCTTGCCGAACTTACGTGCGTAGTTGAGCTGTGCCTCCATATACAACTTATATGTAGACGTCTGACCGTCACCGTTGTATGCCAGCTCACTGTCATCATTAAACTTGGTATACGACGACAGGCTGTTCGGATTGTTGCGGTCGTTAAGCTCGTATGTGGCGAACGTTGCGTTCATGTGACGGTTGTAGAACGACTCGTAGTCGAAGCTGACCATGCCGCGTGCCGACAGTCCTGGCGTCAGCCAGTCCATCTTGTAGTCAACAATGAAGTTGGTCTCGTTGATGGTGTTTGCCGCACGGTAGAAGCCGGCCTTGGCCAGACGAGCCACTGCATTGTCCTGATACTGTGAGCTGCCGCCGTACAGCGTACGCTCCACATTGCCGTCGGCATCACGCAGCTGATAAGACACAGGGAAAAGCCAGCCCGGCGTATGGTTCAAGTCATAGAATATCTGTGAGTATGTACCGTCGAATGACTCGTTGGAGTTAGGCCCCTTGCGCTCCTCAAAGCGGGTACCGAAATTGACACTTGCAGTCAGATTGCTTGTTATTAGGAAGTCAAGATTGGAGCGGAAGCCAACACGGTCATAGCTTTGGTTGCTCTTGTTGCCGTACTGGTCTTGTGAGAAATTCTTGAACAATCCCTGCTGATCGTAGTATTCAAGACTGACATAATAGCGCATACGCTTTGTGCCGCCCTGCACATTAACATTGTATCTCTGTGCCGGCGCGCTGTTGCGAAGCACATAGTCATACCAGTCTACATTCGGATAGAGCAATGCATCAGTGCCGCTCAGCTCGCCGTTCACGCTGCGGCGGAACATCTCTACATCCTGTTCAGAATACTGCGGGTCGCGGCCGTCATTGGTAAGAGCCTCGTTGAGCAGCTTCACGCTCTGATAGGAATCAAGATATGTATCCGTGCGCGTCGGTGACGACCACTGCCAGTTTGCCGACAGGCTGACCACCGGCTTGGCGTCGCGGCCGCGCTTGGTGGTGATAAGTATCACGCCGTTGGCACCGCGCACACCATAGACAGCCGTTGCCGAAGCGTCTTTCAGCACTGAAATGCTTTCAATATCGTCAGGAGCGATCTGAGAGAACTCACGTTCCACACCGTCAACCATGATAAGCGGCTGGTTGTCGCCGGCAAATGATGCACGTCCGCGGATATACAGTTTCATATCATCTGCACCCGGCGCACCTGATGTCTGTGTGGTCACCAGACCGGTCACCTTGCCCGACAGCGCCTGCGAGACGTTTGCCGCCGGTGAGTTCAGAAGCTCGCGGTTCGACACCTGTGAGATGGCGCCGACAACGCTTTCTTTCTTCTGATGGCCATAGCCGACCACGACCACGTCGCTGAGCTGCTGCGCCTCTGACTTAAGAACTATATGCAGTGTGTGGTTCTCTCCTACCCTGATGCTTTGCGGCTCAAAGCCCACATAGCTGACACGCAAAGTAGACTTAGGATTCTTTATGTTTATAACGAAACGGCCCTCAAGGTCTGTAACGGTACCGTTTGTTGTACCTGCCTCCATAACGGTGGCGCCGATAATCTCCTCGCCATTGTTGTCAACGACCGTACCCGTCAGGCGAAGGCCGTCCTGGGCCGACACGGCAACCGTTGCCAGTGTCATTGCCGAGCCCAGAATGAGTCTTTGAAATATATTATTGTTCATTTGCTCTGTTTTTCTACAGTTTTATTTATTAATCTCTGCCGTACGCTGCTTGATGACGTCATCAGCATAAGGCATATATCCGGCCTTGAGCATGTCGAGATGCGAACCGTCAACAATCAAGAAGGTTCTGATAATGCTGCCTGCTCCACAGTTGCCCTGCTTGTATGTCTCTGTATATACCTTTCCGTTGGTGGTATATTCATTGGCCGTGAGCGTAACCTCGCCTCCGCTGCGCGAGATGGTGACATACACCGTGGCGCCTTCCATATCCTGACGGAAGGTATCCCAGTTAATGTTAACATAGCTGCCTGTACCGGCAATGTTGGCTGCATTGTAATCGCCGTTGCCCCAACCGTAGAGGTCTGAACGCAGAACAAAATATTCACTGTAATTTGCGCCGCCGCGCACGTCATCCGTTGCCACGCAGCAGTTCCAGTTGTTCCAGTTGCCGGTGCCGGATGTATGGTTGATGAATTTAAACGTAACGGTGCCGTCAGCCGGTATGCGCTGATAATCAGAGAAGTTTGTCCACCATGCTGATGAGTTGTCAGCTGCTCCGACAACATTCTGTCCACTGGTCCAGCTGCTGCCGATAACCGTTTCATCTTCATCAATCTCAAACCATGAGCCGTCACATACAAGGAATGCACGTATGTTCTGAGTTCCGTCGCCGCACCGCTGGGTGTACTTTTCTGTATAAACAGTACCGTTCTTGGCTGTTGCCACGGCAGTAACGTTAACAGCTGTGCCCAGACGCTCTACCGTGAGGTCAACCACTGCGCCCTCCATGTCCTGGCGGAAGGTATCCCAGTTGATGTTTGTATATCCGCCTTCACCGGTAATGTTTGCAGCATTGTAATCGCCGTTGCCCCAACCGTACAGGTCTGAACGCAGAACAAAATACTCACTGTATGAAGCGCCTCCGCGCGCATCGTCGGTAGTCACCACAAGGTTCCAGTTGTTCCAGTTGCCTGCGCCTGAGGTGTGATTGACGAAACGCAGATGAAGTGACTGCTCTGAAGGTATTGTGAAATAATCTGTAAACGTTGTCCACCATGCAGAGGTGCAGTCTGTGTTGCCGACTGTTCTGTAATAGTGTTTCTCTGTATCCTCAGAGCCACCGCCGTTCATCTTACCCTTTTTAGGATATGCATAGTCTGACGCATTCATAATGTTGCGTATGAATGTAATGTCATCATACTGTGCGCCCTCAAGTTTCAACGTACCTTTTGAATCGGCTTCGCCGAGATACACGTAAGGTGCATGATTGATAAAAGAAACTATGTCTGAATATTTTAAATCAGTAGGCAGTGTGCCAGTAGAGGCTCCCGACAGACTCTTCTTTCCGTCTATCCAGAACTGATAGCCTTCGTCAGACACCTGAATAGCCACGAAATGCCATTTACCAGCCGGCATGACACCAGTTACGGCATCGGCAGGATTGTTGTCGTCGAGACAGCGGCTCTGCAGCTCATGTGCCTTGTAATACTTTATCTGTCCGTTGGCCGTTATGTAGAAGACACTGTCGGCAGAATCATCGCCTGCAAACGAAATAAGCGGACGGTCAAGATCTGCGCTGTCGGTCTTCACCCAAAAAGTAACGGCTGCACCGTTCTGCAGGCGAACACCAAGATAAGGGTTCTTTATGCGCGCAGCACCCTCATTATCCACGCGCAACACTTTACTCTCAAGCGAGTCGTCTGTAACGTTCTCTACTCCGCCCGATGTTGCATCGAGATCGGAGAACAGAGGCTTGTCATCACCATACTCAAAGTCTAAAGCCGATACCACCTGACGCGACGGGTAAACCTGATTGCCTGCCTCCGGATCTGTATCGCCCCAATCCGTACAGGACGCAAAGCCCATGAGCACGGCAAGAGAAGCAACAACTGTTGAAAAAGATTGTTTAGCTCTCATAAAAATTATTAGCTGTTTATTAAAATTTATAATTTTTAGGTTTATACATTTATTGAATGTAAGAACGCATAGTGTTTATACAACACTTTAACTTAGCGTTTACAAAAATTTTTCATGAGAAACACTCATGAATGTTAATTGATCTTTATGTCATAAGCAAAATACGGGTTTAATGGTAAACTTGTTTTAAAAGTTTAAAAGTAGATTTTACACGTTTTAGATATTATCGCGACAAAGATAGTAAATAATACAACATAACACGACAGTATAGTGTTAAAAATACAAAATATTTTTAAAAACTTTTATGTTTTCTTTTTAAAGCCTAACATTAATTATAGTAATATAATGTTCACATGCAGGGAGCGATCATTGTGGCCGTCCGAAGTTAGAAAACATAATATAAGGTCTGTTCTAAAAATTCTGTAAAAAAACTTTTAAATAAACTTTCATTTCTGTCGTATTTTACTTTCTACGGTTGAGAAAGACAAGATTGAGGCAAAGGTTAATAACGGTGTGCTTCACATCACCCTTCCTCGCACGGGTAAGGCAGAGAAAGAGACAAAGCGCATTGAGGTCGCCTAACCCCGGCGTTGCTGCTCAGTGGTATTACAGGAACTGTTCTCTTCATGGGAGCAGTCCCCTTTTTGTTTTACAACATAATCTCCTATAGTCGGCATTGACCGGCGGGGCGACTTCTTGAATAAGGGAGCCGCCTTTTTTGTGTCTGATCAACTATGGCTATAGGCTCACCAGATTACTACGAATCAAACACGCATGTCGCGCATCTTCGGGTCTTCTATCTCCTCAATGCGGACACCGCAGATTCTAATCATGTAAAGGAAAGCTACAATGTTATGTATACAAAATCTCAACTGAGTTCTTGATTCATTAATTCCTT
>OMUH01000083.1 GCA_900314195.1 uncultured Prevotella sp.
TTTGTTGCGGCAATAGCTCAGTTGGTAGAGCGCGACCTTGCCAAGGTCGAGGTCGCGGGTCCGAGTCCCGTTTGCCGCTCTTTTTTTCTTTTTTTTCATCTTTTTGAAAAAATCATCGAACATGAATCTTTATATAAGGTATTTTAATAAAGAAACGTTAGTTTCTAATGCAGATCAAGCTATTGATTTTCTGCATTCAATTTCAGAGTTGGATATCACACCGGATATGGAGGCAGATATTCGTAATTATGCGGCAAATGATGTTTTTTTTCCAAAAAGATATAAAGTTCGTCCACGTGTTTATTTTATTATAATAAAGACAACAGCACGTACTATGCAGGACTTTAAGGATAAGAAAGCGCTGCATGCTGTTGAGCAGATGCCAGACCGCCGTGATCCGTCAGTGTCGGCAGCAATGCGCTTGTCAGAAGAACTGCCGGGGTGGTATGAGGGCTCTCTTGATTTTAAGCGTGTTGTCTTAATACCAGAAACTGGCAAGCATGAATATCGTGATACGCATTTTGTTGCTGATGTAAAGGCTTGTTCCGGTCAGGAGTGCTATGACAGAATAGTTGATTACCTTCGTACGATAGTGGATAACCGCAGCCAGTTTCCTTCAGCAAAGGGTAAAAACTTTCACTTTACATATTTAGGTATGTGGAAATAATTTTTTGAACTGATTGAATTTTGTTTGGATGAATATGGGTATTTATTAATTGTTATCCATATTCATCCAATTTTTTTATCCGTTTGTGAAAGTGAAATAAAACGCTAATGTCGGGTAATCTAAACTTGGCAAATAACTTTTTTTTAATGTCGTAAAAATGACTTTCACATTATTTTTAAAAAGAATTGTCAACATGCTGTGGCTGTGTGCCCATTCTGTTTCACCGTTATCGTTGTGACAGAAATATTCCGGCTAACAAGAAATGTTCCACCGATAATAAAAAGAAGTCGAATATTGCTTTAGGACCGCCAGGCACGGCCCCTGCAGCCGCGAACCATACATTGCTGACAATAGAATTGGCCGCGGACTTTTTCATTTTCGCCAAATTATTTCCCAATATATTTTAATGTAAAAGAGTTTTCTTGAACTATTTTTCTTAATTTTGCATAAAGAAGCCAATAAAATAAGTACAACATCAAATAAACAAAAATAGATAGTTATGAATAAAGTAATGTTGATAGGTAATGTTGGTAAAGAACCCAAAATAACATATTATGACGCTGACCAGGCAATCGCCAATGTGTCACTTGCAACTACGGAACGTGGATACACGCTGCCTAACGGAACAAAGGTACCAGACAGAACAGACTGGCACACTCTTGTTTTCTTTCGCAATCAGGCAAAGGTTGTAGAGAAATATGTTCATAAAGGTGACAAACTGTATATTGAAGGACGCTTACGTTACAGAACATATAATGACAAACAAGGCCGGCCGCGTACTGTTGCAGAAATACATGTTGAAAATATGGAGATGCTGACGCCAAAGTCTCAGTCATTGCAGAATGCTAATGGCTCTGTTTCTGGAGCGGTGAATAATAATATTTCTGACAACGAAAAAATCAAGGCAAGCGGAGCAAGTCCGGATCTGCCATTTGGTTCTTCTGAAAACAAATCACCTTTCTGATAAATCCGTTATGTTAAAACAAACGACAGGGCATATAATTATCGTTGAAACATTGATGCAATCAATTTTGAAAAGATGATATTATTATATTGATATATTAAAAATCAACTATTTGGATTTTAATATAGGCGTCCTGCCACTTAATTTGCATAGCAATAATATTAGCAATTTTGAGTACAATATTTTGAGCACAATATTTTGAGCACAATATATTTTTTATTAGATATATCATCTCTTGTAGTATTACGTCCTGTAACATCAGGGGTGATTTTTGCTGCTGTATTGGCGGTGTTGCTGCTGCTTGTATCCGGTTTTGCAAGCGGCTCAGAAATAGCTTTTTTCAGTCTTACCCCGCAGGACGTTGATGAACTAGAACCGGAGAAGAGTTCAACGGACAAGCAGATTTGTGATTTGCGTGAGGTCAGCGAGCGCACATTGGCAACAATATTGATAACAAACAATCTTGTCAATGTAACTATAATAATGCTTTGTAATTATATTTTTTCATCGATATTGAAATTCAACGCAGAATGGATGGAGTTTCTGTGCATAACAGTATTGCTGACATTCCTTTTACTTCTCTTTGGTGAGATAATGCCAAAGGTGTACTCTCGTCAGAATGCTCTGTCCTTTTGCCGTCGTGCCGTCAAGGGAATATACTTTCTCAGAAAACTCTTCTGGCCTTTCGAGACGATACTTATTAAAAGTGGTATAATAGCCGAGAAGGCAGTGCCTAAGGAAACTAGGCAGCTCAGCGTTGATGACCTTGAACAGGCATTGGAGCTTACAGACAAAGACGAAATTAAAGATGAGCAGAGCATGCTTAAAGGCATTATCCGCTTTGGCGATGAAACAGCAAAGGAGATAATGACAAGCCGCCAGGATATTGTTGATCTTGATATCAAATCAACATATACGGAAGTGTTGAAATGTATAGTAGATAATAACTACAGCCGTATACCGGTATATCAGGATAACACGGATAACATTCGTGGAATACTTTATATAAAGGATCTCCTTCCTTATCTTGGAAAGCCGTCCACGTTTCGCTGGCAGAGTCTTATACGTCCGCCATATTTTGTTCCGGAAACAAAGAAAATAGACGATTTGCTACGTGAATTTCAAGAAAACAAAGTACATATTGCAATTGTTGTAGATGAATATGGCGGTACGAGCGGCATTGTTACACTTGAAGACATTCTAGAGGAGATTGTCGGTGAGATAAATGACGAATATGACACAGAAGAGAAGAATTATACAAAGCTCAATTACAATACATATATCTTTGAAGGAAAAACGCTTTTAAGTGATTTCTCGAAGATATTAAATATAGATGATGACGAATTTTCAGATGTAGAGGGTGATGCTGATACGCTTGCAGGTCTTCTTCTTGAGATAAAAGGAAACTTTCCGAGTCTTCATGAACGTATAGAATATAAAAATTATGTTTTTGAGGTTCTTGGCCTTGAGGAACGCCGCATAAGCAAGGTGAAGGTTATTGTGCATCCGCACACAGCACTGCCAAAGACTGAAAAAAAAGAAGAGCAATAGAAATGTCCTTGTTGTCCGTAAGAAATTTATCATCATCTGCCGTTCTAGGTCTGTGGAAAATAGAAGGCGATGAGCAGGCTATATGCTTGGAAAATCCTTTTCTTGAACCATATCTTCAAGAATTGCGCAAGAGGTATAGCTATGAGCCGTGCCGGATGGAAAAATTATCAGTTATGGCTTTGCTGCACGAAATAGCCCCTGATGCCGGACCTGTTACGCATAATGCGTCAGGCAAGCCATTGCTCAGCGGCTATCATGTCAGTATCAGCCATACGCTTGGCTATGCCGCTGTTATACTTTCAAAAAAAGAAAATGTAGCAGTAGATATAGAATATCAAAGTGAAAGAGTGAAAAAAATAGCCTCTCGTTTTTTACGTCAGGATGAAAAGGCCGATGATGTCAATACAATGCTTTTGCATTGGTGTGCCAAGGAGACAGTATATAAGTATTTTTCTGAAGACGATTTGCGTTTTTCAGAGATGCGTGTTTCCAACATTATGCAAACCTTTTGTAAGGTAGAGAATTTAAAAAACGGAAGTTCTGTTAATGTAAACTACAAAAGTACCGGTGATTACATGCTTGCATATATAGGTTGACAGTAATCATTTTCATGCAAAAAAGGTAAGAAATGCAAATAACACTTCTTACCTTTTTTGCTGTAATGTTCACATTATAAAGTGCTCTGTATTTACAGTTTTCCTTTTGATGTAGGCAGCTCATAGTGATATATGTCTCTTCTGACCGCCATTTTTATAGACCTTGCAAGTGCTTTGAAAATGCCTTCAATCTTGTGGTGCTCGTTTGTTCCTTCAGCCTTGATGTTCAAGTTCATTTGCGCGGCATCGCTAAAGCTTTTGAAGAAGTGCATGAACATCTCAGTAGGCATTTCACCGATTTTTTCTCTTTTAAACTCTGCGTCCCAGACGAGCCATGGGCGTCCGCCAAAGTCTAATGCAACCTGGCACAGACAGTCGTCCATGGGCAGACAATACCCATATCTTTCGATACCGCGTTTGTCGCCCAGAGCCTTTTTTATGCATTCGCCGAGTGTTATTCCAGTGTCTTCAATAGTGTGGTGCTCATCAACATACAAGTCCCCCTTTGCTTGAACAGTAACATCAATCATTCCATGTTTTGCTATCTGCTCAAGCATGTGGTCGAAAAAGCCTATTCCTGTGTTTATGTCACTTTTCCCGCTGCCGTCAAGGTTCAGTTTCACGTATATGTCAGTTTCCTTCGTTGTTCTTCTGACTTCAGCAATTCTTTCTCCGGCAAAAAGCAGTTCAGCTATTTTATCCCAGGTCATTCCGTCGCGGTCAAGGATAAGCGCCTTGCATCCGAGGTTGCGTGCAAGCTCGGCGTCACTGTCGCGGTCGCCGATTACGTAACTGCCTGCTATGTCATATTCCGGATTATTCAAATATTTGGTAAGCATACCCGTGCCGGGTTTCCGCATCGGTGAGTTGTCTTCCGGAAAATGTCTGTCAATAAGCTGATCGTCAAATGTTATGCCTTCACCTTCAAGTGTTTGAAGAATAAAATTATGCACCGGCCAGAAGGTCTCTTCCGGAAAGGATGATGTGCCCAATCCGTCTTGGTTTGAAACCATAACAAGCTTGAAATCGAGCTTCTGCGCTATGAATCCAAGGTTTTTGAATAGCCCCTTTTTAAATTTCAGCTTTTCAAACGAGTCAATCTGTTCGTCCTGCGGCTCTTCTATAAGTGTACCGTCACGGTCTATAAATAATATTTTTTTTCTCATTATCTAAATTAAATTTTGCTATATTATCATATTTAAATATGAATAAATCCGCAATCATCCAAACATCCTCCATATTTGCAGTGGGGTGCATCCCTTTCGGTTCCATCGTTATCTGTTGGACAGAAATGTGCAGGCCAGATAATAATTGGGAACAACTTTATTAATATTTTGTCGAACATCTTTTTTCATGGCCGGCACAAGGCACGGCCCATGCATGTGATTTATTGCGGATATACATTTATTTTTATTTGTCAGCTATCATCACCTGCTCATTGTCTTGCAGCTTTTTGTTTTCTGTTATTATAGCTTTCTTCTCCCTGTCGCGAACAGCACAGCTGCCTGCAAGAAACGTCATTACCATAGTTGCGTAGAAAATGACACAGGCTAACAAGAAATTGCTTGCCGTCATCATTATCAGCATGATGGCTGTGAAGTAAGCAGGCAGTCCGAGCGGGTCACCTTCCAGCGTACCTATTTGTGCCACGCTGAATGCTGTGGTCATAATTCCGGCCGGCATGGCCAGGATAATCATAACAGCAACAGCTATGAATACAAGCAGTATGAAGGCTATCAGCGTGTCTCCCGGGTGCTTTATCAGAAGCTTCATTCCGTGTAAGGCTTTTTTTGCTGCCGGTTTTTGTCCTGTAAGATTTATGAATGGTTTTATTGGCAGGAAAAGAGCTGCAATTGTGAGCACGTAAACAACGGTCTGTACGACGAACGAAGTCATTTGCTGCTCTATGCCCCAGTCGTGCAGTGCCTTGTTAGGCAAAAAGAAATATTCTGTAACTGAAAGCAGTACGGCAAACAATAACATTGCAGGCCACATGCTGCGCATGTAGCGTTTTATGTTTTTCACACAATCGGTGGCAGCACTGTAAAAGCACTGTTTCAAACTTTGATTTTTAAATATTTCCATATTCTTCCCGTCTTCTGAATTCTGAACAAGTTATGGCCGTGGCAACGGCTACGTTGAGCGAGTCAGCTGTTTCCCGTCCCTTCGGCCAGTTTGGAATAAACAGTTTCCTGTTGATAATATTTTTTATTGGTTCAGAGATGCCTCTGCCTTCGTTTCCCATTACAATAATTCCGTTAGCAGAAAGCTCCTGAGTGTAAATGTTCTTGCCGTCAAGCAGTGTGCCATAGACAGGGATTCCTTCCGGCTGACCGGCAAGATAACGTTCAAGCTGCGTGTATCTGACGCTGACGCGTGCAATGCTCCCCATTGTAGCCTGGATAGTTTTCGGATTATACACATCAGCAGTTTCTTGTGAGCAGATAATATTTTTTATGCCGAACCAGTCAGCAATGCGAATAATAGTACCGAGGTTCCCTGGGTCTTGTACGCTGTCAAGAGCAAGTATCAGCTGTTCTTTTGCGTCGGGCAATTCTTTCTCCTCTTCCGGCATGTTGAATACGGCAAGCACCTGCTGCGGATGTTGCATGAAACTTATTTTTCGCAGCTCTTCGTCAGTAACATCATAGAAATCATCGCATTTATTTTTCAGAGTGTCACCATCATAGTGCCAGTCAGCCTTGGCCGTTATAAGTCTTGCCTTCATGCCGCTGTCAAGAAGGTCGCCGACGACTTTCGGCCCTTCGGCCACGAAAGCCCTTAGCTCGTCTCTGCCTTTCTTCTGTCCTAATGCATGTATCTGTTTAATCTTAGCTTTGCTAATCATTTCTTATGGCTTTAATGAACGTTCTGCATATTTATGTTATAAAGAAGCCGAATGCAAATTTACACAAAAAATCCCGTGGCAGCTTTCCACGGGATATAAAAAAGATGTTTTTTGATTAAAAAACATTATGTGTTTATAGTCTGAATGCAGAAAAACATTGCTATTAATAGTTTTCCTCGTCTTCGTCAGGTGTTTCTTCTGCTTCCAGTCCGAGATCTTCCGGATTCTCCTCGAAGGTGGTGCGATAGCTTTCCTCTGTCAGCTTATCATCATCAAACTGATCATCATCATCTTCTTCATCACGGTTGTAGTTATCGTCAACGGGAGCCTCTTCCTCATCGTCATTGTCGTCATCATCAAGGTCTTTTTTCTTCTCGTTTTCTGCGTCATTGAACTTGATGTGTATGCGCTCAGCTTCCGGTTTTTCTTTTGCGAATATAGCTTCTATCCATGTACCCTTTGGAATTTCAAGCACCTCATATCCGTCTTTGATTTTTTTCTGGTACATGCCGCCTTCTTTTTTCAGTCTGTCGGCAGGCAGAGTAGTGGTTGATATGTCGAAGCCGCTTTCAATGATGTCTCTGATGCTTTGCGACAGCGATTCCCATCCGCCTCCGAAATTTCTTTCGAGCACTTCCATGAGCTTAGATGCGCTTATGTGATGGATGTTCTCGTAAGTAAGGTCAGTCACACGCATGATAGGCTTTTTCTTTATGGCCCATTTTGTTGCTGTGCTTCCGCCCATGCGCATTGTGCCTACCTTGTATCCGCGCATTTCATATTTCTTTATGATTTCGGGCTTGTCGACTTTCACTTCTTCCATTTCGAAAGCACTGCGAATGACGTCAATATAATGTCGTTGGTTGTCACGCAGATCAGTGTCTTTCTCGGCTTGCTCCCACATGCGGAACACATCATTTTCCTGAATGTCCCAGATATTGCTTTTGTTTAGTGTTTTAAGAGTTAAAGTCTTCTTTTCTTTCATTCTTGTTGCTTTGCTTTGATTGGCTGCAAAAGTAATTACTAATTCTGAATTGACAAAGAAATGATATGAAAAAAGTCATTACAGCTCATCGGCCGCATACAGAAAGTTATGTTGCGGCATGTCATATTCGAATATTTCATTGTCATTGAAAAAGCGTTTCAGCTCGGCCTTTGCATTCTCGGCAGAGTCGCTTGTGTGCACGATGTTTTCCTGGAAAGACATGGCAAAGTCGCCCCTTATGGTGCCGGGAAGAGCTTTGCGCCCGTTTGTCGTGCCGGCCATTTGCCTTACCACTTCTATGGCGTCAACGCCTTCGTAGCAGCACACGATAACCGGTGTAACCATCATTGCGTCTTTCAGCTGTTTGAAAAATGGCTTTCCGGCATGCTGTTTGTAATGTTCGTTAAGCTGCTCGTCAGTCAATTCGCACATCTTCATGCCGGCAAGGCGCAGCCCTTTTTGCTCGAAGCGTTTGGTGACCTCACCCACAAGACCTCTTATCAGGCATGAAGGTTTAAGAATGACAAGTGTTTTTTCTAACTTTTCTGATTTTTGCATGTTCTTTTATTTTTTTTCTGTGTCTATATATCAATAGTCCGGTAACTTTTTAGTTAAAATCGTTAACAAATGAGATTCGTCCCAGA
>OMUH01000095.1 GCA_900314195.1 uncultured Prevotella sp.
CAATTTAATATACTAATAGCTTAATAGTAATTACAATGAACAAGAATGTTATATACGCAGCTTTGATGTTTGTGCTGACTATGTCATCCGGCAATGCTTCTGCACAGCAGTTTCCTTATCAGAATCCAGCCCTCTCGGCTCATGAGAGAGCGGTAGATTTATGTGGTCGTCTCACTTTGGAAGAGAAAGCTTCTCTGATGCTGGATGATTCGCCGGCTATTCCACGATTGGGAATCAAGAGATTCCAGTGGTGGAGCGAAGCACTGCATGGTGTGGCGAACATGGGAGATGTAACCGTCTTTCCGGAACCTATCGGAATGGCAGCTTCGTTTAACGACAGAATGGTGTATAGAGTCTTTGATGCAACATCTGATGAGATGCGTGCCAAATGGAATGAACTGCAGCAGAAGGGAGGAGATGTAACCCGTTTCCATGCTTTATCTGTCTGGACTCCAAACGTGAATATCTTCCGTGATCCTCGCTGGGGACGTGGACAGGAAACCTATGGTGAGGATCCTTATCTTACCAGTAGGATGGGATGTGCCGTGGTGCGCGGATTGCAGGGACCTGAAGATACGAAATACCGCAAACTCTGGGCTTGTGCCAAGCACTATGCAATTCATAGCGGACCAGAATGGGCTCGCCATACAGACAATATTACCGATGTTACACCGCGCGACCTTTGGGAAACTTATATGCCTGCCTTCAAATCACTGGTGCAGGATGCAAAGGTGCGTGAGGTGATGTGTGCCTATCAGCGTTGGGATGATGAACCATGCTGCGGCAACACCCGCCTTTTGCAGCAGATTCTCAGGGATGAGTGGGGATTCAAGTACCTGGTGGTTTCCGACTGTGGCGCTGTTACTGATTTCTGGGAGAATCATAAGGTTTCGAGCAATGCCAGAAATGCAGCAGCTAAGGGTGTATTGGCTGGAACCGATGTAGAATGTGGATTTAATTATGTATATAAATCGGTGCCAGAGGCTGTGAAGTATGGTGCCCTGACTGAAGAAGAAGTTGATAAGCATGTGATTCGTCTGCTCGAAGGTCGTTTCGACTTGGGTGAGATGGATGACAACAAGATAGTATCATGGTCGAAGATTCCTGTATCGGTGCTTTGCAGCAAGGCGCATCGCCAGCTCTCGCTCGATATGGCTCTGCAGACCATGACGCTGCTCCAAAACAAGAATGAGGTATTGCCTCTCGATAAAAAGGTAAAGAAGATTGCTTTCATCGGACCAAATGTGGATAACGAACCGATGATGTGGGGAAACTATAATGGTACTCCACGACAGACAATTACCATCCTGGATGGTATCAAGAGTCGTTTGAAGAAAAACCAGGTAGTCACCTTTAAAGGGTGCGACCTGGTGAACGACCAGACTTTGGATTCTTACTTCGACCAGTGTAGCATGGATGGCAAGATGGGCTTTAAGGGCACTTTCTGGAACAATCGTGAAATGAACGGTAAGCCTGTTACCATCACCCAGGAAAAGAATCCTGTGCAGGTAACTACCTATGGTCAGCACTCCTTCGCTCCTAATGTGAAGCTGGTGGGCTTCTCTGCAAAATATGAAACCGTATTCCGTCCTAAGCAGAACGCCAAGGTATTGCTCGATGTGGCTGCCTGCGGTCATTATGAGGTTTATCTGAATGGTGAGAAAAAGGCAGAGAAGAGCGATTGGCGTACTGCGCAATCTCGTATTGAGTTTGATGGCGAGAAAGGTAAGGAGTATAAGATAGAAATACGATATGCTGAGATGCCTAACTATAATGCGGATATGAAAATCAATATCGGTCATGAGAATCCTATCGACTATCAGGCTTCGCTCAAGCAGTTGAAGGATTGCGAGACAGTAGTCTTCGTAGGTGGCATCTCTCCACAGTTGGAAGGTGAGGAAATGCCTATCGAGATTTCTGGCTTCAAGGGTGGTGACCGCACCAACATCGAATTGCCTAAGGTTCAGCGCAATTTCCTGAAGGCTTTGAAGGAAGCGGGCAAAAAGGTTGTCTTTGTCAACTGTTCGGGTTCGGCTATCGCCTTGACTCCAGAGACAGAGAGTTGCGATGCCATTCTCCAGGCCTGGTATCCTGGTCAGGAAGGTGGAGAGGCAGTGGCTCGTGTACTCTTCGGAGAGTACAATCCTGCCGGCAAGTTGCCTATTACGTTCTATAAAAATTCAGAGCAGTTGCCTGATTTCAAGGATTACAGCATGAAGGGCAGAACCTATCGTTATATGAACGATGCGCTCTTCCCATTCGGTTATGGTTTAAGCTACACTTCTTTCCGTATAGGTGATGCTACACTTTCTAACTCTATCCTGAAGAAGGGTGAAAAGATTACCTTGAAGGTGCCTGTAAGTAATGTTGGCAAGAAAGATGGTACCGAGATTGTGCAGGTGTATGTGAAGGATCCAACTGATGCTGATGGACCATTGAAGACTTTGAAGGCTTTTGAGAGAGTGGAGGTGAAGGCAGGAAAGACTGCTGAGGCTGTCATCACGCTGGATAGCAGAAACTTCGAACTCTTCGATGCTGCAACCAATACCGTCCGTGCCAAGGCAGGAAAGTATGAGGTTTATTACGGCAGCAGTTCGGCTGATAAGGATTTGAAGAAACTGGATGTTTCTATTGAATATTAAGTAACTTGAGAAAATCCGTCTTTAGTTAGGAGAGGTTATCTTATCCACGGACATTTTCCCCTGAACCCAAGTGCATCAATCACCAATAGAGTTTGGTAGTAAGATAAACTTAATAAGGTTTTTGAAACATTCGATAAAGTCATTATGATTGTTATTTCGTAATTTTGCAGCATTAAACGAAAAAACAATCATAATGATGAATACAACGAAAATCTTGGCTCTCAGAAAACCGTTACTGATGATTGTATGGCTGCTTGCCATGCAGGGCGCAGCTTTTGCCCAGAATCTGCGGGAAACTTTCTTTTCTCCCAATGGAAAGATTGAATGGAAGGCTGAGGGTGAGGAAAATAAGGTGAAGGTTTTTGAGGTAGCTTATCGCGATGCCTGTAAAGGAAATAAGGAAAGCCAGGTGCTTCATATTGCCGGTTATGGTTTGAATACCAGTGATGGTGGAGGAAGAAATCTAGTCTTGAAAGACATTTCCAAACCCAAGTATATTTCGGAGCATTATCAGATGCTCATGGGAAAGAAGAGTGAATGCAAGAACGAGGCGAATGAAATAGTTTATACCTTTGGGGATGATCTGCAGCGCCCGTTGCGCATGGTGGTTCGACTTTATAACGATGGCGTAGCCTTCCGTTATGAGTTGGAGGGTTTGCAGCATACGTCAATCAAGCAGGATTTGACTACTTATCATATCAGTGAAGGCACGCGCCGGTGGTTTCAGGAATGGACGGAGTCTTATGAGAATTTCTTCCCTTTATCCACTACCGGTAAAGGTGGAAAACAACATTGGGGCTATCCTTGTCTGCTTGAGCAGAATGGTGTGTACTCTCTTATTACTGAAGCTGGTATAGAACGAATCAACAGTGCCTCTTCCTTGAAGAATTGGCAGAATCCGGAGGACTATCATGTGTTCCTGGATGAAAACACACAGCATTATTCGGGTAATTGGAAATCTCCCTGGCGAGTGGTTGTCATTGGAAAGAAGCAGGATCTGATAGCTTCGACCCTGGTAACTGATGTCAGTGCCCCTTGTCGTCTGAAAGATACTGCATGGATTAAACCGGGAAGTGTAAGCTGGATTTATTGGGCTTACAACCATGGCTCAAACGACTTGAATATCATTAAAAAATATGTAGATATGGCGAAGACCTTGCATCTGCCATACGTATTGATTGATGCAGAATGGGATGAGATGAAGAATGGAGCCACCATCGAGGAGGCTTTGAAATATGCTAAGGATAGGGGTGTGAAGCCTTTGCTTTGGTATAATTCTTCTACTGCATGGATTAAGGCTTGGGGTGCACCAGGTCCTCACAATAGACTGAATGCTCCGGAAAACAGGGAGAAGGAGTTTGCCTGGTTGGAGAAAATGGGCGTAGCTGGAGTGAAGATTGACTTCTTTGCTGGCGATAAACAGGAAACGATGGAGTATTGCATCGACCTTTTGGAGTGTGCGGCACGCCATCATCTTACGGTTAATTTTCATGGTGCTACTGTTCCCCGAGGCTGGCAGCGCACTTATCCCAACCTGCTCTCTACCGAGGGTGTGTATGGAGCGGAATGGTATAATAATGAATCTGTGCTGACAAAAAAGGCTGCTTGCCATAATGCTACCTTGCCATTTACCCGCGGCATAGTGGGCTCGATGGATTATACGCCTTGCACCTTTTCTGATTCTCAGCATCCGCATATCACTACCCATGCTCATGAGTTAGCATTGCCAATCTTGTTCGAGTCGGCTTTGATGCATTGGGCTGATAAGCCGGAGAGTTATCTTGCCCAGCCAAAGGAAGTGCAGGATTTTATCTCGAACATGCATACAGCATGGGATGAGACGCGATTGCTCAGTGGTTATCCGGGCGAAAGTGTCGTGATGGCTCGCAGAAAGGGAAGCACCTGGTATGTGGCTGGCATTAATGGCAAGGATGAATCCCAGAAACTGGCCCTGAATTTATCTTCTCTGACAAAGCAAAACTCACGTGTTGTTTTGTTCGAGGATAGCGGAACGGCAAAAAATCCTTGGAAAATTTCATACCGTAAGGTTAGGGGTATGAAAGATTATATCAATGCACAGCCTCGTGGTGGCTTTGTGATGGTTATCAAATCCAAAAAACGCTTCGCACCAAACAAAGTGCGAAGCGTTTTTTTAGAATGTATTGAATGTATTATTTGATGTGGATGGTGTAATTCTTGCTGATGCCCTTGTAGGTGCATTTCACATAAGCCTTGTCTTGCAAGGTCTTAGGCTGAAGAATCTCTATCTCCACCTCCTTGTTGTCGGATGATGCAGTGATGCGTGGTGCGCTCTTCTCGCCTGTTTGCAAAGAGGCGATGACATCATACTCATTGTAACCGAAGTTGCCATTCTCATTGGTCATTCTCGTTGGAATGGTAGGAACATCCAGTTTTCTGCCGTTCATCTTGATTTCGATGGTAGGCGATATTGGGCATTCCATGTTCTCGCCCTTCTTGGTGAATCCGAGGCCCTCCAGTTCGCAAAGTTGCTTGTCCTCACCTTCGGCGATGAGATAGATGGCATGTTTCTTGCCGATACCATCTACCTTGTCTGCTACGTCCAGTGTCAACTTTTGGATTCCCTGCGCTGAAGTCTGGGCAGGAACCGTTAGCTCACCAAGCAATTTGCCTTTCCATGTCTTGTTTGCCCATGGACCATCCATCATTACTTTGATTTTGAAGCTCTTTTGCGTTTTTGCCTTCACAAAGATATTAAGTTGGGTGCCGTTTCCTTTTTTTGTTCCCTCAAAAGGTTGCAATCCTTTCTGTGCTTTGCTGAGACCGCCGAATCCGAAATACTTGAATCCAACGATGTCACCAGCGTTCATGTTTACAGGCATGTGGTTGTTCCATACGTCCCAGGCATCCTGCATGGCTTGGTTGTTGCTCAGATAGCTGGCGATACCAGCAGAATAGTAGTGGTATGGATTCAAGCCGTATATCTGGAATCCTTCCGAAGTGACTTCTGCTCCCGTGTATTCTGTGTTGTCGGATGCTTTGGCGGTCCAGATGCCTTTCTTGTTGTATGGATCGTATGCCCTGATAACCACTTTTCCGCCTTCTTCCACAGATTTCTTATCCCATTGGATGGTAACGGGAGCAACGACAGACTGACGGGCAAACCCAAATCCACGTGGTGGGCGATGATAGAACACATACCATTGACCGTTGATTTCTTGTAGGCTTCCATGGGTGTTATGGGCGGCATTGCTGGTGATTAACTTGGTGCCGTCTTCGTTAGGAACCACTCCACGTGAGTCAACCAATACACCACCATTCTTCCATGGACCTAATGGGGTGTCTCCATAGGCATATCGCAAGGTGGAGTTGGTGTTGCCTAATCCGTATTCCTTTCCGGAATAGCCGGAGTAAATCATCACATACTTGTTGCCTACTTTTCGGATGGATGATGCCTCGAAGAAGTTGAAATCTGTAGGCTTCTGTCCCTTGATGATAGGGTAGGTTGTTCCCTTAGGGTCTCTTACGTTGCCTTGTGCGTCGCAAGCTGGCAGCGAGTACTTGATGAGCTCAGTACCTGGTCTGAGCGAGTACATGGTGCTAGGGTCGAGTTGTGCGGCTGATGAATGTTGGAATCCCCAGTAGCCGTATGCTCTGAATCCTGTGTCGTAATCTGGATCCTTTGGGTCAGTGATATTCTCGATGTATACGGAAGGGTCGAAGTCGAGGATGCTGCCTGGCAGCTCTTCCGTTCCATCTGCATTGAGGTTGATGGGAGTGAAAGGACCATCAGGTCGCTTGCCTTTGCAGACCATTCTCACACGCTTGTATCCTCGGGAGTGAGGATAGAGATAGTAATCTTTTGTTCCATCTTTTCGTTTTATCTCTACCAAATCGGGAGCAAACATGGTGTCCCATTGATTGTTGATGTGATAGGAAAAAATGGCTCCCTCGTCTCTCCACTGGGTGAGGTCTTCTGTTGGGGCAGACCACATGTGTATGTCTGATCCGCAGTAAGACTTGAAGGATGTGTCGTGAGAGCCTATGATGTAAGCTCTGTACTTCCCTGGGTTGTCAGGGTCTTCGAATACTCTAGGTTCTCCGTCTGGCACATGCTCCCAAAGTGGGAGATATGGATTTTGTGCCATGCAAGGAGTGCTGAGCGAAAGCAATGGGATGGCTGTGAGCATGAATCCCATGCACTGATTTTTGATTTTTGTCATATTGCTATATATTATTATATGTTTGTGCTTTCAAAGTTATAAAAATAATGATATAATTGATGTTTCGTATGTTCCTTAAATATATAGTTTTGTTACAAGTTTAAATTTGCGATGTTTTTGCAACATATAGAAAGGTGATCTATGTTAATGGTAAGATGGCAGGTCATCATGTTAGCGCTTTAGTCTTAGATGTTGACTTAATTGGGCAGTATTTATCATATTTTTGTTGATGTGGGAATGTACGCCAAAGTGTTTGGAACATGGAGAAAAGTTGTTCTTGGAGCAAAGTTGTACCTTTGCATAAAAAAGGGAATAGGTGGGGCAATCCCCTTCTTCTCTATTTTTCATAATTTCTCTATTTTAATAATATTACAGTATGAAATTTCAAATGAAGATCAACTTTCCATGGTCAAGGCCTCTCTTAGCCTGTTGTTTTGTGATGTTTGCTCTCACTGCAATGGCTGATTCCTTTATCAGCTTCCGACAGCAAGGGGGAGCATTCCCTATTTCCACCGCCTCTCAGATGTCTGGTATCTGTATGGATGCTCACGAAAAACAAGGTGTGAAAAGAGCAGCGGAAGACCTGCGTAAGGATATCTATACCGTGTCGGGTCGTTCACCCAGAGTGTGCTGCCAGGGCGAGGATGTGGTGCGTTATCCCATCCTCATTGGCACATACGGAGTGAGTGAAGCTATTACTCGCCTTGCCAAGAAAGGCATCTTGCCAGAGCGTTCGCTCAAGGGCAAGTGGGAGAGCTTTGTCATCAAGACCATTGATCATCCTGCCAAGGGTATGGAGCGTGCCTTGGTGGTGGCTGGTAGCGATATGCGTGGCACCATCTATGGCATTTACGAGATTTCCCGACAGATGGGGGTGTCGCCTTGGTATTGGTGGGCGGATGCGCCGATAGCCAAGCATGAGGAGGTCTTTGCCAAGCCATGCTCTGTGGAGAGTGGAGAGCCGAAGGTGAAATATCGTGGTTTCTTCATCAATGATGAGTTCCCTTGTATGACCACCTGGGCTAGAAATAAGTTTGGGGGCATGAACAGCCAGATGTATGCCCATGTCTTCGAACTCCTTCTTCGCCTCAAGGCAAACTGCCTCTGGCCTGCCATGTGGGGCTCGTTCAAGGAATACAAGCCTTTGGTACCTATCTTGAAGGATGAGAACGGACTGTATGAGGGCAACTGCTTCAATGAGGATGATTCGGAGAATGCCCGACTGGCTGATGAATATGGCATCGTGATGGGTACCTCGCATCATGAGCCGATGCAACGCTCGCAGCAAGAGTGGATTCGACATAAGAAGAACTATGGCAACGGTGAATGGAACTGGTTGACCAACAAGAATGCCATCAAGCGTTTCTTCCGAGAGGGAATCGAGAATAGCAAGGGTTACGACAAGCTCGTGACCATCGGTATGAGAGGTGACGAAGACCGTCCGATGACCGATGCAGGTAGTAGAGAGGCTAACTTCCGGCTGATGGAACAAATCATTTCGGAACAGCGAAAAATCATAGCTGATGTCACCAGGAAACCAGCCTCCGAGACCCCACAGGTCTGGACACTCTACAGTGAGGTGCTCGATTATTATGACCAGGGACTCAAGGTGCCCGATGATGTCATCGTGATGCTTTGCGATGACAATTTCGGTCATGTGCGCCGACTTCCTGATAGAAAGAAAAATTTCCACAAGGGCGGCTATGGTATGTATTATCACGTGGGCTATTATGGTGCCCCGAGAGCCAGCAAGTGGCTCACCATGTCGCATATCGCCGAGATGTGGGAGCAGTTGCAAGCCACTTATCAACATGGTGTGGATAAACTCTGGATGCTCAATGTCGGTGATATCAAGCCCCATGAGTTTGCCATCGACTTTTTTATGAACATGGCATGGAATCCCGATGCCTTCGATGCCAGCAACCTGGAGCAATATGCACAGGGATTCTGTGCCCAGCAGTTTGGTGATAAAGAGGCGAAAGAGGCTGCTCGTCTCTTGATGAGCTATGGAAGATATGCGTCTAGGGTGCAAGCCGAATTGCTGGATGACAAGACATACAATTTGCAGACGGGAGAGTTTAAGGGCGTACGGGATGAATTCCTGGCCTTGGAGGCACGAGCCCTGCGTCAGTATATCACCCTGGATGAGACTGCGAAAGATGCCTATCAAGAGTTGGTCCTCTTCCCTATACAGGGCATGGCTAATCTTTATGATATGTATTACTCTTTGGCGATGAACAAGCAACTCTATCGTGAGGGACGTATTGAGGCTAATACATGGGCAGATAGGGTGGAGGAATGTTACAAGAGAGACTCCTTGCTCTGCGACAATTATAATCACCATATCGCCAATGGCAAGTGGAATCACATGATGGATCAAGTGCATATCGGCTATCAGAACTGGCATGCCCCGCAGCATCAAGTTATGCCTATGGTATATCGCATTCAGCAGAGTACCCCTTTTGCCGTTACGCAGCCTAGTACAGGCTACGTGTTTGAGCAAGATGGCGGCATGGTGGTGATGGAGGCAGAGCATCTCTTCTCACTGACACCTGCTGAATCTGACAAGTCGCAGTGGAGACTCATCCCTGGTTTAGGACGAACGAAGTCGGGTATAGCTCTCTTCCCATATACCCAGCCAACAGCAGGAGCGTATCTTACCTATAAGATGAGATTTAAGGCAGATATGGATTCGGTGGATGTACATCTTGTTACCGATGCAGTGATGCCCTTTGTGCTGGGCGGTCATTATGTGGCAGTGTCGCTGGATGGTGGCAAGGAAGAGATTGTAGGGCTGAATCAGAATCTGAACTGGGAGCATAAGTACGACTTGATGTATCCTACAGCCGCATCGCGCATCATCGAGAAGAAGGTGAGGATGGCTGTAGGAAACACGGGGAAGGCAGAACATACCTTGAGGCTTCGTCCTATGCAGCCTGGTATTGTATTTGAGAAAATACTCATCAATCTTGGTGGGTATAAACCTACTCATCTAGGAATGCTAGAGAGTCCTTACGTGAAGTAAGGGCGCTTCGGGCAAAACTTGTAGGTAAAGATGTAAAACGGTGTGTTTCTTTTGAAATGCACCGTTTTTTTCTTACACTATGGTTGATTTGCTAAAGTATTTGTAACATACAGCAAAGTAAAATGTCTGTTTTATTGCTATCTTTGCACTCAAAAATAGAAACTAATAATTTTAGATAAACAATGAACAATAAGTTTTTGCTAGCTTCGGCTTTGTGTATGAGTATGAGTGCAACGATGAATGCGCAGAATCCTATCGTGCAAACACAGTTAACTACCGACCCCGCACCTCTGGTTGTCGGAGACCGTCTCTATGTATATACCGGTCATGATGAAGATAAGGCTGACTTCTTCTGGATGAACGAATGGCGTGTGTATTCCACCAAGGATATGGTGAACTGGACAGACCATGGCTCTCCGCTCGACCTGAGCTCTTTTTCCTGGGCAGACGACCGGGCTTGGGCTGCACAGACCATCGAACGTAATGGTAAGTATTACTGGTACATCTGTGCGCACTCTAAACTGACGGGCGGAATGGCTATTGGTGTAGCTGTGGCAGATTCTCCTACAGGTCCGTTCAAGGATGCGCTGGGAAAGCCGCTTTTTGATAATGGAAGTTGGGATAATATCGATCCAACGGTTTGGATGGATGAGGATGGTCAGGCTTACCTCTATTGGGGTAATCCACATCTTTACTATGCCAAACTGAATGAAGATATGATCAGCTTCAAGGGTGGTATAGATGCCAAGGCAGCTGTTGATGAAAAGCGTGAAGTGGGCAGAATCGTGATGACTGAGGAGGGATTCGGTTCGCCTGACGTGGAGAAGCGCGATTCAACCCGAAAATATAAAGATTGCTACACCGAGGGACCTTGGTTCATGAAGCGTGGCAAGAACTATTATATGATTTATGCAGCAGGTGGAGTGCCTGAGCACATTGCTTATTCCATGAGCAAGAAGCCTTTCGGACCATGGAAGTATATGGGCGAAATCATGCCACAGGAGAATACGGGTTCCTTTACCAATCATTGCGGTGTTACCGACTTCAAGGGCAAGTCTTATTTCTTCTATCATACGGGTAAACTGGGTGGCGGATTCGGACGCAGCGTGGCTGTGGAAGAATTCAAATATAATGCCGACGGCACCTTCCCAATCATCCATCATACCCAGGAAGGAGTGGCTCCTATCGCAACCCTCAATCCTTACAAGCGTCAGGAGGCTGAAACCATCGCTTTCTCTAAGGGAGTGAAGTCGGAGCAGACCGATGATACGGGTGTTTATATCTCTGAAATTCATACAGGTGATTATATCAAGGTACGCGAGGTGGATTTCGGAAATGAAAGTCCGGATGCATTTGCTATCTCTGCAGCGTGCTCTTCGCTCGGCGGTTCATTGGAGGTTCATCTCGATAAGGAAGATGGCGAACTGATAGCTAAACTTGATGTTACCAAGACGGGTGGCTGGGAAAAGTGGAAGACTTTCTCGGCACAAATGCTAAAGAAAGTGACAGGAAAGCATGATATTTACTTCGTATTCAAGGGATTGAAGGGAAGTAAACTCTTCAATTTCGACTGGTGGAAGTTTGAGAAGAATTTCGCCAATCCTGTGGTTTGGGCTGATGTGCCTGATGTGGATGTAATCCGTGTGGGTGACAGCTTCTATATGGTAAGCACCACCATGCATCTGATGCCGGGTGCGCCTATCATGAAATCGAAGGATCTGGTGAACTGGGAAACCGTTAACTATATCTTCCCTAAACTTACCGATTCGCCTAAGTATGACATGAAGGAGGGTACGGTGTATGGTCGTGGTCAGTGGGCCACTTCGCTGCAGTATCATCGTGGCAAGTTCTATGCGCTCTTTGCTCCGAATGATAATCCCGGTGGAGAGACTTATATCTGCACCGCCGATGATATCGAGGGCAAATGGACTATCCACAGCCGTTTGCAGCATTTCCATGATGCCGCTCTCTTCTTCGATGACGACGATAAGGCATACGTGGTTTATGGAACGGGAGAGATGGTGCAGCTGAATGCCGACCTGACGGATGTGGTGCCGGGCAGCCATCGTAAACTCTTTGATCGTGATGCTGATGAAACGGGTTTGCTCGAAGGCTCCCGCATGATCAAGCACAACGGCAAGTATTATCTCCTGATGATTTCGTGGCCACAGGGACATCCTCGTCGTGAGGTTTGTTATCGTGCAGATCACATTCAGGGCCCTTATGAAAAAAAGGTGATTCTGGAAACGGAGTTTGCCGGATTCAACGGCGTGGGACAAGGTACGATTGTAGATGATAAGGATGGCAACTGGTATGGCATCGTATTCCAAGACCGTGGTGGTGTGGGCAGAGTGCTCACGCTGGAGCCATGTACCTGGAAGGACGGATGGCCTATGCTGACCGATGAGAAGGGCAATATTCCTGCCGAGATGCAGAAGCCTGTATTGGGCTACGATGGCAAGGGACTCGTGTATAGCGACGATTTCTCGAAGGATAAACTGGAACTGCAGTGGCAGTGGAACCACAATCCTGTGGATAATGCCTGGTCGCTCACCGAGCGCAAGGGCTGGCTTCGCCTGAAGACATCCCGTATTGTTCCTAACATCTTCCTGGCTCCCAATACCATCAGTACCCGTACCGAAGGACCAACCTGCGAGGGAATCATCAAGATGGATGTGAGCAAGATGAAAGATGGCGATGTGGCTGGCTTGTCTGCTTTCCAGGGTGATGCAGCCCTGCTTTCTATCGTAAAGGAAGGCAAGAAACTCTTTGTGGTAGGTACCAAGGAGAGTGTGGCCCTGACGGATAAGGAGAAGGCGGTGACCGATGTGAAGCGTGAGGAGGTGTATCGCCAGCCTTTGAATCTGAAGGTGGATAAGGCAACCAAGTCAAGCATCATCTATCTGAAGATGAGTTGCGATTTCCGTCTTCATCAGGATCTTGCCACCTTATTATATAGTATAGACGGCAAGACCTGGGTTCCTGCCATCAAGGATTTCAAGATGCAGTATGATTATCGCCGCTTCTTCATGGGCACCCGTATCGCCATCTACAATTATGCCACAAAGGCTGCTGGTGGATATGTGGATGTGGATAGTTTTGAATATTCGAAAGAAAAATTGAAGTAGGCGAAGGTTTGTTCTACCATGTGAGGTGTAATGCATCTTCGTTCATATTAAATAATGTCATAAAATCACATTTATTGCCATAAAAGTATCATTTTGTCCACCTCTGGTTGGATAATTATTCGTACTTTTGTGGCAATATTTTTTATAATAATCTTTTAGACC
>OMUH01000090.1 GCA_900314195.1 uncultured Prevotella sp.
TCACAACAGCAAAAGCCTGTGATTCCATAACAGAGTCGCAGGCTTTTTTGCGTTTGCATGCATGAGGACATTCTTTAAAGGATAATTAACAGGATATGCGGATGTTGACCGGCTGAAGCAACAACATTTTTTTTCGTGCTCAGTGCCTCGGCGAGGCATACTCATGCTTGCCCCAGACTAAGATATGAATTTGTTCTGTCATTGTTCAGTTCATCTCTTTTGACGGCTTGAAATATGCTGCCTATATTAATTACTTGATATTTAATAAGTTTTATACTTGGGAAATGTCTTTTTACTGAATTTTCTTTGCTTTTCAAGCTAAAATCATTACCTTTGCATGTGTTATAAAACATAGAAGTAATGCTTTTTTTGTTTTTAAGGTTACTTCTTAATTATCAACGGAACTGAGGATGATGTGAAACTTTTTCTCATGGACATCATCCGCGGGCTGTCTTTCTCTTTATTTGAATGACTTTTTAGCTCAGGTTCCATAAAACAATTGTCATGGAGAAAAGAAAAATTAAAAGTTGCATTTTCGGTTTGAATAAACCGGTCTTATCTTATTGCTTCATTAAAAAGTTATTTTTTGTATTATTTTTTGTTGTAGTTTCTTTATGTGTAAATGCAGAAACGGCTGATGGAAGCAGTTCTGCAACCAATACTTCATTTGACTGGGATCCGGTTATAGAAGCTATTATTCAAGTTGAAAGTAACGGTAATACACGTGCTCAGCATGGCAGTTCTGCCGGTGCTTTGCAAATCACTCCTGTTCTTTTAAGAGAGTGCAATAATATATTGAAGCGAAAGAAAAGTAAAAAACGTTTTAAGCTTTCTGACAGATTCAATCTTTCAAAGTCGAAGGAAATGTTTTTGTTAATTCAGTCCGTTTATAATCCGTTGAATAATATAGAAACAGCTATTCGATCATGGAATGGCGGTATTCATTACAGCGTAAAGCGAACGGAAAGATATTTTAATAAGGTTATGAGCCTTTTAAAAAATTAAGTTTTTACTGACCGGGTATTCCATAGAGAATATCCGGTTATTCTTTTGTGTGATAGCTATTTATAAAGATAATTCAAAATTATTTTTTTCTAACATACTCAAGCAATTATCGCGTTATTACTCTTCTGATAGGATGCTAAATGGCGGCTGAATAGTTACTATATGTTTTTTCACAAATAAAGATTGTTAAATTATCTTCGCTTTTCATTAATGTTATTGATATGTTTACTAACTTTGTAGCACAAAACTGAATAGTGGTGTTGAGTTTTTTTTGATTAAGCAATTCATTCTTCTACAGTTTATGTTGTCATTTGATGTAGTTATGTTTATCTCAAAAATACGTGTATTGCTATATTAAAAGTAGATGCTTCCGTTTTTTAGGATGACAGAATAAGCACAGACATAAGAAAACATTTTATATAAGATTAATAACATTTAGGTATGAAAATTAAAAGTTGTATTTTAGTAGCGGCCGTTGCTTTGACACTTACCTCATGTGGTAACAAAAGTCATAGCGGCCTGCCAAGCGATGACAAGTTTCCTGTGATGACCATAGGAGAGAGCAGCGCTGACATGCAGACCACTTATCCGGCCACCATTAAGGGTATTCAGGATGTAGAAGTTCGTCCGAAAATCTCGGGGTTCATAACAAAAGTATTTGTTCATGAAGGACAGACCGTAAGCGCCGGTCAGGTTCTCTTCACTATTGACAGTGAGACATACGTTGCGGCTGTACGCCAGGCTCAGGCAGCTTTGAACACAGCAAAGGCACAGCTGAATACCGCTCGTCTGACATACGAGAATAACAAGAAACTTTTTGACCAGCATATCATTGGTCAGTATGAGCTGTCAACGGCTCAGAACAGTTATGCGACGGCTAAGGCATCAGTTGCCCAGGCTGCTGCTTCGCTTATCTCAGCAAAGGAAACGCTTAGCTGGTGTACGGTAAAGGCACCTTCTGCCGGCGTTATCGGCAGTCTGCCTTATAAAGTCGGTGCTCTTGTAAATGCTTCTACTTCACTTACAACTGTTTCAAATATTTCGACAATGGAAGTTTACTTCTCTATGAGTGAAGCAGACATTCTGTCACTTTCCAAGACTACAGGTTCTGCGGCTGCGGCCATCAAGAGTTTCCCTGCCGTGAAACTTCAGCTTGCTGACGGTACAATATACAACCAGCCGGGACGAGTTGTTAAGATGACTGGTGTTATAGATCCTTCAACGGGAGCGTATACGCTTATAGCCCACTTTGCCAATCCGTCTAAGCTGTTGAAGAGCGGCGGTGCAGGTCAGATTGTTATTCCGCGCTCTGACAACAATGCTATTGTCATACCTCAGGAATGTACGTCACAGGTTCAGGACAAATACTTTGTATACGTTCTTGACAACAACAACAAGGCTCATTATACAGAGATAAAGATAGATCCGGAGAACAACGGAAAGACATACGTTGTAACATCCGGTCTTAAGCTTGGCGACAGAGTGATAACCAAGGGTATTACAAAACTGTCAGACGGTATGAAGGTAACTCCTATTACAGAACAGCAGTATGAGGAGAATCTGAAGAAGGCCGAAAAGCTTGCTGCCAGCCAGGACAACGCTGCCGACTTTGCCAAAGCCATGCAGAGCAAGTAATAAGCCTGAGCATAAAATAAAAGGTAAAAGAGAGGCTTTGCCTCCTAACAAATAAAAGAAAGAGTAAATGTCATTTTCAAATTTCATAAAACGCCCGGTACTGTCGACGGTGATATCAATTTTCTTCGTACTGCTGGGTACCATAGGATTGGTCTCGCTGCCTGTTGAGCAGTATCCTGACATAGCTCCTCCAACCATTGTGGTGTATACCACCTATACGGGAGCCGATGCCAAGACCGTGATGAATTCTGTTATCACGCCGCTTGAAGAGAGCATCAACGGTGTAGAGAATATGACTTACATGCAGTCTTCGGCTACTAATGACGGTATGGCAACGATAACGGTTTACTTTAAGCAGGGTGCCAATGCCGATATGGCTGCTGTCAACGTTCAGAACCGTGTGTCACAGGCACAGGCATTGCTGCCTGCCGAGGTAACGCGAGTCGGAGTCACTGTGATGAAGAGACAGACGTCAAATGTCATAATGTATTCTCTTACCACAGAGGACGGCCGATATGACTCACGTTTCCTGACGAACTATAATGATATTAATATAGTTCCGTTGCTGAAGCGTATCAATGGTGTCGGTAATGTGCAGAGCCCGTCTACAGAGACATATTCAATGAGAATATGGCTGAAGCCGGACAAGATGAAGCAGTACGGCCTGATACCGTCTGATATCACAAATGCTCTTGCCGAGCAGAACATAGAGGCTGCGCCGGGCTCATTCGGTGAGCAGAGCGACATGGCATTCGAGTATGTGCTTCGTTATAAGGGACGTCTCAGTTCCGTACCGGAATATGAGAACATAATACTTACCAGTAAAAATACCGGTGAGACCCTTTTCCTCAAGGATGTAGCAAAGATAGAGCTTGGCTCGCTGCAGTATAATGTAGGTGTTAAGAACAACGGTAAGGATGCCGTTATGGGTATGGTGCAGCAGATTGCCGGTTCTAACGCTACAGAAATCGCGAAGAACGTCAAAGCGGCCCTTGCCGATGCTCAGAAGAGCTTCCCGCCGGGCATGGAGTATACCATTGAGCAGGATGTAACAGAGTTCCTGTTCGCATCAATAGCCGAAGTTGTGCGCACGCTTGTCATAACACTCATATTGGTGTTTATAGTTGTGTATATCTTCCTGCAGGACTTGCGCTCAACGATTATCCCTATGATTGCCGTTCCTGTGGCCTTGATAGGTACGTTCTTCTTCCTGTGGATGTTCGGCTTCTCCATCAACCTGCTGACGCTGTCGGCACTGTTGCTTGCTATTGCCATAGTGGTCGATGATGCCATCATCGTCGTGGAGGCCGTGCACGCCAAGCTCGACCAGGGATATAAGAGTGCTATGACGGCATCTATTGATGCCATGAACGAGATTTCATCGGCCATCATCTCTATTTCGCTTGTTATGGCGTCAGTGTTCGTTCCGGTTTCGTTCATCGGTGGTACTTCTGGTACTTTCTACCGTGAGTTCGGTATCACGATGGCAGTATCAATTATCATATCGTCAATCAACGCACTGACACTGTCACCGGCATTGTGCGCCATGTTCCTTAAGCCGAAGAGCGGAGAGGAAGGTGCAAAGAAGACAACGTTTATCAGCCGCTTCCATGATGGCTTCAACCGTGTGTTTGAAAAGACGACACAGAAATACCGTAAGGGCGTTGAGGGTATCATAAATCACCAGACGGTTACGTTTGTTGCAGTTATCCTTGGTATCGTAGCCCTTGTGCTTTCAATGGCAAAGACATCTACCGGCCTTGTTCCGGATGAGGATACAGGTACGCTGTTCTGTACGGTGTCAATGGCTCCTGGAACAAGCCAGGAACGCACTAAGCAGGTAGTGGGCGAGATAGACAAGATGCTTGCTGCCAATCCGGCAATAAAACGTCGTGAAGCCATTATCGGTTATAACTTTATAGCCGGCCAGGGCTCTGACCAGGCCACGTTCATCATTAAGCTGAAGCCGTTTGAAGAGCGTGAGCAGAAAGGATTCTTTACTCGTCTTGTCCAGGCAATTTCTTCAGGCAGTCCGGTACCGCTCTTCGTAAATCCTATGGAGGCCAACATGGTGCTTGGCATGATTTACAAGCAGACTGCGTCTATCAAAGATGCGCAGATTCTAGCCTTTGCTCCGCCTATGATTCCAGGTTTCTCTGCCAACAACGGTGTGTCTATGACATTGCAGGATAAGACAGGCGGTGACCTTGACAAGTTCTTCTCTATAACAAAGGAGTATCTGAAAGAACTCAACAAGCGTCCGGAGATTTCAAATGCCATGACGTCATATAACCCTGATTATCCACAGTATATGGTTGATGTAGACGTATCCAGCTGTAAGGTGCGCGGAACATCGCCGTCTGCTGTTCTGTCAACGCTGCAAGGTTATTACGGTGGTTTGTACGCATCAAACTTCAATGCTTACGGAAAGCTATACCGTGTAATGATTCAGGCAGACAAGGATGACCGTATGCGTCCGGATGAGCTCAGCCAGATATACGTTCGTCTGAACTCAGGCGAGATGGCTCCTGTGACAGAGTTTATAAAGCTTCGTAAGGTTTACGGCCCGTCAAATGTCAACCGTTTCAACCTGTTCACGTCAATCAACCTGAACATAACTCCGAGCGGTTCTACCGGTGATGCCCTTCGCGCTTGTGAGGAAGTCGCAAAAGATGTACTCCCGACCGGTTACGGCTATGAATATTCCGGTCTGACACGTTCAGAAGCAGAATCAAGTAACTCTACGGCTATAATCTTCGTACTCTGTATAGTATTCGTATACCTTATTCTTAGTGCGCAGTATGAGAGCTATATCCTGCCGTTGTCAGTAATTCTTTCAATACCGTTTGGATTGTTCGGAGCATTCCTGTTTACGAATCTGTTCGGACATAACAATGATATATACATGCAGATATCGTTGATCATGCTTATCGGACTACTTTCAAAGAATGCCATCCTTATTGTGCAGTTTGCTCTTGAACGCCGTCGTACAGGTATGGCTATTAAATATTCGGCTATACTTGGTGCCGTTGCCCGTCTGCGTCCGCTTTTGATGACATCACTTGCCATGATTATCGGTCTGTTGCCTCTGATGTTCGCAAGCGGTGTAGGTAAGAATGGTAACTCTACGCTTGGCGCTGCCGCTGTTGGCGGTATGCTTATAGGTACGCTTTGCCAGATATTCGTTGTCCCGGCACTGTTCGCTATCTTCCAGTGGCTGCAGGAGCGCATTTCTCCGCTTACATTCGACGATGAGGAAAATGAGGAGGCAGCAATAGAACTTGAGCAATATGCGCACAAGCCAATTAACTTCGTAAATGATTTTGACAAGAAAGATGAGAATAAGTAGCACATTAATAATAGCAGGTCTTGCAGCATCCGTACTCACGGGCTGCAAGAGCCTCTACGGTCAATATGAGCGTCCGAAGGTGAATACAACCGGTCTGGTGCGCGACTCGTCGGCTGTGGGCGCAGCTGACACGCTTGTCGCCGCCGACACAGCCAGCTTCGGAAACATGGAATGGCGTCAGGTGTTTACCGATGCCAAGCTTCAGTATCTCATAAATAAAGCACTGAAGAACAATCCAGACTATCTGAATGCGGCCTTGAATGTTGATATGGCCGAGGCTCAGCTGAAGGCAGCCAAGCTGTCATTCCTGCCTTCGTTCAGCTTCACACCCCAGGGAACGATAGCGTCATGGGACGGCGGCGCGGCAACAAAGACATACAGTCTGCCTGTAAATGCCAGTTGGAACGTTGACCTGTGGGGCAATCTGCTGTCGCAGAAGCGTTCTGCCCAGATGGCATTGCTCCAGACGAAAGATTATCAAGTGTCTGTACAGACAAATCTGATTGCCAATGTGGCAAACCTTTATTATACACTTTGTATGCTTGACAAGCAGCTTGAGCTTGTAGGCAACATGAAAACTCTTGTTAAGGATACATGGGACATCATGAAGGTTCAGAAAGACCTGTCAATGGGCATACGCTCAACCGGCGTTCAGGCTGCCGAGAGCAATTACTATTCCGTGCTGACTCAGGAGACGGACATCAAGCGGCAGATACGCGAGACTGAGAATTCGCTTAGCCTGCTTGTAGGTCAGCCTGTTCAATCCATTCAGCGCAACAGTCTTGACTCGCAGTCACTGCCCGGCAAGTTCTCAACAGGCATAGGCCTTCAGCTGCTTCGCAACCGTGCTGACGTTCATGCAGCAGAGATGAATCTTGCACAGTGTTTCTACGGCATAGAGACAGCCCGCAGCCGTTTCTATCCTGCTTTGAACATTTCAGCCAGCGGCGCATTCACCAATAATGGTGGTGGCATGATTACCAACCCGGGCAAATGGCTGCTTTCTGCTGTTGGCGCCCTTACGCAGCCCATTTTCCAGAACGGCAAGCTTATTGCCGGACTCCGTGTGGCCAAGGACCAGTATCAGCAGGCTTACAATAAATGGCAGAACACCATTTACAAGGCCGGCAGTGAGGTCAGCAATGCACTCGTTCTCTACAATTCATCAGCAGAGAAGAGCGCTATTGAGAAACAGCAGGAAGAGGTGCTCGAAAAGAATGTAGAAGATACTAAAGCTCTTTTGCAGAGTTCAAGCAACCAGACATATCTGGAAGTAATCCAGGCTCAGAGCTCATTGCTTAATACTCAGCTCAGCAGAGTGCAGGATGATTTCTACAAGATGCAGGCTGTAGTAAATCTGTATTATGCTCTCGGTGGCGGTGCCAAGTAACGACAATACTGCATTTTAAGAAATAAAAGTTGTGCCGGCGATGCCGGATGGTATGTCCGGTGGCGGCGGTGCAGCTTACGTTTTAACGAAACATTAAAGATAATATTATGGCAAGTGATATAAGTGATAAGGCTGTAGTGTCACCGAAGGCTAAGATTGGCGACGGCTGCAAAATCTTTCCGTTCGTCTATATAGAAGACGACGTTGAGATTGGCGACAACTGCGTTATATTTCCTTTTGTGAGCGTACTTAACGGCACTCGCATGGGCGAGAACAACAAGGTGCATCAGGGTACGGTTCTGGCCGCTTTGCCTCAGGATTTTAATTTCAGAGGTGAAAAATCTGAGCTTATTATAGGCAATGATAACATAATACGTGAGAATGTTGTCATAAACCGCGGCACACATGCCGATGGAAAGACCGTCATAGGAAATGAAAATTTCCTTATGGAAGGCGTGCATATATCTCATGACACAAAGGTCGGCAACTACTGCGTTTTTGGTTATGGTACCAAGATAGCCGGTGACTGTGAGATACAGAATGGCGTGATCTTCTCTACGTCGGTAATTGAGAATGCCGGTACAAGAGTTGGCAAATGCTCAATGATACAGGCCGGCACTTCATTCTCGAAGGATGTGCCTCCATATATTGTAGCCGGCGGCAAGCCAATAGAATATGGTGGTCCTAACAAGACGATGATGAACGTTCGCGGCATTGATGAGCGCATACAGGAGCATGTTGCCAATGCCTACCGACTTCTTTTCCACGGTCAGACCAGCGTCTTCGACTGTATTATACAGATTAAGGAGCAGGTGCCCGACAGCGAGGAGATCAGAGTCATCACAGATTTCCTGAGCACGACAAAGGCCGGAATAATTACAAAGAAATAATAATGTTATTTGACATATAATTGCATATTTAAATGTTAGTTAGTGGGGGTATGTGCTTATTTATTGGCATGTATCCCCACTTTCTTGTTGATCTTCGTCCACGCTTTATTGTCCGCGTTTCATTATCCCCCCATATTCAATATTTTACGGCAAAAAAGCAATAATAAGATACCGTCAACGTTAATAATTATGAAAAGCAGATTAATACTTATTTGAGAACAGCATCATTCGCATGAAAGACAGTGAACTGTTTATATAAGTGTTTTTTTAGAAATGAATACTTAAAAGGACATTCAGATATAACAGCAAACAACTTACATACTCATTTATTCGTTTTCTATGATAGATTATATTAAGGGAGAACTGACAGAGCTGACGCCGGCAGTTGCAGTAGTAGAGACATCCGGCATAGGATTCAGTCTCAACATATCGCTCAATACATATTCGGCTATTCAAGGTCAAAAAACAGTAAAACTGTATGTGCATGAAATACTGTCGGCGGGCGGCCGTGATGACAGCTATGTGTTCTATGGATTTTCAACCCGTCAGGAACGGTCATTGTACCGTTTGCTGATAACCGTATCCGGTGTAGGCGGCAACACCGCGCGCATGATACTTTCGTCAATGTCGCCGCAGGAGCTGTGCAGCACCATATCCTCGGGCGATGAGAAGATGCTCAAGAGCGTTAAGGGCATAGGGTTGAAAACGGCGCAGAGAATAATAATAGAGTTGAAGGATAAGATAGTCTCACTTGGCATTACCGATGAGATACCTGCCGGCGGCAGCTCAGCCGTGCAGTATGACACAGCCGTTAAGGATGAGGCCGTGTCGGCTCTTACGATGCTTGGCTTCTCGCCTGCGCCGAGCGCAAAAGTTGTTACGGTAATACTTACAGAAACACCTTCGCTGCCGGTAGAGCAGGTTGTGAAGGAGGCTTTGAAACGCATAAAATAACAGCAATCCATATAAAGTGCTGTTCTTTTTCTTGTTTTATTTTAATTAATGAAAATCCCCAGAAACATACATTCCGGCATACTTGTATGTATTTTCATGCTCGCTGTAGGCGTGTCGATAGCCGTTCCGTATACTGGAACAAACGTGCACGGCAATCGAAGCACCTCCGGCGGGCATGTTGTGTCGTTGCAGGATGATGAAAAGACCGGCCGTGAGCATGACAGGAAAGACACGCTCACGGCCTCAGACGTAATACTCGACAACAACGATTCCATTCCCGACTCGCTGCTTCATCCTCGTTTCAAGATACAACGTACGATACCTGTCACGTATGACGACCTCGATCAGAACGCCCTCGATCTGCGGCGTCCTGACAATCTTAAGCTTGAGGCTGTCTATAACGACACCCTTGACCGTTATGTCTTTGGCAATAAGATTGGCAACACGTGGATAGGGTCGCCGATAATTATGACTCCGGATGAATATGGCCGGTGGGCAGAAAAGAAAGCACGTACGGATTATTTCCGCAAGCAGAATGTAGAGGCGGCGGAGAAGAAAGGCAAAGAGAAGTTCGATTTTACTGACATGCATTTCGACCTCGGTCCTGCTGAGAAAATATTCGGTCCCGGCGGCGTGCGCATCCGCACTCAGGGTACGGCCGAGCTCAAGATGGGCGCAACGCTGAAGAACACAGACAATCCGTCTCTGCCTATCCGTAACCGCAAGACCACCACATTGGATTTTGACGAGAAGATAAACCTGAACCTCAACGGTAAGGTCGGTGACAAGGTAAACATGAACCTTAACTACAACACCGATGCTACATTTGATTTCGACGCTCAGAATCTTAAACTGAAGTATGACGGAAAGGAGGATGAGATTATAAAGCTTGTCGAGGCCGGCAACGTGTCTTTCCCCTCAAACTCCTCGCTCATCAGTGGCGCCAGCAGTCTGTTCGGCCTGCGCACCGACATGCAGTTTGGCAAGCTGAAGCTTCAGACCGTTCTTTCGCAAAAGAAAAGCACCTCCTCGAGCGTGTCGAGCAAGGGCGGCGTCCAGCTGACACCGTTCGAGATTGATGCTGCCGACTATGAGGAGAACCGTCACTTCTTCCTCGCGCAGTATTTTCGTGACAAGTATGACAATGCCATGAAGACACTGCCGAACATTACCACCGGCATAAACATAACCCGCATAGAAGTATGGGTGACCAATAAAACCGGCAACACGACAAATACGCGTAACATAGTGGCGCTTACCGATCTCGGCGAGAGCGACAAGGCCGGTGCCATGTGGCGCTCAGGCTCGCAGCGGCCTGCTGCCAACGGTGCCAACCCGGAATATTCCACTGTGTCGGCGCTTGCAGGAATAAGAGATATCGACCAGGCGTCAACGTCACTTGAAGGACTATCAATGCGCGGTGGTACAGACTTTGAGAAGATAGAGAGCGCAAGGCTGTTGTCTTCATCTGAATACAAGCTGAATTCCTCTCTTGGCTACATCTCGCTCCGCACCAATCTGCAAACCGACCAGGTGCTGGCCGTTGCGTATGAGTATACATACAACGGACAGACATATCAGGTGGGTGAGTTTGCGTCAGACAATACTAATTCCAATGAGGCACTCATAGTAAAGTCACTCAAGAACACAAGCAACAATCCATCACAGGCCAACTGGGACCTCATGATGAAGAATGTCTATTCGCTTGCGTCATCAGTAGAGAAAGACAAGTTCCGCCTTGACGTAAAGTATCAAAGTGACTCTGCCGGCGTGTATGTCAGCTATATACCAGAAAACACAGTTAAGAGTACGCCGATTATCAAACTGCTTGGCTCAGACCGTCTTGACAATAACAACAAGCCTCACAGCAACGGTTATTTTGATTATGTGGAAGGCTACACCGTCAGCGACGGACGCGTGTTCTTCCCAGAGACAGAACCTTTCGGCAGCTATATGTACAACTATCTGACCGCTCACGGCGTAGATGCCGCAACGGCAGGCAAGTATTCTTTTACCGAACTGTATGACTCCACCAAGACTGTAGCCCGCCAGATAGCCGAGAAAGACAAGTATTCACTTGTAGGCCAGTATCGTGGCACATCGGCCAATGTCATTTCTCTTGGCGCTGTAAACATTCCGGAGGGCAGCGTAACGGTAACGGCCGGCGGCGTGACGCTGACAGAAGGGTCAGACTATACGGTTGACTACAATGCCGGTGAGGTGACCATTCTCAATCAAAGCATCATCGATGCGGGCACGGCTGTAAACGTATCTCTCGAGAGCAACAACAACTACGGGCAGATGCGCAAGACCATGCTCGGCCTTAACTGGGAATATGATTTCTCAAAGAATTTCCAGATAAGCGGTATGCTGCAGCATCTCACTGAGCAGGCGCTCACCACAAAGGTGGCAATGGGCTCCGAACCGCTCAACAACACGCTGTGGGGACTTAATTTCAACTGGACCACGCAGAGCCAGTGGCTTACGAATGTGCTTGACAAGATACCGTTTCTGCACGTGAAGGCGCCGTCGCAAATATCTTTTAAAGGAGAGTTCGCACAACTTATTGCCGGACAGGCCAGCGACGTGCAGGACAACGCTTCATATCTTGACGATTTTGAAAACACCACCAATGCCATTGATGTGTCAACACCGCAGTCGTGGAGCATATCGAGCGTGCCGTCAATGTTTGCCGAGTCGGCAGACAAGACAGGACTGAGCAGCGGCTATAACCGCAGCCGCCTGGCGTGGTATAAGATAGATCCGCTCTTCACGCGCCGCAGCAGTACACTGACGCCGGGATATATAAAAAGCGACCTTGAACAGCTCAGCGACTATCGTGTGCGTGAGGTGTACACCAGTGAGCTCTATCCGAACCGTGACGTGAGCTCTTACGGCGCTACGTCAACGCTCAGCGTGCTCAACCTGGCATATTATCCGCAGGAGCGCGGACCGTATAATTTCAATACGGCCGACCTTCAGCGCGACGGCAGCCTGTCAAATCCGGAAAGTCATTGGGGCGGCATGATGCGCAAGCTCGATGTCAATGACTTTGAGACATCCAACATAGAATACATAGAGTTCTGGATGATGGATCCGTTCGTTTACAGCAACAAAGAGGCCGATGCGGCCGACTATGGCGGCGACTTCTACATAGACCTTGGTGAGATTAGCGAGGACATACTTCATGACGGCAAGAAATTCTATGAGAGCGGCATGCCCGTTGACGGCTCAAACAGCTTTACCACCACGCAGTGGGGCAAGGTGCCGACAACTACAAATGTTACTTATGCCTTTGCCACCACTGCCGGCAGCCGCCAGCTGCAGGATGTCGGCTTCAACGGTCTTAATGACACAGAGGAAGCCCAGTTCTATACCGATTATATGACGCGCGCGCGTACTGTCCTGTCTGATTCTGCCTATACGGCTGTTGAGGCTGATCCGGCGAATGACGACTATCACTATTTCCGCGGCACTGATTATGACAATGCCCGCATGTCAATCCTCGACCGTTACAAGCGCATAAACAACCCGCAGGGCAACTCACCTGACTCTGAGACAAACGGCGAGAGTTACAACACGTCATACAAGACCACGCCTGACGTCGAGGATATCAACCAGGACTACACGCTCAATGAGTATGAGAAATATTACCAGTATCACGTGTCGCTCCGTCCTGACGAGATGGCTCCCGGCCGCGGTTTCATCGTTGACGAGCGCGAGACCCACCCCGGACTGCGCAACGGTTCGCGCGGCAATGTCAAGTGGTATAAATTCCGCATACCGGTAGAGTCATACGAATCGAAAACGGGCGGCATCAGTGATTTCTCGAGCATTCGCTTCATGCGTATCTTCCTTACCGGATTTAAAAAGCCGATAGTGCTTCGTTTTGCCAATCTTGACCTTGTGCGCGGCGAGTGGCGGCCATACGAGCAGGTGCTCGACAACGCTGGCGGCGGCACGCTCGTGGCCAGCAATGTGAATATTGAGGAAAATATAGACAAGCGTCCTGTAAACTACACTCTTCCGCCGGGCATACGCCGCGGCCAGGACCCCAGCAACCCGCAGCTTGTCGAGAACAACGAGCAGGCCATGCAGATGGTTGTTACCAACCTGTCGCAGAACGAGTCGAAGGCCGTTTACAAGAATACCACCCTTGACATGCGTCAGTACAAGCGCATGCAGATGTTTGTTCATGCCAATGCGCTTGAAAATGACGTGACGTCTCTTGGCAATGATCAGCTTGCCGTTTTCATCCGCCTCGGAAGTGATTATAAGAACAACTATTATGAATATGAGATACCGCTCAAGCTTACTCCTGCCGGCCAGTATGACCGCATGTCGCTTGCCGGCTGCCAGGCTGTATGGCCGGAAGACAACATGCTCGACATTCCGCTGAGCGTGTTCACTGCCGTGAAGCGGCAGCGCAACAAGCTGAAAGGGCAGGGCATGGCCTCTTTCACACGTGAGTACAGCGGCTATGACACCTACCATCCTGCCAACCGCGTCTCTGTGATGGGCAATCCGTCTTTGGGCGAGGTGAAGACCATGATGATAGGAGTGAGAAACAAAACCGGCGACATAAAGAGCGGCGAGGTGTGGGTCAACGAGCTTCGTCTTCTTGAATACAGCAACAAGGGCGGCTGGGCTGCCAATGCCTCTCTTGATGTTCAGCTGTCAGATCTCGGCACGGTGTCGGCAAACGGAAAATATGTCAGTGATGGCTTCGGCGGACTTGAGCAGAGCGTCATGGAGCGGCAGACAAATTCCGAAGGAGAATATCATGTCACGACAAGCCTTGAGCTCGGAAAATTCTTCCCTGACAAGGCAAAGGTGTCCATACCTCTTTATTACAGTGTGAGCCGGCAGCAGTCAACGCCGCGTTTCAATCCGCTCGACACTGACATGGAGCTTGACGAATCCCTTGATGGCTTGCAGGGCAATGAACGCGACAGCATAAAAAGCATTGCGATAACCAAGACCACCGACACCAACTTCTCAATATCAGGAATGCGTGTCGGCATAGCCACCAAGCGTCATCCTATGCCTTATGATCCGGCCAACTTCTCGCTGTCTTATTCGCACGCTCACCATTATTCTTCCGGCGAGACCACAGTCTATGAGCGCGAGGACAACTGGCGCGGTGCCTTTGACTACAGCTGGTCGCCGGTTTACAAGACATGGGAGCCGTTCCGCGGCATCAAGAGCCGCAGCAAGTGGTATGACATCTTGCGTCGTTTCGGACTGAACTGGTTGCCGCAGAACATTAGCTTCAACACCGAGATGACACGCGACTATCACGAGCTTCAGGAACGTGACATGGAAAGCACGGAGAACAGCGGACTGCCGCTGACGTTTAACGAGCAGTTCCTCTGGAACAGGGCGTTCAGCATGCGGTGGGACCTGACGCGCAATCTGCACATGAGTTTTCAAAGTGCCACCAATGCTCAGATTGAAGAGCCATACACGCCGGTCAACAAAGAACTGTTTCCTGACCGCTATCATGCATGGAAGGACTCTGTTCTCAGAAGCATACGCCACATGGGGACACCGCTCACCTACAACCAGCAGTTCTCTGCGTCATATAAGGTGCCGCTCAACTTGCTGCCGGCTTTCGACTGGCTGACGGCCAATGCCAGCTATGACGCTACATACGACTGGACGCGCGGCACAGAGCTCGACGACGGAACATCGCTTGGAAACACTATCTCCAACAATCGCAATCTGACTGTTACAGGTGCGTTCAACATGGAGAGGCTTTACAATCATGTTCCGTTCCTCAAGGAGGTTAACCAGAAGTTCAACAAGACGGTGAGCCGCTATCAGATAACCCAGCAGAAGAAAGAGCGCGACAAGAAAAAAGAGGCAGAAAAGAAAAAGAAAGAAGAGAAGAAAACAGCCGAAGACAAGGCCCGCGAAGAGGCGAAAAAGAACGGCACAGATCCCGATGAGGCTGTGCGCAAACTACGTGCTGACAGGGAGAAAGAGGCACAGAAAGCAGCCTTGCCAAAGAAGAAAGGCTTCGAGAAGGAAGTGACGCTGAAGCCGGATACGACAGTTATCCTTACGCACGGCCGCAACACGCGCCGCATAATAGTATCTGCCAAGACGCCCGACGGCCGCCGCTACAATCTGAAATTCCGCAAGAAAGACAAGAACCGCATTGTTATAACCAATAAGGTTGACAGTGCCTTGCAGCTGAAGGTCAGCGTGCTGCAGAAACCGTCACTGGAAACAATGACATGGTATAAGGTGGCACAGGCAGCCACACGCGTGCTGATGATGGTGCGCAGCGTAAACATAAGCTACCGCAACCAGTATTCAATGACTCTGCCCGGCTTCATGCCTACCGTTGGCAACGCCTTCGGCCAGACGCACAGCATGTCAGCACTGTCGCCGGGCCTTGGCTTTGCATTCGGCATGACCGGCGACGGCTATGTTCAGCATGCTGCCGACAAGGGCTGGCTGATGATGGCTGACTCTATAGCAACGCCGGCCTCATCGACATCTTCAGAAAATCTCCAGGTAAAGATGACCGTCGAGCCTGTCAAGGACCTTAAGATAGACCTCACCGGCACACGTGTGGTGAATAAGGCGCGTTCGGTGCAGTATATGTATGAGGGTATGCCGACAACCTACAGCGGATCATTCCAGATGTCGACGATTTCGCTTAAGACGGCTTTTGAAAGCCTTGGCAATGCCAACAATGGTTTCCGCAGCAGCAGCTTCGAGAAGTTCTGCTCATCGCTTGACGGCTTCCGTAACCGTATGGAGGCCCGTTACAGCGGCCAGTCGTATCCGTCGCGCTCATCGCTTGCCGGCGGTAAATACAGCTCCAGCTACGGAGGCGTAGACAAATACAGTGCCGAGGTAATGATTCCGGCCTTCCTGAGCACATACACAAGCTCCGGTCACGGTCTCGACATCTTCCCAATGCTGACTCGCATGCTGCCAAACTGGACGGTGAGGTACAGCGGACTGAGCAGGCTGCCGTGGTTCCGCGACGTGTTCCGCAGCTTTAACATAAACCACAGCTATCGCAGCATCTTTGCCATCGGCTCATACAGCAGTTATTCAACGTTCATGGAAAACGATAACGGACTTGGCTTTGTCACCTCAACGGCGACAGGCTATCCTGTGCCGAGCAGTCAGTTCAACATTCCGAGTGTAACGCTGCAAGAGTCGTTCTCGCCGCTGCTTGGCGTTGATATGACGTTTGACAACAACATCACGGCAAAGGTTGAATATGCCACGTCGCGGCAGCTCACGCTCAGCACGACGAGCATACAGATTAATGAGGCCTCAACGCGTGACTGGACAGTGGGGCTTGGCTACAGACTTAACAACTTCAACATATTTGATTTGTTCTCCAGGAACCACAGGGTAAAGGGCAGCCGCAGCAAGAACCAGAACAGCAGGAACAACCAGTCACAGAGCAGGGCCAATCACGACCTTAACGTGCGCCTTGACCTCAGCTACCGCCGTCAGGCTGCCATCCTGCGCGACATACAAACCGTTTCGAGCTCGGCAAGCAGCGGAAACACAGCCTTCAAGCTCAGCTTCATGGCTGATTATACGCTCAGCAAGCTGATGACCCTCAGTTTCTATTATGACCGGCAGACCAACACGCCGCTGCTTTCGTCGAGCAGCTATCCTACGACGGTCGATGATTTCGGCCTGCGCCTGCGATTCAGCCTGACACGATAAGGCGGTTTTATCACGTACGTTATAAAGATTTATCACCATGGTAATAAAAAATTATCACCATGGTGATAATTTTTTATATCATGCCTTCAGAGGAAAAGTAAAACGCCTGGTACTGATAAAAATCAGTACCAGGCGTTTTGCAATAGTGAGCGTGCGCGGCTTAAAACGCAGCTTTATAACATTGCTCAGTCTTTCTTCTTGTCGTATGCATGAACCGGATAGTCAATGGTGTAGTGCAGTCCGCGGCTTTCCTTGCGCTCTATTGCCATGCGTGTTATCAGATAGCCGACGTTTATCATGTTGCGCAGCTCGCACAGGTCGCGGCTTATCTTTACGCGCTTGAACAGAGCTTCAGTCTCTTCGTAGAGCAGGTCAAGACGGTCCCACGCGCGTTTGAGCCTGAGGTCACTGCGCACGATGCCGACATAGTTTGACATTATTTCTCCAACCTCTTTCACGCTCTGCGTTATCAGAATGTGTTCCTCGTTGGTCATGGTTCCGTCGTCATTCCATTCAGGCACCTTGTCGTTGAAGTCGTAATCGTCAACATGTTCAATGCTGTGCTTCGCGGCGGCATCGGCATAAACCACAGCCTCAATGAGCGAGTTGCTTGCGAGGCGGTTTCCGCCGTGCAGGCCTGTGCATGAGCATTCTCCCAAAGCATAAAGCCTGTCAATGCTTGAGCAGCCGTTGAGGTCTACTTTTATGCCGCCGCACATGTAATGGGCAGCAGGACGCACCGGTATCATCTCTTTGGTAATGTCGATGCCTATTGACAGACATTTGGCGTAGATGTTCGGGAAATGCATTTTTGTCTCATCCGGGTCTTTGTGTGTCACATCAAGGTAGACGTGGTCGATGCCGTGTATTTTCATTTCCTTGTCAATGGCACGTGCCACGATGTCGCGCGGCGCAAGGCTCAGCCTCTTGTCATATTTCTCCATGAACGTAGAGCCGTCAGCAAGCTTCAGCACGCCACCGTAGCCTCGCATGGCCTCAGTGATGAGAAATGCCGGATGGGTCTCGCCCGGGTGGTACAGTGACGTGGGGTGGAACTGTACGAACTCCATGTCCTTGACAGTGCCCTTGGCACGGTAGACCATTGCCTCGCCGTCGCCGGTGGCAATGACCGGGTTTGTGGTTGTCTGATAAACGGCACCGCAGCCGCCCGTACACATCACGGTCACCTTGCTGAGATATGTGTCAACCTTTCCGTTGGGGTTCAGCACGTAGGCCCCGTAGCAGTTGATGTATGGCGTGCGGCGTGTTACGCGTGCGCCGAGATGGTGCTGTGTGATTATCTCTACTGCAAAGTGGTTCTCTTTTATCTCGATATTCGGATTAGCCCTTACAGCGGCCATCAGCGCGCGCTGTATTTCAGCTCCGGTGTCATCGGCGTGATGCAGTATGCGGAATTCAGAGTGTCCGCCCTCACGGTGCAGGTCATACCTGCCGTCCTGCATCTTGTCGAAGTTTGTCCCCCATGCAACGAGCTCTTTTATTTGTTCCGGCGCACGTGTGACCACTTGCTTTACAGCGTTGTAATCACTGATATAGTCGCCGGCTATCATAGTGTCTTGAATGTGTTTGTCGAAATTGTCTACCTCAAGGTTTGTGACGGAGGCCACTCCGCCCTGTGCAAACGATGTGTTGGCCTCATCGAGGGTAGTCTTGCATATCATGCAGATCTTGCCCTTGTTGGCGCGTGCCACCTTAAGGGCATAGCTCATGCCTGCTATGCCGGCTCCGATGATGAGAAAGTCGTATTTGTAAGTCATTGAGTTGTAAGTGTTAATCTATATGTATGCAAAAATACTAATTTATTGTCAGAAACCAACAGAAAAGCTATTTTTTTTGTAATTTTGCAAATGCCCGTATCCGCAATTTCTTATGGCTGTTTATGCGGGCTGCGCAAGATAATAAAAACATAAATAAAAAATATGGACAGGACTTTCCACAGGCGTTTTACGCTCACCTCCAAGTGCTTCATTACGGTGGTGACGCTGTTGTCTGGTTATTTCTTTTGGGAGCTGAAGCCGGTTATCGGCTTATTGCTTATTCTTGTTGTGGTTGTCATGCTTGAACGCGTGCTCCACACCACATACACTATTCATGCCGGCAACGACGGCAGGCAGGTGCTCACTGTCTACCGTGGCCGTTTTGCCCGTCAGACCGAAATACCGCTTGACAGCATAACGTCAGTGAGTGAACGGCGTACGGAGCTGGGCATGAGCCGTATGGTGCTGATAGAATATGACAACGGCAAGGCCGCAGGCATGCAGCCGGAAAATCAGGAAATGTTCTTGAAGGAGCTTGAAGAAGGGCGGAAATAAATGAGAACGTTCAGATATTTTTTTCTGCTGTTGCTGTTCTTTGTAGCTGTCGGGCCGGCTTTCGCGCAGAAAGAAAGTGATGAGGCAGACAATGACACTGTGGCAGTTGCCGACAATCTTGCTGCCGACACTCTTCAGGGTGATTCCATAAGCCGGCTGCCATGGCCTGAGAAGATGCGCGCCAAAATAAAGGTGCTGCTCGACGCTGATATGTTCCAGACCTCTCAGGTGGGCATGATGATATGGGATCTTGACGCTGACTCCTGCATATTCCGCTATCGCGACCGTCAGCTGCTTCGCCCTGCAAGCTGCATGAAGCTTGTTACGGCCATCACGGCCATTGACCGTCTTGGCGGCAGCTATCAGTTCAAGACACAGCTCCGCTATACCGGCGAGGTGCGTGACAGCGTGCTTTACGGAAATGTTTACTGTGTAGGTGGCATGGATCCCCGTTTCAACAGTGACGACATGCTTGCCATCGTAGCCAGCTTAAAGGGCATGGGCGTAGATTCCATAGCAGGAACTCTTTATGCCGACAAGAGCATGAAAGACTCCAAGGAGCTCGGCCGCGGATGGTGCTGGGATGACGACAACTATGTGCTCACGCCGCTGCTCATTTCGCGGCGTGACAATTTCATGCCGCGTTTCATCGAGCGTCTGCGTGACGAGGGGATAGCATTGTCAGACACGGTGTGGAAAACGGGTGAGTGTCCTTCCGGCTCATATCTTATTACAACGCGCTCGCATGCCATTGACCAGGTGCTTGGCCGCATGATGAAGGAGAGCGACAATCTTTACGCAGAATCGATGTATTATCAGATAGCTCATTCTGCAGCCGGACGCCATGCCTCAGCACGTGATGCCGCCAATGCCGAGAAACGTCTTGTAGGAAAGATAGGCTTCGATCCGGCCGGATATAGTTTTGCCGACGGCTCCGGCCTGTCGCTATATAACTATGTAAGCGCAGAGTTGCTTGTAAACCTTTTGCGTTATGCGTCAAAGAATGACAATATTTATATGCATCTTTACCCTGCGCTTCCTGTTGCCGGCGTTGACGGAACGCTGTCAAAGCGGATGCGCGGCACTTTTGCGCAAAACAACGTCCATGCAAAGACAGGCACACTGACGGGATGTATTTCTCTTGCGGGATACTGCCGTGCGGCTAACGGCCACAATCTGTGTTTCGCAATTATCAACCAGGGCATCATGCACGGCCGCAATGCGCGTAATTTTCAAGACAAGGTTTGCCAGGCAATGTGTGACCCATAAGCAGTAAACGTTATTATTTTTACAGAAGAATGAACAAGACCCTTGATCTTATCCGTGATTTCGTAGAGCAGGCGCTTATTGCTGCCGGCGTGCACGGCCATGCTGTTCCTGTGCTCCGTCATGTGCTGCTCATTGTTCTGACCGTATTGCTGGCATGGCTTTTCTATGCAGTCTGCCGTCATCTGCTCATGCCGTTGTTGCTGAAGCTGGTCAGGAAAACGAGTATGGAATGGGATGACGTGCTGTTTAATGACACTGTGCTGAAATCAGCCTGCTGCATAGTGCCTGCTTTGGTGGTGTGGAAATTCCTGCCGCTGGTGTTCTATCAGTTTCCGCTTGTCAGAGAAGTGCTGGCGCGTCTGACGGCTATTTACATTGCCGTTATGGTTACACGCACGCTCCTTGCCCTTACCGCCTCATTCAGGGAGCTTGTCGACACCGGGCAGCGGCGCTCGTCAGCACAGCAATACCTGCGCTCCTTGTGCGGAGTTATCAAGTTGGCCCTTGTCTTTGCGGCAATAATAGTTGTCATAGCTCTTGCAATAGGGCAGTCGCCGCTGAAGCTGTTTGCCGGTCTTGGTGCAACGTCGGCGGTAATGATGCTTGTCTTTAAGGATACCATAGTGGGTCTGGTGGCCGGCGTGCGGCTCACTAACAACAACATGCTTCACAAAGGCGACTGGATAACGGTGCCGGGAACACAGATAAACGGAGTGGTGACAGACATAAGTCTCACCACGGTAAAGGTGCGCAATTTCGACAATACCATTTTCACAATATCGCCGGTAACTCTTGTCAGCGGCAGCTTCCAGAACTGGATAGGCATGCAGCGGAGCAACGGCCGCCGTGTGCAGCGAAAGGTTTTTTTTGACGTGCACTCCATTCGCTTTGTCGGCCGGGCGGAAGAGGAGCCGGGCGACGGCATACCGCCAATAAGAATGACGAATATGGGACTTTTCCGGCGTGACATAGAGCAGTGGCTCCGTCACCGGGCCGACGTGAATCCTGACATGCTCTGCATGGTGCGGCAGTTAGAGGCTACTGATTCGGGCATTCCGGTAGAGTTTTATTTCTTTCTCAGACAAAAAGAATGGCGGCAATATGAAAATCATCTTGCCGTCATAATGGAATATATCTATGCATCTGCGTCAGGATATGGTCTGAAAGTCTATGAGCAGTATCCTGATCAGAGGTCTGTGCAATAGATGTTTGTTATATGTTTTAATATGATGCTGTGCACATGATGTTGTGTGCCATCACTTTGTCGCGGATGGCATCGAGCTCTTCATGCGATGCCTTGAGCAAGTGGCTGTCAGGTGTCTCACGGTCAATGGTGTAGACCATGACCTCGTGCGGTTTTATGTAATCAAGGGCCTGAAGCCACGGGGTTACGTATTTCTCGCCAGTGTTGTCGACGTCGCGCCCGTCGTCGGTCTTTCCTTTCATAAACATGGTCTGGATGATGCAGTGTCCGTTGAATGAATGAAGCTGTTCAATTATTTGCTTCACGTTATAGCGCGGGCTTACAGGGCGGTCAACCATTTTTATGTAATCGGGGTCAACGGTGTCGAGCTTTAATATATTGTTGTCGACTTTCATAAGTGCAATATGAACGTATGGCTGCCATGCAAAAGTAGAGTTGCTCAGCACGCTGATCTTTGCGCTCGGACACAACTTGTCGCGCAGGGCTATGGTGTCGTCAATTATCCCGGGAAAATCAGGATGCGCGGTGGGCTCTCCGTTGCCGGCAAATGTAAGCACATCGGGGTGTTCGCCGCGCGCGTGCATTTCTTTTAGTGTTTTCTCAAGTGCAATGCGTACTTCGTCGCGTGTCGGACGTTTCTTTCTTGGACGAAAGTCTTTGTTGTAACCACATTCACAATAAATGCAATCAAAGGTGCACATTTTCCCATCATCGGGCATAAGGTTGATGCCTAACGAAAGTCCGAGCCTGCGGCTGTGAACCGGTCCGAATATCGGTGAAGGATAGATAACTGTACTCATAGGTATATAGGTATAATGTTTTTGTTGCTTTTGTTTTTGTAAATTTACCGGCAAGGAATGAATATATCGTAACAAAGTTACAAATAATTGCTATTAATGCTTATATTTTTTTGAGCTTATTTTTTATTTGACAGAAAAAATATGTAACGAATAAGTAATGCTGAAAAAATAACTTCCTCATTTTTTTTCAGCAAGATACGGTTCTTTCATTTAAATTTTGACTGACATGGCATGATTATTGCTCAGCTTC
>OMUH01000080.1 GCA_900314195.1 uncultured Prevotella sp.
AACGCCATTCTTGTTACAATAGTCAATCAAAGTCTTTTCTTGATTATCAAGGTCGGTTTTTTGTTTTGCCGTAGATACACGCGAATAGACCACGTTCATTCTTTCGGCAGCAAGTCCGGCCTTGCGATATACGTCATCATCGTTGTAGTCATACGTGCCGTTTGGCAACGTTACGACTCTTATATCTTTTTTCTTCACGTACTGCACGAGCGTTTGACGCGACACATGCAATATCTTTAACACCTTAGCACTCTTCATATCGCAAAGATAAGAAGAATAATTCAAATAAGTAAATATTTCTACATAGCTTTAATGGTTTTTATTTCCATACGTTCCTCGGAGAGGGACCCTCCCGTTCCTCAGCATACTTCCGGCATGAGCCAGAAGAAGAATATGTAAAAACAATTCCGAAGAAATTAAAGAATATTAACTAAAAAACAGCCTCAGAAAAATTTCATACGATTAGACAGGAAATCATCGGTATTGCATAAAACATGCATAAAAACATAAAATAAGCGCAATTCTGTTGTTTGGCCTTCGCAAAGCAATGAGATAAATTTCTATTGCAGTGAGATAAATTCCCAAAGCATTGCTTTACGACCCGTAAACAACGCGTTTATTTTTCTGTTTTTATTACAAAATAACCAGTTTTAAGGGCGTTATTTTTGTAATAAAATCACAATGCGCTGATTATCAAGCGAAAATAAATCACGCGAGAATGCCGTCCCACATGACCAACCGTTCATCAGTTCGATTTCCAGCAATTTTTGAAAATCGAACTGTAATAAAATTTCGGAATAAGCAGATATCGGGTAAGCCTTTTAGTCTGTCAGAAGATTCATCATTCATACAGTTCATGTAAAATCTCCAATTGATTTTATACTATAAATAATTTTCTCTCTTTGTGTTGTTGCATTTTAAGTAATTAATTTTTACAGCAAATTCTTAAATGCTTGTATTTTAACCAGATAACTTGATTTTGTCATGCAACACGCTTGTGAAATTTTTAGCAAAAAATGTCTCTGTTTTTAATAATTATAACTAAATTTGCAACATCATTTAATTTTGTTAAGTAATAAAGAATATCTAATCATATCGTAACTATAGATCATGCTACTTACCCCCCCCCATAAAAAATATTTATAAAAGATGCACGCTAATTTTATTAGTGTTATTTGTACTATTGCCTATGAAAGGTAATAGTCAAGTGTTTTCTAAGCGTTTTGTTTTCTTAAAAACTAATGTGGAAAATCATTTTAAGAAAACAGAGAATGAGGAACTTCTGAAAGCGGCTATGGTTTGTTTCTATAAGCATAAGCCACAGTTATTGAGAATGACAGGTTATAAATTATTTATAAAATAAGTTTTATTTTTTTATCCACTTAAATATTTGCTTATGATAAAAAAAGTAATTAGAATGTCAGTCATTGCAGTATGCTTGCTGATCATTGTTGCTGCGAACTTTTCATGTTCTTCTACATCGCATGTTGACGAACTTGCTGTAAAAACAGCTGATGTTAATGTTATAACGAGCGATTTTGTGAGCTTCGGAAACACTCAACAAAAACTGTTTGATGATTTTATGGCATGTAAAGACTCTGTTGCGCGTATGGATAATGTAAAGCGTATGGCTATGAATGTAAATGAATTCATGTCGACGCATGACATTTATGCCGATTTGACAGCAGAGGAAAGAAACAGCCTGAAAAAGAACGCAGAGAAACATGCCGTTGACATGAAGACCCCTTCAGGCTTTCTTAATTTTGTGAAAGCCAACCAGTCTAAGGAATATTATCGTTTGTGTAATGTTTTGATGGGGCATGACAGCATTGATAATATAACTATAGATTGTATTGCCAATAACAAGCAATTGAAACTGTATGAAAAGATGACGCTTCTTGTAAGTCTTCCAGTTTTCAAAGATGCGCATAAAAATTAACATACGGCTTATGACAATCTTATTAAATACGTTGCTGTTTCTGCTTCTATTTGGAAGTGTGTTCATGTTTGGCTTGTTTACTGATGAGTACATCTTGCCCAAATGGTTGTTTTCTATAGTTTTCAGCATACTGTTCCTTATATCCTTCCCATTTTGCCGGTTTAAGCGAAAGAATATGGCGTTATTACAAAACACAATAAACAATGCTTTGACAGTAATAATAGCTTTACTCTTGGTGCTTTGCGTTGGCGCTTTCTTTATAAACGGTTATCACTTTTGCGAATCTCCGTTCGTAACTTTTGATAACACCGCTGGTGTTGCCTCCTGCTTTTGCATAGCATTACCGTTTTTATTGTTCTCCAAGCCAGAAAGTTATACAGTAAAAAAGATACTTTTACCCTTGACGGGAGCGGTACTTTGCTTGTTGCGTTCCAAGACAGGCATATTGTGTTTCTTAGTCATTATAGCAATCTATTATCTTCATTGTAGAAAAAACTGGGAGAAGGGTGACAGGGTGCGATATGTTGTTATTATAACTCTTGCATCACTGTGCTTTATAGCAATGCTGTATTTCTCTCCTGACTCGACAAGGGGCCGCTTCTTCATATTGCTTAACACTATAACGATGCTGACAGGTTATCCTTTCGGCCTTGGCATTGGTGGCTTCAGAAGAGAATATATGAATTATCAGGCTGATTTTTTCAGAAATAACCCTGACAGCAGTTTTAGCATGCTTGCCGACAATGTAAGAACGCCGCTTAATGATTATCTGCTCTGTTTTGTTGACTTTGGTATAGTTGGTTTGATTGCAGTTATTCTTCTGTTTGCTTTGGTTATATATCTGTACAGGCACAGCTGGTCAGACAAACGTATGGTCTATTTGTCGACGCTGATTTCCATTGCTGTCTTTGCAGCTCTGTCATATCCGTTCTCATATCCGTTTACATGGCTGATGTTGGTTGCTTGCATATTGGCTCTTTGTGTTCATTCAGATAGCGTGTATGTAAATAAGGCTATAGCGTGCTTGTCACGCTTAATGAATAAGAAACTGATTGTGCTGCCTGTAACGATATTACTTATAGCGTTGCTTGGCCTTGTGGTCAGGCGCGGCTATTATGAGCAATTGTTGAAAGTGTATGATTCCGACCGTGCCGCTTTGAATGACAGTCAAGTTAAGAGTCTTGATTCTTATTTTGCAGATAGTCCGCGTTTCTTGTCTGTCAGAGCATTGATGTGTTATGAGTCAGGACAGTATGAGGAGGCTCTTTCTTATCTGAAGCAAAGCAGCAGCCATTGGGCTGATTATGACGTCGTGCTGTATGAGGGTATGTCGCTGATGAAGCTTGGTAAGAACAAAAGCGCTGTTGAGAAATTTGGCGAAGCCCTTTACATGTGCCCAAATAGATTCTATCCTCTATATTATCAAATGAAGATTTTCCTTAAAGTTCACGACAATGCAGCGGCGAAGAAAATTGCTGGTAAAATTCTGCGAAAGCCTGTAAAGGTATATTCACAGGATGTGATGATGATACGTCATGAGGCCCGGATAATTCTTGGTGGAGCACAATCATAGAGTCAAATGCAGATGAAAAACGATATTGTTGGAAACAGTAAAAACTTGGATTTTTGGAAGGAATCGAAGCAACTGGATTTGACTATTAAGATGCATGAAATGTCGAAAGGCAAAATCTTGTTTCAACAGCTTTTAGACGGCTGTTGCATTGTTGAATGGAGCAATTCGGATGTTAGAAATGTAATTGAATACTATAAATTCAGACAGCATGATTTTGAAATCATGCTGTCTGAATATTATGAACTTACTGAACGAAATGTACTGTTTCTGATACTTGCTAACGAACTTGCTGATGACGAGAGCATGTCAAAGGCATTGGGCGTCAGCCAGAATGCAGTAAGGTCAATGAGGTGCCGAATCAATAAGAGAAAATTTGACATAAATAAGTAATATCAAAATAGCGGCAAGAGGCTCAAAACGTAGTCTCTTGCCGTTATTTATTTTGTTTACATTCAGTTTGTCAGGTAGCGTGTTCCCCTTGTTCCATTAAGCTTTTGCTAATTGTGAGAGGTAATCGCGAATACCGTTCTTACTCATTTCATAGACCGCGAATACCGCTCTGACATGGCGCTTACGCTATGGCAACGTGTACTCAAGTGCATGGAGAGGTTGCTTGTAGCTCTATGTGACGTACTTGGATTCTCCGTAGGCGAGATAGGGCGGGTAATTGTCGCCGACTCGGAAATGCGGAACAACTTTGAGATTATGGCCAAGGCATTGGAAAACAGGGCACAAGAAAA
>OMUH01000065.1 GCA_900314195.1 uncultured Prevotella sp.
CATGTGGCGTAAATATTTATATAGAATAGAAATGAGCTTTACTTGGCAAGCTCGGCCTCTATCTGCTCAGCTATTACTGAAATCTTTGTTGTTGGCTCGAAGCGGGCTATGACCTGCCCCTTCTTGTTTATAAGGAACTTGGTGAAATTCCATTTAATGTCTGGCTTGCTCTTGTAATCAGGATCCTGCTCACTGAGCATCTTGTCAAGAACCGGATAGAGCTCGTGGCTCTCGTCCCAGCCGGCAAAGCCCTTGCATTCTTTCAAGAACTTATACAGCGGATCGGCATCGTCGCCGTTGACCTTGATCTTCTTGAACTGCGGAAACTCCGTGCCATAGGTCAGCTTGCAGAAATTATGTATGCTCTCATCAGTGCCCGGTGCCTGCTGGCCAAACTGATTGCAGGGGAAGTCGAGAATCTCAAAGCCCTGAGCGTGATATTTCTCATACAGCTTCTCCAATTCCTCATACTGAGGAGTGAACCCACACTTTGTTGCAGTGTTTACAATCAGCAGTACCTCATTGGAATACTCCTTGAGCGATACGTCATGTCCTTTTCTGTCCTTGACAGAGAATTCATAAACTGTTCTCATCTTATTATGTTAAATGATGTTTGAATTATTCCTTTGTTTTTAGTTTTTTCTTATTGCAAAGATAACATGAATAAAGGAAAATGCAAAGAAAAACATGCTTTTTTGTGTTATACGCAGCCTTTGTGAACTACCGTTGTCAAGCTTTTCCCACGACACGGAGCAAGGCAAACGGGCCCTGCACGAACATACATGCAGGGCCCGGAAAAAAGATTAAACCTCTCTTATAACTAAAAGAAACGACTATGTTATTGTCTTTTTATTACTTTACTTTTTGTTTTCCTTGTTTTTTATGTGCTCCTCATACTCGGCCAGCTCACGCTCGCCGAAGTGAGCAAGGCCGTAGTGCTCGTCGTGCTGGCTGAGGTCAAGGCCCACCTTCTCGCTCTCTATGCTGACGCGCATCGGCACGAACTTGTCTATGAGCCAATAGCCGAAATAGCTCATGCCAAAGGTATAAACGAACACGATGACTATGGCCAGCAGGTGAAGCAGGAAGATGATGAAGCCGTCCCACGTGCCTGCGATAAGGCCTTCCTTGATGAATATGCCGGTCATTATCGTGCCGACAATACCGCCCGTTCCATGTGTAGGGAACACGTCGAGGGCATCGTCGATGCTGCTGTGCGAGCGCCAGTAGACAGCAATGTTACAGATGATGGCAATGATGAAGGCTATGAAGATGGTCTGGCCGACAGTGACATATCCGGCAGAAGGCGTACAAGCTACAAGACCAACGACACAGCCGACGGCAGCACCCATTGCCGACGGCTTGCGGCCGCGCAGGCAATCGAAGAATATCCATGTCATCATAGCCGTGGCCGAGGCCGTCGTGGTGTTCAGGAAGGCCTTCACGGCCTGGCCGTCGGCATGCAGCGAGCTGCCGGCATTGAAGCCGAACCATCCCAGCCAGAGCATGGCTGCGCCAAGAAGCACGAACGGAATGTTGGCAGGCTCCTCGTTCTTTGTTGACGTGCGGCGGCGACCAAGGAATATTGCGCCGGCAAGGGCAGCAATGCCCGACGAGGCATGTACGACAATACCGCCGGCAAAGTCGACAACGCCCCACTTCAGAAACAGACCGTCGGGATGCCACGTCATGTGGGCCAGCGGACAGTATATGAAAACAAAGAAAAAGATCATAAAGAACAGATAGGCCGAGAAGCGCACGCGCTCAGCAAACGAGCCCGTTATCAGCGACGGAGTTATGATGGCAAACTTCATCTGGAAAAGCGCATACAGGGCCAGAGGGATGGTGGCGCCGCCGAGCATCTTGCCGGTCGGCGTTATGTATGTGTCGGCACCTACATTCTGAAACATCAGGAAGGATGTGGGATTGCCGATGATGCCGCCAATGTCATCGCCGAAGCACAGGCTGAAGCCGAAGGCCACCCACAGCACGGTGATGATGCCCATTGCAATGAAGCTCTGGAGCATGGTTGATATGACGTTGCGCGCGCCTACCATGCCGCCGTAGAAGAACGACAGACCCGGCGTCATCATAAGTACAAAGATGGTGGCTGTTATCAGCCATGCCACATCGGCTGCGTTTATCTTTGAAAAGTCGCAGACAAACGACGGCTCACTTGCAAACAGTCCGCAAAAGGCTATTATCACCATCACGGACATGAGAATAATCCATTTCTTCTTTACCTTTAATTTCATATCTCTCTTATTTTGGTTGTCTATGTTTGTTTTACAACTATATTGCTTACACTTAAGCAATAATTTTTTTGCAAAATTAACTTTTTGCAAGCAGATCAGCAATACAATATAACAAAATGATTATTTTATTCAAAACAAGTATTAATATGCAAACGTAAAGGCTGTTTATTATAATTATATGTAAGTATTACATATTGATTTACTTTCATATTGACATATAAAAGAATAATAAAGCAACAATATAACCTGCATAAACAGACATACGAAAACATTCTGCGAAATATGGGCAGACAGCCTTCAAAGACAACCTTGCCATTTTTCAGCAAGAAATTGTACACATGCAGGGTGAGGGCCTTGCGCCCGTCCGCAAGGGAAGGGAAGCAAATATATTTTACTTATTCCAATAAACAAAACATTATTACAGCCTTTTTTGTTATTTTTGCAACAAGAAAAAAAAATGTTCAAAGATTGGATAACAACAAGAAAAAACCGCGTATGTCAATACGCACTGCCAACCTGCTTCTTACGGCCTGCGTCATTCTGCTGTGCATATTGATGGCAGCAGGCATCAGCCAGCCGATGCGCTTTTCTAATGAGCGCGCCAGGCGCGAGAAAGCTGTCATCGAATGCATGACAAAGATTCGCACGGCTGAGGAGGCTTACTGCAAACAGACCGGCCACTACGCACGCGATCTGCGCGTGCTCGTCAGGCGCGGACTGCTTGCCGACAGCCTGCGCTTCATACCCTTCGGGAACGGAAAGAGGTTTCTCATAGAGACATCATACACATCATCGCGGACGGGCGCACGGCGTCCCGTCATGCAATGCAGCGCCACATACGACGACTACCTCGGCGACATGCCGGAAGAGGAGGTCAGCAGTCTGAAAGAACAGGCTGATGAAGGCGGCACATTCCCCGGCGTTTCTTTCGGCGCCATAGACAGCGACAACGGCAACGCAGGCTCATGGGAGGAATAAAGACAAACCACACATAAAGACCAACTACAAAAGATGCAAGATACCGACTACAGTTTCAGAAGCAACAGGGTGACGCTGCGCGTGAGCCGACATTCCATGTCGTTTTCCGTTGCCGACACCGCCAGTGAATACGGCATCAGATATGAGCCGTACACCGTGAAGAGCGGCATGTCAGTGGCGGCAAACCTGCGTGAGGCCTTTACGAAAAGTGAGCTGCTGGGCATTCCGTTCACAAAGGCACTGATAATGGTCGACACGCCGGTGCTGTACGTACCGCTGGAATACTATCACAACGAGAACCCGGAGATTCTATACAGGCACTCCTTTCCCGGCCACGACGGTGAGATGATAATGCGCTCGGTAATTCCCGACCTCAACGTCGTCGTGGTGTATGCCGTGAACAAAGACCTCAACGTCGTCGTCAACGACCATTTCAGCGACATCAGCTATTCCACTGTGTGCCAGCCCGTGTGGTCGTTCCTGCATTCGCGCGAGGAGCCGGACGGCCCGAAGACGCTGTACGGATATTTCCACGACCGCAAGCTCGACATCTTCAGCTTTGAGCGCACGCGCTTCAGGTTCTGCAACACGTTCAAGGCCGAGCAGTATATGGATGCAGTGTATTTCCTGCTCTACGTGTGGCAGCAGCTCGGCTATGACGCACGCCGCGACTGCCTGCAGCTGATAGGACAGGTGCCCGACCGCGACGCGCTCACCGCAGCGCTGCGCCGCTACGTGCTCAGGGTGTATGCCCTTAACCCGGCGGCCGAGCTGAACCGCGCCCCGATAACACAGATACGGAATATTCCATTCGACCTCATAGCACGGTATACCATCAGATAACGATGCCGGCCCGGCAAACACATAAGGAAAAAACATAACAAATGAGAATAATAACAGGAAAATACAAAGGACGGCGGTTTGACATTCCGCGTACGTTCAAAGCGCGCCCTACCACTGACTTCGCCAAGGAAAACCTCTTCAACGTGCTGCGCGGATATACTGATTTTGACGGCTGCACGGCCCTCGACCTCTTTGCCGGAACGGGAAGCATATCACTTGAGCTCGTCTCGCGGGGATGCAGCCGCGTGGTGAGCGTGGAGGCCGACCGCGACCACGCACGCTTCATAAGCCAGTGCTTCGGAAAGCTCGGCGATGACACCGACATACTCATCCGCGGCGATGTGTTCGCATTCCTGAAACACTGCCGCGAGAAATTCGACATTATCTTCGCTGACCCGCCATATGCGCTTGAGAACATACCACAGATTCCGGACCTTGTGCTCAACGGCGGACTGCTGTCGGCAGACGGCATCTTCGTGCTTGAGCATGGAGACAGAGATGACTTCTCCAGCCACGGGCGCTTTCTCGAGCACAGGAAATACGGCAGTGTGAACTTCAGCATGTTCAGATAAAGCATATGCCGAACCCCCACGGCCCCATAAACCCCCAAACAGCCATGAAGCAACGTACAACCCATACACCCCGTTAAGCCACACATCACTCTCCCAGCCTCGCAGAGGCTGACGCATAAAGAAAGGCGCCAATGTGCATATGCAACTACACATTGGCGCCTTTTCAGCTATGGAAGTTATATCCTTACAAAAAGGTATATATGATTACTTCTTAATCTTACCGTAGCGGTTCATGAAGCGGTCTACGCGGCCTGCTGTATCAACGAGCTTGCTCTTACCTGTATAGAACGGGTGTGAAGAGCTTGAGATCTCGACTTTCACTACCGGATAAGTCTCTCCTTCAAATTCTACTGTATCTGTTGTCTTGCATGTAGAACGTGTAAGGAACATATCGCCGTTGGACATATCCTTGAATACGACGGGGCGATAGTCTTCTGGATGAATACCTTTTTTCATTTTTCTGTTATGTTTGTTATGTTAAAAAAATCAAGCTTGCGTCAGCAGCAGTCATCTTACACATAATTTTAATGATTTGTTCAGCGTATTAAGCTTCATTTCAGCGTAAACGGCTGACTGCATGACAATCAGCCGCAAAATTACTGTTTTTTTGTCATTCAAGCAAATTTTTCACCGCTTATTTAAACATGAACGCATGACAACAAAATAATGTTTTAAAATAACTTCCGTAAATTATTCTATCCGCAATAAGATTTTTCAAGACTGCGGACGGCCACAAGGGCCGCGTCCTGCAAGCGGACACATTCCTTGCTGAAGAAATTGCCATGAAGGTTTGCCCGCTAAAACAATCAGTTTGTTGTGCTCAGTGCCTCGGAGAGGCACTCTAATGCTTAACTCCAGACCAAGGGAAGCGCAGCGACCGCAGTCTGGGGTATGAACGTACTGTGGCAAGAGCGTGCCTCGTAGAGGTACGCTCTTGATTTTCATTTTTCACGTCTCCTCTTCAAGGAACGTAAAAAAAAAAAAGCTACGGCTGACAGCCCTCACGGGTCGTCAGCCGTCACAGATTAAAGAAAACTTGAATTTGTTATATAACTCCGTTTCAATTGGATTTTATTGTTCGCGGCTTCCGGTACAAATTAGTTAAAGTATGCGGAATAGTATTTGTTTGATGCGAAGCCGGCCGTCATGCCACTCTATAGCATTCTTATCTTGTCCATATATGGCAGACGTCATTGACATCACATTTTGCAAGGTGTTCTGACAGCACGTCTGCCGTAGCGTTCAGCTTTTCATAAGACAGTAAACCATAAATTTACTCTGTAAGATTCGTTTTTGTGTGGAAACGGTGATATTACGTTTAATCACCCTGTTGTTTTTCCATCATCATGAGACATTATATATATCATAAGACATCCACGAGGCATACATGATTTGTGTCACATCGGTTATCTGTGGCCGAAATGGCCTCCGCCTGTTCCACCGCCGCTGTTGCCGCCGCCAAAGCCGCCGTTGCCATGGCTGCCGCCGCCGGAGCGTGAGCCGAAGCCACCGCCTGACGGTGCTGAACGGCGCGGCGAGAAGGTGCCTGACGGCTGCTGTGTCACGCCGCCGCGTGAGCCGAAGCCGTATGTCGTGCCGTCGTTGCCGCGGCGTACGGTCTCGCGTGTGGAGCTCTGCGGCACGTTGCCGCCGTATGAGCGGCTGCCGAACGAGCCCTGCGTGCTGCGGCGCGGCGTGCCGCCACGGTTTGTGGTGTTGTCCTGCGCCATGTCACGGGTGCCGAACGACGGTATTCCCGAACGCGTGCCGCGGGCATTGCCGAAGGACACCCCGCGACCGTAGTCGCCGTTGTCAAAACGGCTGTGCATGCCGTCGCCGCGACGATAGTCGCGATAGTCGCGCTCACGGCCGCTGTACCAGCTGCTACCGCCGTTATAGCGCCAGCTGTGACCGCCGTGGTATTCTGCGTAGAAGCGCGGACAGCCGAAAAAGTAATAGTCGCGGTGAGGATAGCGGGCGTATATGCGGAAGTGCCAGTAGCCGTCGCCCCAGTAGAGCGGGCGGTAGAAGTAAAGGCAGTCGAGATAGCTGCGCCACTGCCAGTCGAGCAGCACGCACTGCAGGTCGAAGTTGCGCTGACGCCAGTAAACGCCGAACACGTCGTCATAGCTCGTCACGCCCATAAGGTAATCGAGGTTTATCTCGTAAGCCGCCTCATACTGAGCATCGGTGAGGTTCAGCTCATAGGCCATCTTATCAGTAAGGAAGAGGGCCTGCTCGCGAGCCTGCTCATAGCTCATGCCCTTTGCAGGAATGGTGAGCATCAAAACAGATATGAAAACCAATAATATCCTTTTCATAATGAAAACCCTTTATAACTTGTCATGTTAAACTTCCGTGAGAGCCGTCCATGCCGTCATAGCAAATAACGTTGCTGCCGTGCTTTCGTTCTCTCACACTGCAAAGATATGAATTAAAAATACGGCATATATTGGATTTTCCCTAACAGTGCGGGGAATTTCCCTAATAACGGCAAAATAAAACGGCTCATTGCTGCGTTGTAATAAAAAGAGACTGTTAAGAACTGTTATTTACGCACGTTTCCCCTGTCACGGACGGTAACGCTGTTTAAAGAGACTACAATCTTCACATCAATGAAAATACAAACAACAGAAAAAAATGAAACACACTGACCTCACGGCATCCTTGCTAACCTTCTTTCTCGCCGCGGCATGTCCGGCCACAGCACAATATGCATGGCAGCAGGACGGCATGGCCGGGAAGCTCGACCTGCTGAAAGACGTCGGATACAAGGCAGGCATTGAGGCTACGGCGTCTGACAACCGCACGCCGCTATGGCTGAACGCCAACAGGCACGGCATGTCATCGCTCGACAAGAGATACGGCTACGTGCGCGCTGCCGTGGAACGTCCGCTGAACGCCGACTCCGCACGCCGCTGGGGCGTGGGCTACGGCGTCGATGCCGCCGTGGGCTTCAACATGGCGTCAACGCTAATGCTGCAGCAGGCTTACATTGAAGGACGGTGGCTGCACGGCGTGCTCACCATAGGCGCAAAGGAGTTTCCGATGGAGCTGAAGAACGAACGGCTCAGCAGCGGCTCGCAGACAATGGGCATCAACGCCAGGCCGATACCGCAGATACGCCTCGCGCTGCCTCGCTACTGGACGGTGCCGGGCTTCAAGCGGTGGCTGCACGTAAAGGGACACATAGCATACGGACACTACACCGACGACAGCTGGCAAAAGGACTTCACGAAGCAAAAGAACAGCTGGACAACAGGCACGCACTTCCACAGCAAGGCTGGATACCTGATGATAGGCTCGCCGGAAAGATTCGTGCCGTGGTCGATGGAGCTCGGACTGGAAATGGTCTGCCAGTTCGGCGGTACAAACCACACTCCGAACGCCGACGGGACGGTGACCACTACAACTGCCGGGGCGTCGCTGAAAGACTATTACAATGCATTCATACCGGGCGGACAGGATGCTGCCGACGGCATGTACGGAAACATCGAGGGCAACCAGCTCGGCTCGTGGGTGGCACGCCTCAACTACGACGGGGAGTCATGGGCCGCACATATATATGCCGACCATTTCTTCGAAGACCACAGCCAGATGTTCCTCCTCGACTACGACGGCTACGGAACGGGCAGCGAATGGAACACTAAGAAAGACCACCGCTTCTTCATGTACAAGCTGAAAGACATGATGCTCGGTGCTGAGGTAAACCTGAAGAACGGACGGTGGCTGCGCAACATCGTGTTTGAATATCTCTATACGAAATATCAAAGCGGACCGATCAACCACGACCATACACAGAACATCCCCGACCACCAGGCCGGCATGGACCAATATTACAACCACAGCTTCTACCAGGCCTATCAGCACTGGGGACAGGTCATCGGCAACCCGCTATTCCGCTCACCGATATATAACGACGACGGCACCATCAGCGTCAAGGACAACCGCTTCATGGCCTTACACCTCGGCATCGACGGACGGCCATGCGAACAACTCGCCTACCGCCTGCTCGCCACCTATCAGGAAGGCCTCGGACGATATACTGACCCGTTTCTGAAGCTGCGCCGCTCGGCAAACGTCATGGCAGAGGCCACCTACGCCTTTCCACACGGATGGAAGGTACGCGCTGCCTACGCCATGGACTTCGGCAGCAGACTTATGTACGGACATAACGCCGGCTTCCAGATAGCCGTGACGAAAGAAGGCATTCTGAAACTGAGAAAAAAGAAATAATCATGAAACACATAACAGCAAAACTGCTTGCCGTGGCCGCTGCCGCAATGATGACGGCATGCACGATAGAAAGCAGCGACAACGGGAACCTCGACGGATACTGGCACCTCATGTCGGCCGACACGCTCGCCACTGGCGGCACGGCCGACATGTCACAGCAACGCATCTTCTGGGCCGTCAACTATCATCTCTTCCGGCTTAACGACCTCGACGGCGGAGCAGAGGCGTATTACATGCGCTTCCGCCACAACGGCGACAGCCTGTCGTTCACAGAGGCGTACATTGACCACTGGCATCAGGACACCGGCGACGACGGCGGCGACGTGCCCGTCAGCGACACCACAGCTCTCGCACATTATTATGTCACCACCCTGCCGCAACATTATATAATAGAATCCATGAGCAGCAGCAAGCTCATTCTTCGTTCAGACAAATACCGCCTTAAATTCAGAAAACAATAACGCATAAGCCAAATAAAACAAATAACTTCCACATGTTTTTTTGGCTGCGGACAGCCACAAGGGCCGCACTCTGCAAGTGGCCATATCTCTTGCTGAAAACATGTAGAAGCTATTTTTCACTTCGCTGAACCAAGTGTTTATATAAAAACTATCATTCGACGGAACATTTTCTTAAATGCTGAATACGCAAAAGAGGCGGGGATATGGGACCCCGCCTCTTTGCATGGACGGCAACACTTTGCCGTCGGCTATTTATTAATAAAACTTAGTTGTCTTATTTTAAGATCATCACCTTCTTGCCGTTGTGGATGTAAACCTGGCCCTTGACAGGGTTAGTAACTTTAATACCTGCGAGCGTGTAATAAGCACCGTCATTCTTATTAGAAGCGTTCTCGACAGCATTGATACCGGTAGTAGAAGGATCATCAATGTCATCAAAGACAAGCATCACGCCAAACTTAGAAAGCTGAGCATCCTCTACATTAACAAGGTTGTAACCGCCGAGCTGGCGACCGTTCTCCGTGAAGAGGTCTGCATCCGTTGTCAGTCTGAGGTATGCCTTGTTGGCACCAAGGTCACTTGAGATAGCACGGAAGAAGCCAACATAATCATCACCGCCGAACTCTACATAGTCAACAGTCTTATGCCAGGTAGAGAGGAAGTAGTTACGTGATGTTACAATGCCGTTGCTGACATCCTCAAAGTTAACATGGCAGCCCTCGTTAGACGGCTCAAGATAGTTCGTAATGCCATCCTCCGGATACAGGCGGTCGTTGGTAGTGCCTTCCGGCTTCAGGTTAACAGTCAGCTTGCCGCCTACAGCTTCCTTAATGGCATCTTCAGTAGGTATCAGCACCACGCCGTTGCGAGCGTGAATGTCATCAACTTCCTTCAGATAAACCTTAAGACTCTTAGTGCCGTCAATGTTTGCCTCAGAAGCAAACTCCACCTTATTGGCTACGTAAGCCTTTACCTTCTGACTGCCGTTTTCAGTCAAATTCTTCGGATCTTTCAGGTCGAAGCTATAAGCGCTGTTGCTGTACGTGCGGATATACCTCGGCTGGCCGTCAGCTGTAACACCATTGTCTGTAAAGTCTATAGACACCTTACTTCTGTTGTCCTCATCTGCAACCTGTCCGTCATCATATATAGGCTTAATGGTGTAATTACCAATCCAGCCAAAGTTTCCAAAATTTCCATTTACGAAAGTAATGACATACTGTGTTATATGCTCTTTATTAGCAAATACCGGGAATACAGCATAGTCAAAGTAATCTATACCAAAGAATTCTTTGAACCATTCGGACCATATAGAGCCTTCGTACTCGTATGTTGACTCAGCGTCATAACCATAAGCAATATAACTGTTTTTATTACCGTCAGTTCCAACAGACTTAGAGCCCTCACCATAAACAAGATCTTTTTCACTGTTGTCAAAAGTCTGATAGAAATAGAACTTTTTACCAGGTGTAACCTCATTTGCATTCAAAGTTATGGAATATGCTCCATTATCAGCTTTCTTAATCTTTTTATCCTCTGCCAGTGCCGCATCTTCTATTGTCTGCCAAGAATGCCCAAACCAACTGTGGCTAGTTTTCTTACCAACTATCCACAAACTATTTTCAAGTGCATTGATAGTATAAGCAGAGTATTCTCCATACAGTGGCCAGAACTTAATAATGACACTGCCGGTAGATGCTATCATCGACAGAGCATAGTCTTTGTCATTGTATTTGTATGTAACAACATTTCCATCCGAACCGAAAGGAGCATTCTGAGCATTCTTATAAGCACTTATGGTCGCGTTGTCATAGCCGAACTTCTCATATTTATATTTGTCAACATCATTTGCGTCCTTGACCGAAGTAAACTTACCAATGAAACGCTTCTTACCCTCATTATCAAGAGCCTCAAAGAAGAATCTTCCATTATCTTTATTGAACTCACCCTGCTTAAGAACTATCTCATAATGATAGCCGTTGCCGTCATCAACAAGCTGCATCTGCTTGCCAACCATTGGCGAAGTTGTCTTCAGCGCATTATCCCATGAAGCATTTACGCCGGGACCAACAACACGAACGTCACGATATTTATTGCTTACCTTCTCTATAGTATACTTTGCAGTTTTATCTGATGTTATATAAAGATTGATACGATACCAGCCCTTATAATTGTCATCATTATCTTTAAAGGTGTTCAAAGTTGCTCTTATTGGCGTATTATTAACACCGCCGAAGGTCTTCTGCCAGAACTGAACAAAATTTGTAATATCGGCATCCCACCAATCAATCTGAAAATATTTCTGAGTATTAGGTTTCTCAACTGTTGGGAAATCTATTTTACCTACATTACTAAACAGATAATCACCATCCCGGAACGTAGTTACATCTGCATCATCATTGTCGCGGCCAACGAAATAGAACTTACCGTTATGAAACTGGTCAGATGAAATCAAAACAGAATATGCTTGAAGTGATGGCTTATAAGAGAGCTTTACAGGACGGTCAGTGCTAAGCGCACCACCATATTCATTCTTGCCTGATCCAACCTTTTCTGCACCGTTAACAAGATAGACGCTCTTCAAAGAACCTGTTCTGCCGTTACCCTTTACCTTAACAAGACCACCGTCATCAACAATGCTGTAAGGATAAAGTGTCAGATCAAAATATCCACCCTCACCGAAAGGTGATTCACCGGATGTCCAACCATTACCATGGGTCTTTCTGCAACCGGCGTAAATAGAATTATTATCAGCAAACTCTGAGCTTGGACCACTGGCATTAAGATACGGATTGGAAGCAATCGCCATCTCTGGAAGATATTTGTCAAGAGATTTGGCAGGATCAGGATTCCCATCCTTCTTCCATTTCATGCCAAGAAACTGGGCGTTACCTGTAATGTTCTTTGTATTAGAAAGGAATGAATAAGTATATTCATTACCGTCAGCATCAGCATTCTTGTATATATATGAATAAGGTGTAGTAAACCTGTTTGTGTAAAGTCCGTCCTCATTCTTTTCCTGGTAAAGAGTATAAGTGCCCTCTATCTGCCAGTTGCTCCACTTGTTGGTGAAGTATGACATATATGCCACACGCTTCTCCTGATAGTCAACGCTCCATGTACCGGTAGCTACATCTATAACAAAATGGTATGAACCGTCAAGCAACAGCTGGTTACGTGCCGACTGTTTCAGACGAAGAATGTCTACACCTGACGGATTATCTTCCCAACTCGGATCAATGTCACTGTGAACAACTTCAAGAGATTTCTTTATGTCGCTCTGTCTGTATACATTAGCAAAACGAACCTCCCAACGCTGTTTGTTTGCATCATCATAACCAGTCAAAGCACCAGACTTATGAGTTGTTCCATAAACCCAATAGTTTCCGGAGTTTTTCTCTTCTGCACCTGCGTTAGTCTTTGCTTTCGGAACAAGCAGTTCTTTCTTGCCGTCAGCCTCAGACATTATTCCGTTATGAACTTTACTGATTGTTGACCCTTTGGCAAGATAGAAACTCAAACCTTTCTGATCAAAATATGTCTTGAACTTATTGAAGAAATCTGCATACAAAGCATTAACCAGCTTGGTCTTAACCTCATCCGTAGTAGTAGATTGTGTCTCATAAGCTTTGTTTGCCTTATTCACAAAATCTATAAATTCTTCATCTGTAGTTCCATCATAAAAAGTAAAATCTTTATATGAATAAGTATTATTCCATAATCTAACTACTAATAATTTTTGATTATAGTTGTAAACGTAAAACCTTTCAGCATTATTTAAGTCAGAAATTGTTGGTATTGGCCACCAATAATCAGACGTTTGTTGTATATCATAAAAAGATGATTCTTTATATTGCTTTAATTTATTTGGAACTTTAACGGTAAAATGATCTTTATCTTTAATTGCCGTAGATGTACCAGCAGCAAGTCCTGCTTTCTGATAATCTGTATTAGTTAAGATCTGGCCGAAATTAAGATAACAGTTCTTAAGATCATTACCAAACTCATAAGGATACTGTGCCGGAATATCAATATAATATTTACTGCTTGAACCTTGAACAGGCTGAAGCTTAAGAGCTGTATTAAAAAAATCAATTCCAGCCTCACCGTCGCTCTGCGGCCCAAGCAGATAATAAGTCTCCCTCAAGGTCGACTTGCCGTCAGAACCGCCGGAAGACGAACCATTCGATTTGTTCTGAGCAAAGGCACTGATGATGCCCGTTGCAACAAACAACATGATTAAAGTAAATAATTTTTTCATATAACTAAGTTTTTATTAATTTTATCCTTCACACTTATTTTCTTCATAGCCGATACACATTATATTATATAAGGTATATAACGACTACTCCGCAACTAATAAATCTAAATTTCATTTGTAACGTACGGAAAATTATAAAGGAAGAACCAAAACCTAAGTTTCAGCAGAAAAGCTATAACTTACAAAAGAACAATATACATATTATATAATGCATAAACTAATTATAAGTACAACTTGATTTTCCTCATTCATTTAATCCGTAATGCAAAAATGCGAGCAATTTTCGTCAGACAAAAGATTTAAAAAAAATCATTGTATTATTCTCACAAACCATACAATAAGATTTTTATTTCTTATAATCCCTTCTCAATCCCCATCGAGAAGGAATCATGTCCGGCCGTTGCCGACGCATTAAATATTTTTCTTATTACTGATGCAAAGATAGCAAGTAAACAGATTCAAAGGTGTATTTTTTGTAACAAAGATGTGTAACTTTTGATACAAAGTTGATTTATATAGACTAATCTACTATTTATCTGTATTATTTATCATTTATTATAGACAAAAATATACGAATGTTTTAAAGATAAATAGGAAATAAAATAAAATGGTGGATAAAATTCACATATCAAACAAGTATTTTCTACCGATGCAATGCTTCAGGTATCTGCGTAATCTGCGCAATCCGCGTGAGATAAAATGCGCTTTTCCGATGCTATGAACAGTTGGTAACGAATAGAAAAAAAAGGCTGTCCCGCCGGACAGCCCTAAAAAACTCGGTATCACCGTCCCCATATAAATACGGGATACCATTCTAACATCTAACCTAACTAAGTTTACCTAATAACAATTTTCTTACCATTAACAATATAAATACCTTTGTTCAGAGCGATCTTTTCGCCGGCGTTGAAGGTTCCCACCCTGGCACCGTTTAGGCTGTAAACAGCCACTCTACCCTCATTATTCGATTCGTTATTAACGCTTACAGTCTGTATATCAGTAGTCTCATTATTATCAGTAATCTCATTATTATCATTAACACTCTTCTCCTGCGGTGTGAAGTGCAGATAAGGGGTCTTCAGGCAACCATAGTCAACCTTCACGTAAGACTCACGACCGTATGCGAACCCGCTGCAATGGAAGGTGAACGTCTTTGTCTCACCGGCAGCAACGGCAGCCAGCATGTTTTTCTTCTCCACCTTACCGGTAACGGTGTTCAGCCAGCTGATGGTCATAGTGTTGGCGTATTCATCCCAATTGTCATTATTGGTGATGGTTATTGTCCATGTCAGCTCATTGCCGTCAAGGACACCGTTGTCATCAACACCCTCAAGCAAGGTCTGCCAGTTAAGGTCACCATAGTAAGTGTACTTATGAAGGTCAAGCGTGCCGTCATAGAGTACGTCATTCCCTGCATAGTCACTTGTTATCTTATAGTCGAGGCTGCCTGTGCGGTTTGTCTCAAACTTCATTATCACGCTGTCCTCACCGCCTGCTGCTATTGCAGTGTGCTCAGCAGAATAGAGAGAGCCGTCAACGAAGAGATAAAGACTGCCGTCAAACTCCTCACCCTTGTTGTCAAGATAAATCTTAACTTTGTTGGTAGCGCCGCTGTAGAAAGCATTGTCATAAACAGAGTCGACAACGAGGTCAGAGCTGTTGTCAGTGCGCTCATCATTGATGAGCGATGCCTCCATAGGAGTATAGTCAGCCACCGGCTTCTGAATGCCAATGATGGCAATCTGATTGAAAGAATAACCATACTGGTTATCACTGGCAAGCAATGCAGACATGCGGTAGTAACCGTTGCTGTAGCCCCATCCGAAGTTAAAATGATAATAACCGTTACCGTCGTAACCATCGCAGATGAAAGCATGTCCGCGCTCGCTGTAGCCATCCTTCTCACCATAGCCGGCATAGTAGACCGGTCTGCCGTTGGCAATCTCATTATATATAATGGCATCCCATGAAGCTATTGAGAAGTTCCTGCGCTCCACGATGCGCATCTGGTTGTCATAACCGAAGTATTTCTTCACAGCCTCCAGCACGTCAGAGTTATATGCGCTTGATGTAGACGTGCCGTACTGCATCTTCATTGAAGCGCCAAGAGCGGCTACGAGTCTGGAAACATCAGCCTTCTTGCTCTCGATGGTCTTGCCGTTAGCATCGGTAAGCGGCCATGAGATGCTGAAGCGCGGTGTCTTATCGACCTTAACGCTCCATAGCTCGTATGAAGGAATATCTTCAGACGTAGCAGCAGGATATTGATTGTAGTTAACGATCTGCGCCATGGCGATGGCTGCACAACCGGCCTTTGTCTCTCTTCCGTTGACTTCAGGACAAAGATCATTGTAATAAGATGACTGCGACCAAGCCGTTTTGACAAGCGGCTGAACGGCCTTATGTGATATTGCCTTTGCCGGAGCGGCACTTACGTCAGCACCCTTTGCATTGGCAATGCCTTTGATTTCAGAAGAATAGGCAGAGAGAATGTATTTCACAGACTCATCGCTGCCGTTGAATTGACCGTTAAAGGAATAACCGAGAACTTTCTGTGCACGGCTGTCGGCAGAAACGATGATGAAGCCGTTGTCTGCACCTATATTATATATGTAATAACTCTCAGTAGACTTAACAAGATGAAGACTATTGTCATACCCGAAACCTTTTACAGATGCGGTTCCGTTCTTAGCCTGAGCGAGGAAGCTGCTTGCATCCTGCCGGGCATCCTGTTCAGAAACAGGGCTTGCGAAGGCTGCAAAAATAGTAGACAGTGCAGCAACTGTTAGTAATAAGCGTTTCATGTTAATGCGAATCTAAAATGTTGTTTTACTGAAGGTGAAAGACTGACTTTTTTAATTGGGGAATCGGTCTTCATTCCTTTTTTATGTTTTAATGCGAATCGTCAGCCGAATGAACGGCTTTAACGAAAACTGTAGTTTGTAGTTATATGTTACGTCATCACGACGTGTTTGTTTCATTTAACTGTTACAAAGATAGCATTTACTTGAATACGAGCATAATATTTTTACAGTGTTTAACATTGGAATCGCACACAATTTTAAGTGTAGAAAAGTACCGTCGTGTGTTATCGTACACACAGTATAACAACAAGTTACAGAAAACATGGAAATAAATGCGGGAAAGCGTTTAAGCAAGTTTGTAACAACGGCATGTAACAAATGTTACATTTCAAGCATAAGATTGCAGACAAGAACACAAGAAAGAGAATAACGGCAAGAATAAAGATAATTATAAGGTTTCAGACATAAAAAACGATAATAACGAATATTTAATTAGAAGCTATATCTTAAAGCTTACATTCTGCATGTTTTCTGCAAGAAATACTGCTGGCAGAAAGTTACAATCAGCCTTGGAAAGGCTGACTCTTGCGTAACACCAGTCTAAGCGAGGCACGAGCGCAGACTGGTGACTGACGCGTAACACAACTTTCTACGTTCCTCGTAGAGGGACGTAATATAATGAAAATCAAGAGTGTGCCTCTCCGAGGCACATTATTGCCACAGTACGTCCCCCCCAGACTGCAGTCGCTGCGCTACCCTTAGTCCGGGGGTTAAGCAAGAGAGTGCCTCTCCGAGGCACAGAGCACAACAAACTGATTATTTTATGCGCAAAAACTTCATGGCAATGTTCAACACATGCGAAAGTAATGTTTTAAAAAAAAATCAGTAACTTATTATATTTACAATAAGATTTTTCAAGACTGCGGACGGCCACAAGGGCTGCGCCCTGCAAGTGGACGCATACATATCTTGCTGAAAACATGCGGAAGTAAGGTTAAAAAATAACTTTTGCATTTATACCCTTTGCGAAAAGGGAATAAAAAAAAGCAAATAACAGGAAACCTGCCATTTGCCATCATCCATATTTAATATAAAAATATTATTCAACCCTAAGAATCGGTCGTAGTACTATACTCACGTACCATACAACAATCCCTCATCTTCAGTACCGGTTAAACCGGCTTCGCTTTTAAAGTGGTCTTACTCAAATCTATTGAGTCAATTTATTCGCATTAAACATCTTATTACTATTTCATCTTAATATTAACCTCATCATGCTTTCGAATGATTTCAGTCAAACAATCAACTTTCTTTTTCTTGATTGCAATGCAAAGATACCATTTATCTGTTCTTTTCAGGTGTAAAAATGTTACAGGAAAGTGTACTTTTTGTTAAAGAGCCCATTTTTATTGCTTATTTTTTTGATTATATAGACTAACCATTGAATAAAAAATACGAATATTACGGATTGTTTGCGAAAACAAAAGGAAAATTAAGCTTAAAGGAAATGTAAAATGAGGATCCTATCCTGGATTGGGTAAAAAAGATGCCAGCGCTTTTCTCACAGTCTGCACTCGAACCCCTATTAGAGTTGGATTAACGAGAAGGAAAGCCTCTACGAGGCTGTGATTTACTGTATCCAATCAGAAATATGCCTCGGCGAGACACATTTCTTTAATAGTTTCTCTTTAATAGTTTTCTCTTTAATAGTTCTCAGGACTAAGGAAAGTGCTGCTGCCACAGACTGTGGAATAGTGAACAATTACTATGAATCAATTAATTACACGAAATAAGGTGGACAATTTTATCATAGTAAAATAGTAACAAACGTTACATTTTCGCAATATTCTCAAGCACGTTACACGCCTCTGAGACTGTCGGTACATTGCTGATAAGAAGCAGACGTCGTGTAGAACGTTCGAGCAGACGTGCACGGTGCACATTATGGGAGGCAAAACGGATAACCTGCGTAAAGGCATCGCTCTGATAGAACGGGCTCTTAGCATTGCTTACGAACTGCATCTGCATAGTGCCCTGACGAAGGATAATCTTCTCACATCCAAGATTCCTGCCAAGCCTGCGCAGACGCACGACCCGCATAAGCTCTTCACCTTCATGCGGCACAGGTCCGAAACGATCTTCAAGTCTCTTCCGATAGTCATCAAGGGCTGCATCGTCAGTAATATTGTCCAGCTCACGGTACAGGAGCATTCTCTCAGCACTTCCAGGCACATAAGAATCAGGGAAATACATCTCCAGGTCACTTTCCACCGCGCAGTCATCCACAAAGTCAGCTGCGTTGGCTTGCGCAGCTGCCGCTGTGGCATCATCACCATAGAGTTCATGAAACTCATCGTTTTTCAGTTCCGTCACAGCCTGCGACAGTATTTTCTGATATGTCTCATACCCCAGCTCCTGCATGAATCCGCTCTGCTCGGCACCGAGAAGATTACCGGCACCACGAATGTCAAGGTCCTGCAATGCGAGGTTGAAGCCGCTGCCGAGCGACGAGAATGTCTCAAGAGCCTCCAGGCGCCTGCGTGCGTCGGCCGGCAGCACGCTGCGCGGCGGTGCCAGCAGATAGCAGAACGCCTTTTTATTGCTGCGTCCTACCCTGCCCCGCATCTGATGCAGGTCAGACAGTCCGAAATGATTGGCATCATTGATAATGATAGTATTGGCATTCGGAATGTCAATACCATTTTCAACAATAGTAGTAGAAAGCAACAGGTCATAGTCATAATTGATAAAATCCATTATGACCTTTTCCAGTTCCTCCGGCTTCATGCGTCCGTGCCCTATGGCAATGCGGCAGTCAGGCACATACTTATGAATCATGTCGGCAATGCCCAGCAGGTTTGAAATGCGGTCGTTGACAAAATAAACCTGTCCGTTGCGGCTCATCTCAAAGTTAATGGCATCGCGAATTACATCCGGTGTCATCGTTGTCAGCTCTGTATAAATAGGATACCTGTTAGGTGGCGGCGTACGCATCACACTCATATCCCTTGCGCCCATCAGCGAGAACTGCAGCGTGCGCGGTATAGGTGTCGCGCTCATCGTCAGCGTGTCAATGTTAGTCTTCAGCCGCCGCAGTTTCTCTTTCGTGGCAACGCCGAACTTCTGTTCCTCGTCAATGATAAGCAGACCAAGGTCATGCCATTTCACCTGCTTGCCCAGCAGCTTATGCGTGCCAACGAGAATGTCAATCTTTCCGTCGGCGAGGTCAGCGAGTATCTCCCTTGTCTGCTTAGCCGTACGGGCACGCGACAGATATTCCACCCTGACGGGGAAGTCTTTCAGCCTTGCCGAGAAGGTCTGGAAATGCTGAAAAGCAAGCACCGTGGTAGGCACGAGCACTGCCACCTGCTTGCTGTCGGCGGCAGCCTTGAAAGTCGCACGAATGGCCACCTCGGTCTTTCCAAAGCCCACGTCGCCGCATATCAGGCGGTCCATAGGCTTGGCGCTCTCCATGTCGTGCTTCACGTCAAGAGTAGCCTTGTTCTGGTCGGGCGTATCCTCATAAATAAACGAAGCCTCAAGCTCATGCTGCATGTAGCTGTCGGGCGAGAAGGCAAAGCCCTTCTCCTGCCGGCGCCGCGCATACAGACGAATGAGGTCACGCGCAATGTCCTTCAGCTTCTTCTTCGCCTTCTCCTTCAGCCTGTCCCATGCACCTGTGCCAAGAGTGGAGAGACGCGGCGGCTCACCGGTATCAGAACTGCGGTATTTCGATATCTTATATAAAGAGTGGATAGAAACATCCACCTTGTCATTGTTCTTATAGATGATTCGAATCATCTCCTGATAGCTGTTGCCTGTCGGCACTCTGACAAGTCCGCCGAACTTGCCGATACCGAAGTCGGCATGCACGATGAAATCGCCGGGCTTCATCTCCTGCAGCTCCTTCATCGTAAGTGCCATCTTGCCTGTCCTGGCCACGTCAGACCGCAAAGAATACTTATGGAACCTGTCGAAAATCTGATGATCAGTGAGCACGCAGACATGAGCGTCATCATCAGTAAATCCCTCGTGCAGAGCATGTTCTACATCTTTGAAAGCTATGTGGAAGCCTTTCAGCGAGTCACTGGCAAAAATATCCCTCAGCCGTTCTATCTGCTTGGCATTGTCGGCAAGTATATAAATGTCATACCTGCGAAGCATGAAATCCTCAAGACACTTGCCGAGCAGCTCAAAGTTCTTGTGGAACAGCGGCTGCGGCTGCGTGTGAAACGTTATTACGCTGTCAGCGTCATGTTCTCTTTTCAACAAGACCTTCTGAAAGCGTTCCACGCCATCAGCAAACTGTGCCCCGTTTATGAGCACGCTCTCGCGCCTCAGCTCCTCCATCACCTCCTTGCGTTCCATCTCCGTAGCGCCTTCGAGCCGTTCCGTCACAGCCTGCTGTGAGAAGCCGTCGTCGTAGGTCTGCTGAATGCTGTCTCTGACGAAGGCCACATCAGACATGACGAGCAGCGTGCCGGCCGGCAGCACGTCGAGCAACGGCACCTTCCGGCCGGGCTCCATCTCCGGAACAAGGTCTATGCTGTCACGGCGGTCACGCGACAGCTGGTCAGCGATGTCAAACGTGCGGATTGTGTCCACCTCATCGCCGAAGAAGTCAATACGAAACGGATATTCCGAGCTGTAGCTGTATACATCAATAATACTTCCTCTGACAGCAAACTCACCCGGCTCATATACATAATCTGTTTCATGGAAACCGGCCTCACGCAGCTGCTTCTCGAGTTCTGTAAGCTCATAGCTCTTCCCTTTCTCAATATGTATGGTGCTGTTGCCGAGTGCCGAGGCAGACACAACAAGCTGCGCCATGGCCTCAGGATAGGTGACCACCATAACGTTCCTGCCCGAGTTGACGGCCGTCAGCGCTTCCGTGCGCAGGATTTCCGCAGCCTGGTCATTCTGCCCGTATTTCACCTTCCGACGGAATGCCGACGGCATGAAGAAAACGGTCTTGTCGGGCATCATCTGGTTAAGGTCGTTATAGAAGTAAGCCGCATTGTCAGCATCGTCAACGATGAAAAGCACGGTGCGTGACAGCTTCCCGAACATTGCGGCAAACAACATCGGCCTTGCAGAACCGGTCAGTCCGTCTACGGTAACCTCGGTCTTGCCTTTTGAAAGCAGTCCTGTAACGGCATTGGCAGCGGGCAGCCGCCTGTATCTGTCTAAAAGATCATCAAAATCCATGCGCTTAATTATATAATGTCAAAACGAAATATCAAGAAACAGCATGTTTCATTAATAAAAAAAGACAGGATCGGTTCACCTGACCAACAGGTCATCCGGTCCTGTGCTCTGTGCGTTAAAAATAATCCGCACAGCCTCGCCCGGCACGTTATTCACATAACAACACCAAGCCTGTCTCTACAAATATCAAAATGATAATTAAATTAATAAATGATAATTAATTCTATGAGATATATGAACAATATAATAATAAATATTTGTCTATCAATGCTTCTCCGAATCAGATATTTTCGGATAATGCCGGAACCATCCGTCGAGCCTTAGCCTCAGCACGCCGAAGAGTGCCTCAGAGAATATGCCTCCGCTCATCTTCGACGTACCCTCACACCTGTTGACGAATATTACCGGCACCTCCTTAATCTTAAATCCTATCTTATATGCCGTGAATTTCATCTCAATCTGGAAGGCATAGCCCTTGAAGCGCACCTTGTCGAGCGGAATGGTCTCAAGCACACGGCGCGACCAGCAGACAAACCCTGCGGTAGTGTCACGGACATCAAATCCGGTGACAATGCGCACGTAGCACGATGCGAAGTAGCTCATCAGCACGCGTCCTATCGGCCAGTTGACAACGTTGACACCTGTGACATAACGGCTGCCTACAGACACGTCATAGCCCTCATCCTTGACGGCATGAAGCAGGCGCGGCAGGTCATCCGGGTCATGGCTGAAGTCGGCATCCATCTCGAAGATATAGTCATAGCCGTTCTTCAACGCCCATTTGAAACCGGTTATGTAAGCCGTGCCGAGTCCCTGCTTTCCGCTGCGCTCAAGCAGATGCAGGCGTCCCTGCCATTCAGAGGCAGCAAGCCGCTTTACGATGTCACCCGTGCCGTCAGGGCTGCCGTCGTCAATGACGAGTATATCACAGTCAATAGGCTGACTGAACACAGCCTTGACTATCTTTTCAATATTTTCTTTTTCGTTGTATGTCGGTATGATGACAACACTCTCACTCATAATCAAACAAATTGCTTATTGCCGGTGATAAATAAAATACAAATTATATGCTTATTCCGGCGGTTTACCTTAGAAACACCGCAAAATTAAATAAAAAAAACAAGCAATATGAAAGAAAATTGTATTTTTTGCATTTTTACAGTGTTTTTTTGACATAACGGTAATCATGATGCACATTATTCAGCAGAAACATTATTCATCAGAAACATTATTCATCAGAAACATTATTCATCAGAAACATTATCAGCCTTGGAAAGAGTGGCTCATGCATAACACGGGCTGAGGGAGGCACAAATAATACCTGCATGTGGCGCAAAAACACAAACAACAATAAATCCCGTACGGGATCTGCACTTACAAATTCCATACGGGACATATTGCTTATTACAGCCTCAGCACAGCGGAAAGCCGTGCGACGGCACCATTGTAATATTATTTCGGCAGGTTGAAAGCCTTGGACATTTCCTTCATCTGAGCGTCGCTCATGCCCTCTGGCTCAAAGCCCATGGCCTTGCAGTCGAGGTATATCTTCGCGCTCTTTGACAGCACGTCAATCTGGTCGAAGGCATCCATGACATCCTTGCCCTTGGCAAACACGCCGTGCTTCTCCCACATCACCACATCATAGTCTTCCAGCTCCTTCAGCGTGGCGTCGGCGAGCTTGTTGCTGCCCGGCAGCTCGTAAGGCACAATGCCGAGTCCTAACGGACAGAAAGCCTTCGTCTCAGGAATCATGCTCCACAGGATGCGTGTCAGCACATCCTTGCCGAGGAACTTGCGGTTGTGGCTCATTGCTACGAGCTCAATGGGATGCGTGTGCACGGTAGCCTTATAGCCTGAGCCCAGTTCTATCTGACGGTCGTGAACGAGAAGATGCGACGGCAGCTCCGACGTAGGCTGCACAGGATTGTCAGCAATGATGACATAGCTTGCGCAGTCGTCAAGGATACGGATCACGCTGGCATTGTCCATAGGCCACCGTGCCAGGTCGCGCATGCGCTTGCCGGTGCCCTTGCAGAAGAAATACTGGCCCTTCAGATGCGGCAGCGTCTCACCAATCTGCTTCACCTCGCTGATGGCCGGCATGTTGCGTATCTCGTCGTCAACATATTCGGTTATGTTAACCGTAATGTTACCGCCGTTGCGCTCTGCCCATCCGTTCTGCCACAGATAGCCGGCTACTTCGGCTATCTTGTCAACCTCTTTCTTCAGCTGAGGTCTGCCCTCCAAAATACTTTTCATTATTGTCTGTAGTTTATATGTTTTTCTAAGATACATGCAAAATTATGAAATAAAACCGCTGTCAGCATGTATTTTTTGACAAACGACACCTTAAATGTAGCTATCAACGAATTCCATAAGCTTGCAATGGCGCATCTTGTCTCTTTATCATTTCTGATTAACAGCGGCAGTCTGTTCATATCAGCTGCGGCAGGAAGCATGACAGCACGAGCACGGCAATGCCGGTCAGCAGCACCGCTATTGTCTGTTTTGAACACCCGCGCCATTCATGAAGTATGATGCCCCACACGTTTGAGAACACCACGTTAAGAGCCATCAGTATGCAGAAGGCCAGCGTGGTGAGCACCGGCGACGACACAAGGAAGCCCTTGCCGAGGCTCAGCCCGAAGAACTGGCTGTACCACAGTGCGCCTGCCAGGGCACAGAACACAAGGTTGTTGCCCCACACGCTGCCATTCTTATAGTCAGCCCACGTATTGTTCTTGCTGTTCTGATAAAAACAGTAAACGGCATTTGTCACAAATCCGCCGAGCGTTACGAGGAACGTAGCCGGCAGCGTCTTGTACATATCAGGCGTCAGCGCGCCGAAGTTGATATCCTTTCCGAACTCAAGGCCAACGTTAAAGCATCCGCTCATCAGTCCGGAGAGCAGCGCAATGGCAATGCCCTTCGGGAAGTTGAAGTCTTTCACGGCCTCGCGCTTCTCCTCTTCCGACAACGACGCCGCCTTCATGGAACCGGCCACGCCGATGATGGCGATGCCCGCCAGCGTGACCACCACGCCTATGATGACGGCAAAGGTAAGACGGTCAAGAGCATTCAGCTCAGGGAAGAACACGTTAAGCAGCAGCGGACCCATTATCGTACCAAGACCGGCGCATGTGCCGAGAGCCACGCTCTGTCCGAGAGCCACGCCGAGATAGCGCATAGACAGTCCGAAGGTCAGTCCGCCCACTCCCCACAGCACGCCGAACACCACTGTCATGGCAACGTTGAATGCTGGTGCAGAGGCAAACAGCTCTGTCAGCGAATGCCCTGCGGGCACGGCAAGCATGGCACCGAGCAGCGGGAACACGAGCCATGCAAAGACACCCTGCACGAGCCAATAGCTCTCCCACGACCAGCTTTTCACCTTGTTTATCGGCACATAGCTGCTGCTCTGGCAGAAGGCACCGACGGCGATTATAAGTAAACCTATTATGATATCCATATAAATTTTCTTGCGAAGAGGTATAAGAAAAAGGATGACAGGAGCACCCTGCGGCACCGGCCCGTCACCCCACCCTTAATAATTAATTACTTACATACCGGACGTTTCCGCCGGTAGTATCATTCACGCTTGAATGTTATATCCTGTTCATACTTCTCAATGTCGCCGATGAACTCATCAGCCACCGGCACATTGTTCTTATAGTTGAAATAATCGTAAACGGCGCCGAACGGCATTGTCTTCTCCTCCTCGAGCAGTGCGAGGCGCTGGAACAGACGTCCGCTGTCCTCATATTCGCGCAGCTTGGTGAGCGGCTCGAGGAATGCCTGCAGCAGAGCCTTCTGTGTGGCGCGCGTACCGATTACGTAAGCGCCAATGCGGTCAATGGAGGCATCGAAATAGTCGAGGCCGATATGCGCGCGGTGCAGCTGGCCTGAGCGTACAAGCTCTGAGAAGAGGTTGCGGGTGTTGTCGTCGAAGAGCGTCACATGGTCAGAGTCCCAGTGCATAGGGCGCGACACGTGCAGCATCAGCTCAGGCACGAAGAGCAGCAGAGACGACACGGCATCGCTGACATTCTCAGTAGGCTCATAGTGGCCGGTGTCGAGAGTGTACATCATGTTGTTCTTTGAGCAGTAGCCGGCCACGAAGTCATGAGAGCCGACGGTGTAAGCCTCCAGTCCGATGCCGAACAGCTTAGCCTCCAGGCAGGTCTTCATGTCAGGCAGCTTCTCGCTCATGATTTCATCGAGGCTCTCCTTGAAAATCTGACGGTAGCGGTATTTCTCCACGGTATAGTCTTTTGAGCCGTCGTGCACCCAGATATTCATTATGCACGGATCGCCCTGGAACTTACCCATAGCATCAGCTATGCGGCGGCAGCGCTTGGTGTGCTCAATCCAGAAATCACGGATGCCCTTGTCGGGGTTGGCCAGCGACAGCGTGCCGCTCTTAGGGTGCGAGAACGACGTAGAGTTGAAGTCGAGCTTCATGCCGCGTTCCTTTGCCCACTCCATCCAGCTCTGGAAGTGCTTGGGCTCACACTGGTCGCGGTCAACGAACTTACCGCCGAAGTCGCCGTAAGTCTCATGCAGGTTCAGGCGCAGCGTGCCGGCCACGAGAGAGCGCACCTTATCAACATCCTGGCGCACCTCATCGATGTTGCGGGCGCGGCCCGGGAAGTTGCCGGTGGTCATGATGCCGCCAGAGGCAGCCTCATTGCGCTCGAAGCCTACCACGTCGTCGGCCTGCCAGCAGTGAAGCGATATAGGTGTCTGCTCAAGGGTCTCAATAGCCTTGTCAGTGTCTACGCCAAGCGCAGCATAGCGTTCCTTGGCAATCTCATAGTTCTTTTCAATAAGTTCTGATTTCATATTAACTTGGTTTTTTATATTTTTTATTGTAACAGGTGTTTATTATCTTAATACGTCAGTTTCACGAACTTCTCGTAAGCCTTGTTCCACTCCTCCGTGTCCTGCGGCTCGAAGCGTTTCAGCTCTATAGAGTCGGCAATGATTGAGCGCATCTGCCATACATCGCCGACGCATCCTGCGGCCCTTGCCTGTAGCATGACATTGCCGAGCGCCGTGCCCTCCTGCGGGCCGGCGAGCACTGTGACACCGCATGAGTTTGCCGTGAACTGGTCAAGGAAGAGGTTCATGCTTCCGCCGCCGATGATGTGCAGCGTATCGATGTCGAACGATGCAAACTCCTTCAGCCAGCCAAGCACCTGACGGTAGCGCAGGGCCAGGGAGTCGAAGATACATCGGCATATCTCGGCATATCCCTCCGGCACGTGCTGGCCTGTGTCGCGGCAGTAGCCCTGTATGGCGGCCACCATCGACGTCGGGTTGGCAAAGCGCGGCGCATCGGGGTTTATAAGGCTTTGGAATGCCGGCTGTCTGACAGCCTCCTGCTGCAGTTCCTGATGGCTCTTCGGTGCATCGGGCCATTCCTTGCGGCACTGCTCATAGAGCCACATGCCGCAGATGTTCTTAAGGAAGCGCGTGGTGCCGTCGATGCCGCCCTCATTGGTGAAGTTGAGCTCCTGGCTGCGCTCGTTTATGATGGCATGAGGTGTCTCAATGCCCATGAGGCTCCACGTGCCGCTGCTCAGATATGCAAACTTCTCGTTCTTTGCGGGTACGGCAGCCACAGCGCTCGCCGTGTCGTGTCCTGCCACGGCAATCACCGGCACGGCGCTCATGCCGGTGAGCTTCTGCACTTCCTCCGTCAGCGTGCCGACGATGGTGGCCGGCTGCGTCAGCGTGCCGAACTGCTTTCTGCTCAGTCCGACGCTCTCTATGAGCTCATTGTCAAGGTCGCCGGTAACGGGATTCAGCATCTGCGATGTAGACGCAACGGTATATTCGCACACGGCGTTGCCGGTGAGCATATACATCAGCGCATCGGGAATGAACAGCACCTTCGACGCACCTTCGAACGCACTGTCGTGCTCACGCTTCATGGCATAGAGCTGGAACAGGGAATTGAAGTTCATGAACTGTATGCCCGTCTTGGCATAGACGGTGTTCTTGTCGACGGCCTCGCGGAAATAGCTTTCCATGACTCCGAAGGTGTGCGGGTCACGATAGCTCAACGGCGCGCGCAGCGGACGGCCGTCAGCGCCGATGATGACAAAGTCGCAGCCCCACGTGTCAATGCCTATGCTCGTCACGGCAATACCCTTGTCATGGGCGGTGCGCAAGCCTTTTATCACCTCATTGTATAAGGCAAGCAAATCCCAGTAGTAATGTCCGCCTGTCTCTATTATATTGTTAGGAAACCGTGTCAGTTCCTCAAGCGACACCTTGCCGCCCGACAGCCTGCCAATGATTGTACGGCCACTCGTGGCACCCAGATCAACGGCGAAGAAATATTTGTCGTCCATTAAAAAGTTTTTAAATTTTTAGTTTTTCAGATATTGCAAAGATAAAGCCAAATAAAGGGTGCTGCCATGGTTATTTGATTTTTAATCTGAAAGATTTGAGAACGAAAAAAACGTACTGTTTACACGCCAGCCAGCTTATTCTGACACATCATAAAAAACGCTGTGTAAATACATTTTTTATTGCGCACACTTATTTTTTGACGACAAAAAAACGTATATTTGCAACCGTGAAGAGCGAATTATAAAATAACACGTCGCATAAGACATGCTTACATAATATAAAAATGGATATTAAAAAGAGACAAAAGACAACAAACAAATTTACATAAAACCAACAAACTAATAACAAATCAAAACAAAACAAAAAACAAATGTCAACATTAACAATCGCAATTATCGTTGCTTTCGTCGTGGGCTATCTGTTTATCGCCCTTGAGAGCGTAACAAAGATCAACAAGGCTGCTATAGCGCTGTTCATGTTCGTTGTGTGCTGGACAATCTATATGATAGACCCTGGCACGTACATTGAGCAGTTCCATGCCGACATACTCCGTGAGAGCACTGTGCTGCAGGCTGTCAACGACATCATAGAGCGCCATCTGGGCAGCACGTCAACCACTCTGTTCTTCCTCATGGGCGCCATGACCATAGTAGAGATTGTAGACCAGAACGGCGGCTTCGACTGGGTGCGCCGCGTCATGAGCACCCACAGCAAGCGCAAGCTGCTGTGGCGAATAGCCTTCATGACCTTCTTCCTCTCGGCCATTCTTGACAACATGACCACGAGCATCGTTATGATAATGATTCTGCGCAAGCTCGTAGCATCGCACAAAGACCGCATAATCTATGCATCACTGGTCATCGTAGCTGCCAACGCAGGCGGTGCCTTCTCGCCTATCGGCGACGTGACCACCATCATGCTGTGGAACAAGGGGCTTATTACGGCCGGCGGAGTGATGAAAGAGATATTCATTCCGTCACTTATCTCCATGGCCGTGCCGGCCCTTATCCTGCAGACACAGCTCAAGGGCACCCTCGGCGACGCCGACAACAGCAACGTGATGTATGAGAGCAATGCCGAGACCGAGCTCATAGAACTCAAAGAAGGACAGCGCAAGGCTGTGTTCTTCATCGGTGTGGGCGGTCTGTGCCTGGTGCCGGTGTTCCGCTCGATAACCAACCTGCCGCCATTTGTGGGCATACTGCTCGTGCTGTCGGTGCTGTGGATAACCACTGAGGTGTTCTACCGCACGCTGCACCGTGAGAACAACAGCGTGACCTTCCAGAAGCGTGTCAGCAATCTCATATCGCATATCGACATGAGCACCATTCTGTTCTTCCTCGGCATACTGATGGCCGTGGCCTGTCTTGAGGAGGTGGGCGTGCTCACCGCCATGGGCCGCGGACTGAACACCACGTTCAACGGAAATCATTATCTCGTCACCGGCATCATAGGCGTGCTGTCGAGCATCATCGACAACGTGCCGCTCGTGGCCGGATGCATGGGCATGTATCCCGTTCAGGCTGTCGGCGACATGGCCGTTGACGGTATCTTCTGGCAGCTGCTGGCCTACTGCGCCGGTGTGGGAGGATCGCTGCTCATCATAGGCAGCGCAGCCGGTGTGGTTGTCATGGGACTTGAGAAGATAACCTTCGGATGGTATATGAAGCACGTGAGCTGGATTGCATTCGCAGGCTATCTGGCCGGCATCATATCCTACTATTTCATCAAAACATACATATTCTAATGTGTATTTAATGTCCCGCAAGTCATATATTTGTATGATGACTGCGGGACATTCACTAAATATTATATTAATTAAGGAACAAGCTTTATGGAATCAATAAACAACCGACGCTCAATAAGAAAATATTCTGACTGCGAGGTGAGCCGCGAGCTGCTCACACGTCTGCTTGCCGAGGCTGAGCGCACGCCCACCATGGGCAACATGCAGCTCTACAGCGTTGTGGTGACGCGCGACAGGAAAGAGAAGGAGGCTCTTGCCCCGGCACACTTCAACCAGCCAATGATTACAGGCGCGCCTGTGGTGCTGACCTTCTGCGCCGACTTCCACCGTGCCTCGCTGTGGGCAGAGCAGCGCAAGGCAGAGCCGGGATACGGCAACTTCCTGTCGTTCATAAACGCCGCCACCGACACTCTGCTCTACTGCCAGACCTTCACCGTGCTTGCCGAAAATGCCGGACTGGGGACATGCTTCCTCGGCACCACAGTCTATCAGCCGCAGGCCATAATAGACACTCTGCGGCTGCCGAAGCTCGTCTTCCCAGTGGCCACGCTGACCATTGGCTGGCCTGACGAAAATCCGGCAATGAGCGACCGCCTGCCCGTCGGGAGCATAGCTCATGATGGCACATACCATGACTACACGTCGGCCGACATCGACAAGGCATACGCAGAAAAAGAGGCTCTGCCGGAAAACAAACAGTTCGTTGAGATTAACCACAAGGAAACGCTTGCGCAGGTTTACACCGACATTCGTTACACGAAGAAGGACAACATTGCCATGTCTGAGGGCATGATAAAGGCACTGCGCGCACAGGGATTTCTTGACTGAACGGCATGAGCACAGACAACGGCAGCACATCTGAAGACATCAGATGGTATCCTATGCGTGTCACCTACGGACGAAGCATGCAGATGAAGGCTTTTCTTGACGCTGAGAACATTGAGACCTTTCTGCCAATGACGGTGAAGGTAACGCAGCATGACGGAAAGATGCACCGCGCCATTGCGCCCGCCATCAGCAACCTGCTCTTCGTGCGGTCCACACGCTCTAAGATTACGTGGCTCAAGCAGCACACCCGTGCCGGCGAACCACTAAGATACATGATGAGACAAAGTGTCATGACCGACTCGCCGGCAGAGATTATCACCGTGCCCGACAGACAGATGGACAACTTCATAAAGGCCGCCACAGCCATGCCCGACGGTGTCACCTTCTACGACACGTGTGGTGAGAGCGGACAGAAAAAAAACACGGTGATCATCACCTCAGGCCCGTTCTGCGGCGTGCGGGGCGTCATCAAGCGCATCCGCGGCAACAAGCACGTCACGATAGAGATTGACGGCGTGGCCGGACTCGCCATCAACTTCATACCGAAGTCGTTCATTCAGGAAGAACGGTAAATGCGTTTTTTCAACGGTTGGGGCATTGTTTGTAGGCCGGCACGGTGCACGGCCGCATTTTCATTCCCGACCGTGACGTAAACGGTGACAACCGTATCGACATTGACGACATGCAATGGAACTATCTCGACGGCGACGGTGACTTCCGCTCGAAAGAGATTACGCAGCTGCGCGATGAAGCCGACTTCATTATCACCAACCCACCAGATGCTCTGCAAGACACACAACAGGGCAAAAGGAAACAGATGATGCCGCACACGCAGCAACTATTCTAAAAAAAAACTATTCTAAAAAAGATATTGGCTCTGTAGAACCAAATAGCCAAAATATCATTCAAAGCAACGTCTTGACGTTTTGAAGAGAATTA
>OMUH01000084.1 GCA_900314195.1 uncultured Prevotella sp.
CCCGTGCGGAACTGGAGCATGTTGTGAAGATAGCCGAGCAGGACGAATATGCATCGGGCAAGGGCAGCATCAGCGGCAACCAGGGAACGCCGACAACTGGTGACGGCACCGCAGGCGGTGACAGCCAGCAGGGCGGCGAAGTGGAAATGTGATCTGAACTTGGAAAATGACTGTTCACAATAATATGTGTGAATGAACTGATACGTGCGGTGCGGACCTTCGGATTTTTATGCCGGAGGCCCGCATTAATTTGCCAAGCCGTTTCGCGCGGCTAACTGTGTTCTTTGACTTATTGATACAATTATAAGTTCCATACTGCGCCGAGCTCTGCATAGCCTCCGAAATGCCATTCTTTTAATTTTGCCATGGTTTTTGCGTTTCTGTCATCGATACCGCCGAGAGCTATCACCTTGCTGTCAATGATGCCGCAGGCGGCAGCTGATGCAAGGCTGCCGTCACTGAAGGATGCATGGTAGCCGTTTTTGGAGATGCTGTCGAAGATTGGACTCAGGAATACGTATGACAGCTGGGCTTTGAAATCGCTGACTTCGTTTATGGAATGGCATGAGCGTGACAGAATTCCGTTGAAATGGGCGGGAGGGACAGGATTGCGGCGGTTCAGATGTATGCCTCCGACATGCAGGCTTCCGGCAAGCTCGTGATGGTCGTGCAGGGAAAGGCGCTGGCGCAGCTCGACAGGAATGCTTTCAATCAGGTCGCGGATTTGCTGAGCAGTCCAATCGGGCTTGCGGATGTGTACGCGCCATGTATCGGTGACAAGCAGATTTGTTATGCGGCGTGCTTCATCGGTTATGCTGCCAGGACTGGTGATGACTATTTTCTTCATTATGTTTTTATCGTTGGATTATTGATTCTCTGCAGTAAGTGGTTAAAATGCGCCGTGGCAGTTTGTTTGTCTGCCGCAGGCAAAACGTTGATACGGCAAAATTAAAAAGAAAAGCCATATAAGCGAATATTATTACCGATTATATTTCGTAACTTTGCCAAGTATTTGCAGCATAACGACATGAGTGAAGAATTCGATATACACGATGATAAGATTTCAAAGGAGGAGAAGGACTTTGAGAATGCCCTGCGTCCTCTGCGGTTCTCTGATTTCAGTGGTCAGCAAAAGGTGGTGGACAATCTGGAGGTGTTTGTTGAGGCTGCCAAGTTTCGCGGAGAGCCCCTTGACCATACACTTCTGTACGGGCCGCCGGGACTGGGAAAGACTACGCTCAGCAACATCATAGCTAATGAGTTGGGTGTGGGCTTTAAGATAACGTCAGGTCCTGTGCTTGACAAGCCAGGCGACCTTGCCGGCATTCTGACGTCGCTTGAGCCGCGTGACGTGTTGTTCATCGACGAGATACACCGTCTGTCACCAGTGGTGGAGGAATATCTTTATTCAGCCATGGAGGATTACCGCATAGACATAATGATTGACAAGGGCCCTTCGGCACGCAGCATACAGATAGACCTGAATCCGTTTACGCTTGTAGGAGCTACAACGCGCAGCGGACTGCTGACAGCACCGCTGCGCGCACGCTTCGGCATAAAGATGCATCTGGAATATTATGATCCGGCTACTCTGCAGAATATCGTCAAGCGCAGCGCATCGCTGATGGGGGTGCCTATAGAAGATGAGGCCGCGCTGGAGATAAGCCGGAGGTCACGCGGCACACCGCGTATTGCCAATGCCATGCTGCGCCGCGTGCGTGACTTCGCGCAGGTGAAGGGTAACGGCACTATTACGGCGGCTATAACGATGATTTCTCTGCAGGCTCTTAATATAGACCAGTATGGCCTCGATGAGACGGACAACAAGATACTGACAACAATTATTGACAAGTTCGGCGGCGGACCGGTAGGTGTGTCGACGATAGCGACGGCGATAGGTGAGGATGCCGGAACAGTGGAAGAGGTGTATGAGCCGTATCTTATCATGGAGGGCTTTCTGAAGCGTACGCCGCGTGGACGTGTGGCTACAGCCCTGGCATACGAGCATCTGAACCGCACCGGACTAAGGCAGCCGTGTGAAGGAGATATGTTCTCAGGCGGTATGTAGATGCTGGGTTATTATGTTATAGTGAAAAAAAATAATGTAAAATAACGGAAATGGAAAGAACTGCGTTGTTTACAGGAACGTTTGACCCTTTTACAACAGGACATCAGAATATCGTGGAACGGGCTTTGCCGCTCTTCGACCATATTGTAATAGCCGTGGCCGTCAGCAAGCTGAAGCATACTGCTGAGGAGATTGACCGCAGGGTGGCTGATATAAAAGCGCTTTATGAGGGGCAGGAACGCGTGAGCGTTGAGGCTTATGATGACCTTACCATAGATATGGCGAAACGACATGACGCGATGTTTATAATAAGAGGAGTGAGGTCTGTGAAGGACTTTGAATATGAACGCCAGCAGGCTGACATAAACAGGCAGCTAGGAGGCGTGGAAACGGTGCTGTTCTTCGCGGAACCGCAGTATGAAAGCATAAGCTCTACGCTGGTAAGGGAACTGCGCTTCTTCGGCAAGGATACTTCTGCATTTGAGCCGAAGCGCAGAGAAAGACAGCAGGATGGAAACGGAGATGAGCTGCCGCAACAGCATTGAGGCTTTTAAAAGAAAAGAAATTATATATTTCAGGCTATGATTACATATAATGTTGAAGGCGTGAGGATGCCGGACATAAAAAAACGGTTCACAAGCAAATGGATAAAGGCCGTTGCTGCTACTTACGGACGTAAGGTCGGCGAGGTGGGATATATGTTTGTCAATGACGAGAAGATACTTGAGTGCAACCGTCAGTATCTGGGACACGATTATTACACAGACGTTATCACCTTTGATTATGACGAAGGTGATGTTCTGAACGGTGATATTGTAATCTCTCTTGATACTGTCAGAACAAATGCTGAGAAATTCGGCAAGGAATATGACGACGAGCTGCACAGGGTTATCATTCACGGAATATTGCATCTTTGCGGCATAAACGACAAGGGACCCGGCGAACGTGAGATAATGGAGGATAACGAGAACAAGGCGCTTGCCTTACTGGAGCAGATGCGAACGGAGAAATAAAAAAAACGGTTGGCTTGCCATAATAAGGACATGCCAACCGCTTTTCTCTTTCCGGGGCTTTTCTTTTGGCCGCACATTTCTGTCACCTCGATAGGGACAGAAATGTGGGTGCACGGCCACTGCAATTGGACGATTGCAGATATTCATTTAATATTTTACTTAACGAATTTCAGCCTTAAAGAGTTGAGTACAACGCTGACGCTGGACAGGGCCATCAGTCCGGCACCCCACATTGGCGTTAGATTTATCGGCGGATCTGGTGTGAAGAGATACAGCACTCCGGCGGCAAGAGGTATGCACACTATGTTGTAGATGAAAGCCCAGAAGAGGTTTTCCCAAATCATGTGTACCGTATTGCGGCTCAGCGTTATGCTGTAGGGCACGGCGTTGAGGTCGTCTGTCATAAGGGTAACCTGAGCCACGTCCATGGCTACGTCGGTGCCTGTGCCAATGGCGATGCTGACATCGGCAAGGGCAAGGGCCTGCGTGTCGTTGATGCCGTCGCCGATCATTGCCACAGTTTTTCCATCGTTCTTCAGCTTTTTAACAAGTGCTTCTTTGTCTGACGGCACACACTGTGACTTGTAGTGGCTGATGCCGGCCTTGCCGGCCCAGTAGGCTGCCGCTGCTTCGTTGTCGCCGCTCATCATCCAAACGTCTATGCCGTTTTTCTGCAGTGTCTGCATGGCTTCGCGTACATGTGGTTTTAGTGTCTCGCATTCTTCAAAAGCAAGATTGCTGCTTTTGGTGAAGTCGATATTCTTGTTCGGTATGGTCAGTGTGCCGGTCTTGTCAGTAACGAGGGCATCAACTTTGCGAAGCCTTTCAAGTGCGGTGACGTCTTTAATCAGAACATGCCTGTCGGCGGCCTTGCCGATGCCCACCATCAGTGCTGTAGGCGTGGCAAGCCCCATGGCGCATGGACAGGCGATGACGAGCACTGTGACGGCGTGGATGATGGCCTGGGCCAGTGAGCCTCCGGCAATGAGCCATGCAGTGAAGGTGATAACGGAGAGGCTGCCTACGACAGGCACAAACACCAGTGCAGCCTTGTCTACGATGCGCTGGACGGGTGCCTTTGAGCCTTCAGCCTCCTGCACCATGCGTATGATATGTGCAAGGGCGGTGTTCTCGCCAATCTGCCGGGCCCGCATACGGAAGTGGCCCTGGCTGGGAATGGTGCCGGCAAGCACCTTGCTGCCCTTGCGCTTGGCGGCGGGGGTGGGCTCGCCGGTAATCATGCTTTCGTCTACGTATGCAGCATCGGGAGTCATGAAGCTTTTCGCAGAGATGACTTCACCGTCTACAGGTACTTTCTCGCCTGGTCTGACTTCAATGATGTCACCCACATCGATAGTGGAAATGGGTACTTCCAATGTCTTGCCGTCATCGCCGACTATATGTGCTGTCTTCGGCGCAAGACCCATCAGCTGACGAATGCTGGCAGCAGTGCCGTCTTTGGCTTTCTCCTCAAGCAGACGGCCTGTTAGCACAAAGGTGATGATCATTCCGCATGAGTCGAAGTATGTCAGATGCGGATTGCCACAAAGCGTGTTATAGGCACTGAAGAGAAAAGCAATGCACGTAGACAGTGCTACGAGTGTGTCCATGTTGGCTGCGCCGTGACGCAGCTGACGCACGGTGCTGATGTAGAACTGCTTTCCGCACAGCCATATATTGGCAAATGCGATGAGAAGTGCTATCTGATTGGATGTGTCAATACTTCCAACGCTGAGCCATTTCATGTTAATAACCATTCCGGCGGCTGACAGAATCCAGCTGAGAAGAGTGCGGCGCCACAGCACGGTGTATTCGCGGCGGCGGATGTCGTCAACTGAATGCTCGCTGTCTATTACGAGGTCGTAGCCGATGCCGTTAATCTCTTTCTTCATGTCGGCAAGAGAAATCTTGTCAGGGTCGTAGTCGACGAGTGCTGAACGTCCGGCCAATGAAACACTTGCCGAGCTGATGCCATCAAGAGAGTTCAGCTTCCGTTCAATATTGGCGGAGCAGGACGCACACGCCATGCCGATAACGGGTATTGTCTTTTTCATTTTTCCTTATTGTTCTTTAGGGTAACTACTTGCTTATATTTCGCTTTGGCGAAACGAAACATGACAAGGGCAATGGCTATTGCTTATTTTCCTTTGTCTGCCGTCATGAAAATACTCTTTGCTGGCTTTATAGTTGCAGTTCGTAACGTCCTAGAGAATTAACGGCTTCTTGCATTTGTTCCATAGTGACTTTGCTGTCATTGTAGACAACTCTTACATTGCAGGCGTTGCGGTCGGCTTTGACAGAGCTGACGCCGTCAATAGCCTTAAGTGCATTTTCTACATGAGCCTCACAGTTGGGGCATTTCATTCCTGTTACGGTAAATGTCTTTTCCATTTTTGTTATATTAAGTCTGTTAATAAATAAACCGAATATCTTTGTTTCCGGCAATATGTTTTTCTTTTTTGCAAAGATAATATGCTTGAAGCTGTTTTCTGTTATGGATTTTTTGATAAAAATTTCAAAATTCCGGAATATGGATATGCATGATTACCGTTTCGGATGGTGCATGACTGTTGAAGGCCCGAATTTATTCGGACCGGTTATATATGCTACATAGCATGCAAAAAACAAAAAGGGAGAACGCTTTCTCCCTAAAATCAATTGTACACCTCTTGGAGCCTTTCAAAAAGTGGATAAGGACTATGGCTACTGACAACGGCTCTGAATTCTGCTGCCATGAGTACATAACAAAGAAACTGAGGGTGAAGGTGTACTTTGAAGGTGATGGACAATCTGTTCCCCAAATATATTCATTATCTCGTTTTGAATCGTAGGCTGCATCACTCTTCGACTGGTAATTATTTCTATGCGTATATTTACACAGGTCCACGTCTCCGAACTGTAAATATAGTTGTGAATGTCAGCATTATAGTCAGCGACCGTACTCTGTGTCAACTAGTATTTCATGATGGTGAATGATTTCTTGTCTTGTTTTTTTTATTTGAATTGTATTGGAATTATTGCGTGAACGCAGAAAATTGCATTGAAAAATGAATAAAAAACTGCTTTTTGTCGTTTTTCTTATTGCTAATATGTATATTTGCAACCGATAAACTTTTTGGCTTCGGTCAAAAGAGGGGTGCGGCTCTTTTCAAAATGAGAAAAGAGCTTGCTGAGATTATACCCGTGAACCTGATGCAGACAATGCTGCCGTAGGAATTAGCGAATATATATTTAGTAGCGGTTTATCTTTTTCTCTTGTGTGCTGTCTTTTGTGGCAGCTGTGCCGTACCCTTTTTTCTTTGGAATTGTTATTTGTGATACAGTAAAAAGGGTTATGGCAAAATATATTACGACACTGACAATTGCCGGGTCTGACAGCGGCGGAGGGGCAGGCATTGAGGCTGACATAAAAACAATGTCGGCATTGGGCTGTTATGCCGCATCTGCCGTGACTGCCGTTACTGTGCAGAACACAATGCGCGTAGGTGCTGTACATATTGTTCCGCCGGATGTTATTTATGAACAAATCCGTGCAGTAACATCTGATTTGCATCCGTCATGTATAAAAACAGGTATGCTTGCCGATGCCGCTTCGGTCAAGGCCGTTACTGATGCAATAAAGGCATACCGTGAAGAAAACGACAGGTGCAGAAGGCAGCCGCTTTTTGTCGTCGCTGACCCGGTGATGGTGTCTTCTTCCGGACAAAGGCTAATGAGTGTTGAGGCTGTTGAGGTATATAAGAAGGAGCTGATGCCGTTGGTTACGCTGCTTACACCGAATTTGCCGGAAGCGGGTGTTCTTACGGGAATTAACGTTACAGAGTCGGATAAAGGCATGGAGGCAGCCGCACGGATAATGAAGCTGGGCGTGACTGATGTCTTGCTGAAAGGCGGACATGCAGCCGGTAACGATGGGACTGTAATGGACTCTTTATATGGAGAAGCAGTCGGAAGCAATAATATTGTAAGATTTATGCATAAGAAAGTCTTAACAAGCAATACTCACGGAACAGGCTGTACGCTTTCTTCTGCAATATGTGCATCTATGGCTGTAAGAATTTCCTTAGCAGAAACAGTTTCAGATGTAAAGCCGAATCTATATGATGAAGTATTGCCTAAAGCTGTTGCTGACGCGGAAGACTATATGTATAATGCACTGAAGGCCGGTGCTGATGTGAATATAGGTGATGGCTGCGGGCCGGTTAATCATTTCTTTGATCCGCATGCGCTTATAAAAGTCAGTGGCGGTTAGTGACTTTCCGTTATTGCCGCATATGGCTCTCTTAACAGATAAGGGAAAAGATAAAACAAACTTCTTATTAATTAATATTCAACGAAATGCAGTTTATTACGCATTTTAATTCATGCTTTGGTTATGCAGATGGTGCACGCCTGGCTCTTGAAGGTGGTTGCCGGTGGGTTCAGCTGCGCATGAAAGACGCCTCAGATGAAGATGTCATGTCAGTAGCTGCCGTTGTCGGGCCCTTATGCCGCCAATATGGTGCTACTTTCATTCTTGACGATCGTGTCGGACTTGTCGGCCGTGTCGGGGCTGACGGCGTTCATCTTGGGAAGAATGACATGCCGGTAGCGGAGGCACGCAGGCTGCTTGGCCCGGACCGGATAATAGGCGGGACGGCAAACACCATTGACGATGTGCGGCGTCTGTGTCGTGACGGCGCTGACTATATAGGCTGTGGTCCTTACAGGTTTACTTCCACGAAGAAAAATCTGTCACCAGTGCTGGGCCTGGATGGTTACAGAAACATATTGTCGGAGATGCGCAGTGAAGGACTGTCGTTGCCTGTGGTGGCCATAGGCGGCATACGTCCTGACGATATATCAGCGCTCATGGCATTGGGCGTGGCCGATATTGCTGTGAGCGGTGCTGTGCTCAATGCGTCTGATCCCGTTGCCGAAACAAGACTATTCGAAAACAAAATAAAAACTTTTAAACAAACAAAAAGACAATGAACGAGACAATAAGGATCAGCTATCCTTCCTCGCGGAAAATCTATGTAAAGGGAACGCTTTTCCCCGACATCCGTGTAGGCATGAGAGAAATATCGCTTACACCGACCGTATCCGTACGCGACGGCCGTAAGGTGGTTACGGAAAACGCTCCCGTAGTTGTTTATGACACGAGTGGTCCTTACAGTGATCCGGAGATAGAAATAGACCTGCACCGCGGATTGCCGAAGCTGCGTGAGCAGTGGACGAAAAAACGGCAGGGCACGCAGATGTATTGCGCAAAGCACGGTATAATAACTCCGGAGATGGAATATGTGGCCATCAGAGAGAATATGAACTGTGAGGCTCTTGGCATAAAGACCGGCATTACGCCGGAATTCGTACGCAGCGAGGTGGCTGCCGGACGGGCGGTGATACCTGCAAACATTAACCATCCGGAAAGTGAGCCGATGATTATCGGTACTAACTTTCTGGTAAAGATTAATACCAATATAGGCAATTCCGCCGCTAACTCCAGCATAGAGGAAGAGGTCGAGAAAGCCGTGTGGAGCTGTAAGTGGGGTGGCGATACGCTGATGGACCTATCTACGGGTGACAACATTCATGAGACACGTGAATGGATATTGCGCAACAGCCCGGTGCCGGTAGGTACGGTGCCCATGTATCAGGCCTTTGAGAAGGTGAACGGCCGTGCAGCTGATTTGTCGTGGGAGGTATTCCGCGACACACTAATAGAACAGTGTGAGCAGGGGGTAGACTATTTCACCATTCACTGCGGCATACGTCTGAAGAATGTTCCGCTTGCCCTCGGCCGTCTGACAGGTATGGTGAGCCGCGGCGGAAGCATTATTTCCAAGTGGTGCCAGGTGCACAATGAGGAGAGCTTCCTTTATACTCATTTTGATGATATATGTGACATCTGCCGTAAGTATGATGTAGCGCTTTCTCTTGGTGACGGCCTGCGTCCCGGCTGTACGCATGATGCCAATGACGCGGCACAGTTTGCCGAGCTCGACACTATGGGCGAGCTCGTTCAGCATGCATGGGACAGAGACGTACAGGTGTTTATAGAAGGTCCAGGACATGTTCCTATGAACAAGATAAAGGCAAACATGGAACGCCAGATAGAAAAATGCCATGGCGCGCCTTTTTATACGCTCGGCCCGCTTGTCACCGATGTTGCTCCGGGATATGACCACATTACGAGTGCCATAGGTGCTGCCATGATAGGCTGGTACGGAACGGCCATGCTCTGCTACGTGACTCCGAAAGAGCATCTTGCGCTGCCAGACAAAGACGACGTGCGCACAGGTGTGGTGACATACAAGATTGCCGCGCATGCAGCCGATTTGGCAAAAGGACATCCTGGGGCATCCGTTCGCGACGATGCTCTGTCAAAGGCACGCTATGACTTCAGATGGCGTGATCAGTTTAATCTCAGTCTTGATCCGGATCGCGCTCTTGAGTATTACAAGACATCGAACAAGAGTGACGCACAATACTGCACTATGTGCGGCCCGAATTTCTGTGCTGCGCGCATATCACACTCATTAAAAGACTGCGTGGAATAAAAACAGTAAAAAACAGTACGGCTGTTGCGCTGTTGGAATTAAATTGCGCAATTTAAATATAAAAAGAAAATATAAACAACAATATCCGCCTTTATCTGAATGAAAACTAATGATGCTGGTGATGCTGGGCACAGTTTGTGTTTCTTTATCGGAAGTTGTGGTTAGTTCGGATAAATGCGGGTCAGACATAATAATCAAAAACAATATGGATAAATTAGTTATCGCGGGTAAGGAGTTCTCATCCCGTTTATTTCTCGGAACAGGCAAGTTCGGCCGCAATACCGACATGGAAGCGGCCATAAAGGCATCGGGCACGCAGATGGTAACCTTCGCCATGAAACGTATAGATCCTGACGGCGACGATGACAACATGCTAGAGCATGTATCGCTGCCCGGAATACAAATCCTGCCTAACACATCCGGCGCACGTGATGCCGATGAGGCAGTATTTGCGGCAAACATTGCCCGTGAGGCTTTCGGCACAAACTGGCTGAAGCTTGAGATACATCCTGATCCGAGATACCTTCTGCCTGATCCGATAGAGACGCTGAAGGCTACGGAGCGTCTTGTGAAAGAAGGGTTTGTAGTTCTTCCTTACTGTCAGGCAGATCCTGTGCTGTGCAAGCGTCTTGCCGAGGCCGGCGCCGCTACTGTCATGCCGCTTGCCGCTCCGATAGGTACCAACCGCGGCCTGCTGACGCGTGACTTCCTAGAGTGCATAATTGATGAGGCTACCGTTCCTGTTGTTGTCGATGCCGGCATAGGCAGACCGAGCCATGCTGCTGAGGCTATGGAGATGGGTGCTGATGCCGTGCTTGTCAATACAGCCGTTGCCGTTGCCGGCAATCCTGTTGCTATGGCTTCAGCTTTCAAGAAAGCCGTTGAGGCCGGCCGCGAGGCTTATGAGGCCGGTCTCGGCACGCAGTCAGTAACGATGGATGCCGAGGCCAGCAGTCCGCTGACAGCTTTCCTTGACGAGCAGGCAAGTGAAAATTAGAATTGTCGCAATCATTATAAGAATTATCTATGATGACAGTAACATTAAACAAAAAATCGTGTACACTGCCCGACAATACAACACTTGCAGATGTGGCCGTACAAATGAAAGTTCCTGCAAAAGGCGCAGCGATAGCCGTTAACGGTGCCGTCGTCCATCGCGAGCAGTGGTCGTCTACGACAGTGTCTGACGGAGACGATATTCTCGTTATAAAGGCATTTTGCGGTGGTTGATAATCGAATAAAAATAATAGAAAAAATGTTTTCAGACGTAATAAGAAAAATAGACTGGGATACAACTACAGAACGCATCATGTCAAAGACAGATGCCGATGTGGTGCGTGCCCTTAACAAAAGCCATTGCGACGTTGACGATTTCATGGCAATGATTTCGCCTGCCGGCGCAAAATATCTGGAGCCAATGGCACGGCTCAGCCGCCGTTACACCCTTGAGCGTTTCGGCAATACTATTAATATGTTTATTCCAATCTACATAACCAATTCCTGCTGCAACAGTTGTGTGTATTGCGGATTTCACGTGCAGAATCCAATGAAAAGGATTATTCTTACTGAGGATGAGATCGTGCTTGAGTATAAGGCAATAAAGAAGCTTGGGCCGTTTGACAATCTGCTTATACTTACCGGCGAGAACAAGGCTGCTGCCGGCGTTGATTATATAGCCCGTGCCCTTGACCTTGCAAAGCCATATTTCAACAATCTGCAGATAGAGGTCATGCCGCTTGATGCCGAAGATTACGCGGAGCTTCGCCATCACGGTCTTAACGGTGTCATTTGTTTCCAGGAGACATACCATGAGGCCAACTACAAGAAATATCATCCGCGCGGCCCGAAGAGCAATTGGGAATACCGTGTAAACGGTTATGACCGTATGGGCATGGCCGGAGTGCATAAGATAGGCATGGGAGCGCTTATCGGACTTGAAGACTGGCGCACAGACGTGACGATGATGGCCTATCATCTACGTTATCTTGAGAAGACCTACTGGCGCACGCAGTTCAGTTGCAACTTCCCGCGCATGCGTCCTGCCAAGAACGGCGGCTTCCAGCCGAACGTTATCATGAGTGACCGCGAGCTGGCACAGGCAACGTTTGCCATGCGCATCTTTGATCATGACGTAGACATAAGCTATTCTACGCGTGAGTCCGCTGACATACGCAATCACATGGCGCGCCTCGGCGTCACCACCATGAGCAGCGAGAGCCATACTGATCCGGGCGGCTATGCCTGCTATCCTGCCAGTCTGCCGCAGTTTGATGTCTGCGACGGCCGCAAGACCCCGCAAATCATTGCCGATTTGAAAGCAGAGGGCGTAGAACCGGTGTGGAAGAGCTGGGACCGTGGTTTTGACAATGTGATGTGCCGTCGCACGGAAAGCAATGCCATGTCAGGCTGTATGCCCGCCAAGGCAATGTGAGCGGCGGTCCGCATCATAGCTTCTGACGATCTGTGTCAGACCGCGTTTGCTGACTATCCATACAGTTTTCCAAGACCATTTACAGTCCGGAAAAGAACGCAAAGATAGAGAAAGTCTATAAGTTTGACAGCGTTTCCGAGCCATTTGAAGCCGTGCTCTTTAAGATGCCCCGGCATTGCTCAAGAATGTCAGTCAGCTTTTCAGCCGTGTCGGCGCGCAGCATGGCAATACGGGTCTGACGGAAGTCAGGAATGCCCTTGAAGATAGGGCTTGCGGCAAGATGCCGGCGAGTATGGAGAATACCTCTGTATTCGCCGGCTTTTTTTATGTTTATATCGAGCTGCTCCTCAAGGACGTCAATCTTCTGGTCAATGGTAAGCGGCTTTGTGTCAGTGTTGTCAATGGCCGCGCGCATATCCCTGAATATCCACGGGCAGCCGAAGGTGGCTCTTCCCACCATCACGGCGTCGACGCCGTAGCGTTCGAAAGCGTTCTTAGCCTCTTCCGGCGTAGTAATGTCGCCGTTGCCGATTATTGGTATGTGAATGCGCGGATTGCGTTTCACCTCGCCGATCAGTGTCCAGTCAGCCTTGCCGGTGTACATCTGCGAGCGTGTCCGTCCGTGAATGGTCAGTGCCTTTATGCCGCAGTCCTGGAGCTGTTCAGCCAATTCCGTTATGATAAGGTTGTCGCAGTCCCATCCCAGTCTTGTCTTCGCTGTCACTGGCGTGCTGACTGCATTGACCACACGCCGCGTAATGTCGAGCATCAGCGGAACGTTCCTTAGCAGTCCGGCGCCGGCGCCCTTTCCGGCCACTTTCTTCACCGGACATCCGAAGTTGAGGTCAATGACGTCTGGGTGAACCTGCTCGACAATCTTTGCCGCCTCAACCATCGAGTCAGCATCACGGCCGTATATCTGAATGCCCACGGGCCGTTCGCTGTCATCGATGATCATCTTGTCGAGCGTCGAGCGTATTGACCTTATTATTGCGTCAGCAGATACAAATTCCGTGTAAACCATTGCTGCACCATAGCGTTTGCATAACTTCCGGAAGCCAATGTCTGTCACGTCTTCCATCGGTGCGAGGAAAAGCGGGCGGCTGCCGAAATCGATGTTTCCTATTTTCATGTTTCTTATAATATTTCTATGTAGTGTGCATGTCCAGCAGTCATGCTGGTCGTGCGGCACTGCAAAGTTAGTGATAAAAATATCTTTTTATCAGCTTTTTCCTTAATAGTTCCGCTGAAATAATTAAATTTGCAACAGAGCATTATATTTCAGGAACAATCGTTTCAGAACATATTTTTTTTCAAGAGTATATAACAAGAATGTTTAACAGAAAAGTACAACATCGTATGAGAAAAAAAAACTTTACTCCATGCAGTGTGCCTGTTCGCGTCGGGCATACTGTCTTTTCCGCTGGCTGCCGGTGCCGTCACTCGTGCGCAGCTTGCATCGTATGCGGCCACTCTTGACGGCAAGAGCGGTGCAGAGCTTATGTCAGCCCTCCACGAGCTTATGCAGCCCGTTACCGTGCTTGACTATGGCAGCGGGACGGGACACACCTGGTACGGCTTCTGGTATACCGACCGTGACAATCAGACAAATGAATGCACAAACCGCTACAGCTCCAAGAAATTCTATTTTACCGCTCATGACGGCCGTTCCATCTCCGGCATGAACATAGAGCATTCATTCCCGAAAAGCTGGTGGGGTGGTGCGAATAACAATGCCTACTGCGACCTGTACAACCTGTATCCGTCAGATAAGAACGCTAATTCCAGCAAGTCAAACTACGCCATGGCCACGGTCACAGACGTGCGCAGCGGCGAGGCCGGCTATGACAAGGTGGGCCGCGGCCTTGTCAACGGCACTACACAGAACTGCTGGGAGCCCGGCGACCGTTATAAGGGTGATTTCTCGCGCAGCTATATGTACATAGCTGTTACCTACAGCAATCTCACTTATGTGAAAACCGGTCTGCAGACTATGCAGAACGATTCCTGGCCTTCGATGCGCAAGTGGGCTACAGACCTGTACCGCAGCTGGAGCCGTAAGGACAGCGTGTCGGCGACAGAGGTGGCGCGCAACAACGCAGTGGCATCTCTTCAGGGCAACAGAAACTATTTTGTTGATTTTCCGTATCTTTCAGAATATCTGTGGGGCGACAGTATCGGCACGGTCTTTCATCCGGCATCGTCAGTGTCAACAGCTTCCGACGACCCGCGCTATACTGAAAATCAAAGCCATGACACCGACCCTTCCGATCAGCCTGACATAACCTGCAAGATTGTCTATGAGCGTGCTTACACTCCTGTCAGCGGCAGCCGTTATCTTATTGTCGCTGATGACGGCGGACTACATGCTGCCAAGTGTGTAACCTCATCGCGCGGCTTCGGCTATGCTTACGCTGATGACGTTGTTGACCGCGACGGCGTTATCAGCCTCGGCAATGACACGCTGGCCTACACCTTCACGGAATCTTCCGGCGGCTGGCTGATTACCGACAGCCGCGGCCGTTATTTCTATCACTCTGGCAGCTATAACAACTTTAACGTGACTACCGACAGGAGCAAGGCCACTCTGTGGAAAGTTTCTGCCAATGCCGACGGAACGGTAAGCATAGAAAACGGCGGACACACGATACAGTATTCATCTCAGTATTCTTCCTTCGGCTGCTATACTGACAGCCGCGGCACGCTTCCAAGATTATATGTAAGGCGCGCGGCTGTTACCGGCATTGACGGTGTGGCCAAAGCACCTTCACCGGAGGCCATATATAATCTTCGCGGACAGAAAATATCCGTTCCGGCGTCGATGCTTCCAAAAGGCATATACATACAAAACGGAAAGAAAATAATTGTCAGATAATCGCATGCCGTGTAAAAGCAGCGGCGCTGCGGTAATGTCATGTCATATTAATTGACAATAGTCTTTTTAAGGAGAAAAAACACGTTGTATGTGATTTTTTCTCCTTTTTTTATTTTTTCTATTCTTTGAAAATACTTATATTTGCAAATATTAACAGCTTATTACGGAAGGCATATAAAACCAGCAGAGTTGAATCCATACCTGATGGAATTCTCTTAGATAGATATAAACGCATTAAAACAACCTTATTATTTTTGATTATGAACAAATTTCTACATTTGCTGTTTTCTGTTATCACCATTTTCGCTTCGTTGCCGGTTCTTGCCGACGAAGTCGTGTTCATTCCGTCTGAGACGCCTGTTTCCGGGCAGCTCAGCGATCACGAAGGCCCTGACAGCGTGGCGATAGACGGCATACAGATAGCGATAACCAACGGCGATTTCACCAACGGAAATATGTATTCATTCTATCAGGGACAGACCACCACGTTCAGCTCTGAGGTCGGCGTAATAACGAAGATAGAAATAACGAGCCTTTACCGTGACATTGAGAAGGGCGGTCCGGGCCATTTCGTATCTCCGTCAACCGGCACGTACACCTTCTCCGACAGCGTGGGCGTATGGACCGGCAGTGCCGACAGAATCACATTCCAGACGCCAGCCGCATCATTGAAGGCGTCACGTATAGTTGTCACCTACACCCGTGACCCCAATGCAGTTGCCAAGCCCCGTATAAACGGCGAGGACCGTTTCCTCGTAAGGTCTGTTGTCAGTATTTCGGCGCAGCAAGGCGATGCAGTAATACACTATACCACTGACGGCAGTGAGCCCGATGAAAACTCTGCCGTCTACTCCGGACCGTTCTATATCTACAATACAGTGACTGTAAAGGCTTTGGCCATGCGCGGCGAGAACAAAAGCAGCACAGTAACAGCTGTTTATCATCTTGGAGAAACCTACACGGTTGAACAGGCCATAGCAATGATTGCTGACAGCATAGCTCCCGACTATCCGGTGTTTGTCGAAGGATGGGTGCAGCAGGTGAACAGCTTTGACAATTTCTCCGGTTCAATGACATATTTCATCACCCGGAACAGAAATGACATAGAGCCCGGGCTCAGAGTCGTTGACGGCATGGGCATGGCCGGCGTGCCCTTTAGCGAAGATACAAAATTGAAGAATAAAGACCAGGTCATCGTGAAAGGCAAGCTTAAGCCGGTAGAGTATTTTGATGTTTATGAAAACGGCATGTCAGGCAGTCTGCTGTTTGGTGTCAACGGCGTTACGACATCCTTGGAGCAGCATTTCGTTCCGGAAGAACAGAAAGATGACGATGCAGTGTTCAATCTTGCCGGTCAGCGTGTTGATAAGACATATAAGGGCATAGTGGTAAAGAAAGGAAAGAAATACATCAGAAGGTGATGTGAGAAGCTGATTTGCCGCAAGGTGCAAATGACTTAAGAATCATCGGTTTACAAACTATGACACGCCCTGCACGACAGTCTGTCATGCGGGGCGTGCTTTTTTTTATGCGAGAGTTGTGCGGGCACACAAGAAACAGGTTTCAAACGGTCTCGTAACCCATATAAATCGCTCAAAGAACTATAATTTTTGCGATAATTTACTTTATTGGAATATTTTTTGTATTTTCTTTTTTGATGATATTAGAAAGTCTTGCTACCTTTGCACCAAGAAAAAGGAGATTGCCGATTGTCTGTTTTCAGACATTTGGAAAAAGGAGGATAACAAGAATTCTGACAGGAATTAGAGATTATAAAGGAAGAACTAAAAAAACTGGACTTATGAGAAAATTAATGAGATTGTCATTAGGAGTGCTTTTCGCAGTGTTCGCACTTGCGGGTTATGCAGCTCCGCCATACGTGTCGCTTAGTTTCCCTGAAGACAATATGGCAAACAATGAGGTAAGCACGTACAATGAGGAATGGACAGCTACTCACGGCAATGCAGCCTGGAACATCAACGGTTTCAACAATAACCGCTGGAGAAACTGGGGATACATCAAGTGTGGCAGCCGCCGTTACGCCTTTACAGCCTCTATAGCAACAGCCAAGCCGATAGACAAGGCCATCGGCGCAGTTGTAGTCTCGCTTGACAAGATAGAGCCGGAGTTTATCAATGCCGCATATCTTGAAGTAGCCTTCGACAAGAAGTTCAAGAAAATTGCCGATCGTGTTGATGCCAACACAGAGAAGCTCGCAGCCGGCGACCTTACTTTCAATATCAAGAATGCCCAGCCAAACTGCTTCTATCGTATAGTGTTCGACTGCAAGCAGGGCGATGAGAAGTCAGGCAATGGTTTCGTTCAGATTTCAAAAGTAAAATATTATGAGGCTGGTGCTGAGCCTGTTTATGCAGATATTTCCAATACGCCTGATATGGCATACTCAGTGTCTTTGGCCCATGACCTGATCGAATACGGTGAGGGACTTGCAAAACCGGTTTATGTCAAGGGTATTGTCTGCAAGGTTGATACAACAGGCTTCTCAAAATATAAGGATGTAACACTTCATATCAGTGACGATGGCACTGAGGCAGGTACAAAGATTATAGCATTCGCCAACTATTATGTAGGCAACGTCCGCTATACTTCGCCTGATCAGATTAAAGTCGGTGATGAAGTGGTGCTCTACGGCCGCCTTACAAAATACGGCAAATATTATGAGATGGCCAAGGGCAATTACATTTACAGAAAGAAATAAGTATTTTTTTCATAAAGCCGAATAGATTTCGGTTCAACTTTGGATTTTAAATTTAAAATGTTAAAACTTACAACTCGACTTTGACGTGGTGTCAAGGTCGAGTTTTTTTGTTTGTTCGCTTTTGCTTTTTCACCTAAGCAGATTGAGGTTTATGAGAATATGCTATGTCTGAAGGGACGTCTGTTTTTCAAGAGAATATTGTTTGCTGATATAGATAATGTCTCTTCTTTTCAGTCAGTCAGAAATATGCGACTTTTTGCTTCCGGCGGACTGTTCGGCTATTTTGGCTATTTCACAAGCTCCAATTACGGAAAATATTACAGTTTTATAGGAGACTACAGGCAGGCATTCACAATTAGTCTGAAAAATGGTAAGGTCTTTGCTGTTAGTTGTGCTGATAATGAGTCTCTTATTTATGCCTTTCTCCTTGCATTTGCGTATAATGAAATGTTTCACCTTGCGCCACAATGAGAATTCAGACGGGTTCGCAGGGCCCTTCTGCGCCATGTCAGAGAACACTTCCTGTGCAGCCTTAGAATATCTAAGACTGTCTGCCCATGAATATCCGTTCTCATTAGCTTTCTCTACAATCTTTTTACGCAGTTCCTTATTTGCCGTTTCGTAGATATACGCACCAAACTCGTCAACGCCTTTCTGACCTCCGAACAGCGTACCAAGTCCCTCGTGTCCGAGCTTCTCGTGACATACTGTTGCCTTTACATCGTCAATGCCGTCGGCCTCGTCAAGATTCACGTGAACGCTGCCATCACGGCTGTCATACCATCCTTTTATGCCGCTGTGTCCGTTGTTCTCGAACGTTATGTTCTCACCGCCAAGCCTTGTGCCCAGGTTGTCGGCTTCCTGCTGCATTCTGCTCTTCTCCTCCGCGGTGTGCTCCTTCGCTGTGCCGCCGCGACGCAGCATTATATCTTCATCGGCATCGGCCATATCCCGTTGCTCACCTTCGCTATAAGTTCGAGCAGCTTCACCCATACGGTAACGCTTCCCCAATTCCTTTATACTTGCCGACTCTACTGCATTACCATAACCGTTGTTTTCTATCTCATCCAAAAGTTTTCTGCCCTTTTCGTAGGAGAATTCAACATTTTTTTTTAGTAGCTTTGCAAGTGTGATAGAGTTGTTGTCAACTGCCGTATAGGCTTTTTGTCGGGTACTGGCTATAGGGGATAGCAGCTCTATTTTCGTTATTTCATAGTTGTGCATTCGAGTCCTATCCGTATTTCTTGATACAATGGCGGTGCTTTTTACTCGGTATGGCACGCCGTCTATCGTCGCAGCTCCATAGAACCGTTGAGTCTTCTCAATATTTTGATCACTCGGATTATCGGGCTTGCGCTCGCCGTCTATCTTCATCCTGTCACGATGCTCTTCTATCAGTAATTCTCATCAGTTGTAGTGGCCGTGCCTTGTGCCGGCCTCGCACCAACCTCCGGCTCAGAAACATTTTCGCCTTTTATGACAGGGTTCTCAAAATCATTGATTATCTTTGCAGCAGAAGATAAGTTTTGCGTACGGCCGGAAAGGTCACCGGCCTCTTCGCCATATGGCGAAGGCAGTATGAGGATATGGCCGCCCTCACGCTTGGCTTGTCTTTCTATTGATTTTAGTGCATTATCTCTTAGATAATGCCAGTGCACAATCTCCACATTATCCTTATTCTGATTTACTTCAAGCAGAACAAGACGGTTATGGTCTTGATCGTCTTTAGTATTAATAACAACCCAGTTGTAAGGGCGCGTTGTCTTTCGATTTTGACCGTACAAATCAGGACGATATAGAGCTGAAGTAAGTATCTCACGGCTCTGCTCAGGCGTCAGGTCAGCGTGGTCTCGGCTATTCTTCTCAAAGATATTCTTCTTGATTATGACAGGTTTACCGTCCGCACCAAGGGCATTGTCAACATTCTCTGGCACTTGCGGCAACTCCACGCTACGAGTAGGCTTAGAAAAGTCTTCGTCTGTCAAATCATCAACAGACTTCACCTTCTCTAACATCAATGTCCCGTCAGCGTTCAACGGATTGCCTTGATTATCGGTTTTTTGCTCAGAAGTATTGTCAAAGCTATGATACTTTATATGGAAATAAAAACCATTAAAGCTATGTAGAAATATTTACTTATTTGAATTATTCTTCTTATCTTTGCGATATGAAGAGTGCTAAGGTGTTAAAGATATTGCATGTGTCGCGTCAAACGCTCGTGCAGTACGTGAAGAAAAAAGATATAAGAGTCGTAACGTTGCCAAACGGCACGTATGACTACAACGATGATGACGTATATCGCAAGGCCGGACTTGCTGCCGAAAGAATGAACGTGGTCTATTCGCGTGTATCTACGGCAAAACAAAAAACCGACCTTGATAATCAAGAAAAGACTTTGATTGACTATTGTAACAAGAATGGCGTT
>OMUH01000146.1 GCA_900314195.1 uncultured Prevotella sp.
AGAAACGGCAAAGCAAGGGCCAAATTGTATAGTGTCTCAAATGGAGGTTTCTTTAATATATTCAGGGCGTCAGGCCATCTTGGCCGAGTCTTGTTTGGATAATTACCGGGGAGAACTCCGGCAAATTTTAAGACACATAGATTGTGTCTTGTCAGGACAACTACTTGCAGAAAGCAAAAAACTGAAATTATTTTCTTGAAAACAGATAAGGCCCGAATAAAAACATTGCTGTACGATGATCAACAGGGTTACTTGCATAAATGAAAGTAAATGTGTTGACTCGTGCAAGCCGTTTTTATTCGGGCCTTCATTCTCAAATCTGAAAGAAACAGACGCTCTGTTTAAAACAGAACGCCATGTTTTCTTTAGTTTTCTTCAGGAACGATAAGCTTGTATCCTTTTCCGTGAATATTTATTATTTCAATCTGATCGTCATCCTTAAGATGCTTGCGAAGCTTAGTGATATAAACATCCATAGACCGTGCATTGAAATAGTTATCGTCAATCCAAATAGTCTTTAGGGCAAAGTCACGCTGCAGAATTTCATTTTGATGCGCGCACAGAAGTGCGAGAAGCTCATTTTCTTTCGTAGTCAGCTTCGTCTGCTTGTCGCCGATGGTAAGCAGCTGCTTCTGTGTGTCAAATGTGAAGCGGCCGATATGATATAAAGTAGACTCCTTGGTCTTCTTACCGTGCACACGGCGAAGGATAGCTTCTATACGGAACACCAGCTCTTCCATAGAGAAAGGCTTGGTGATGTAATCGTCGGCGCCAATCTTGAAGCCTTCGAGAATATCTTCTTTCAGCGTTTTGGCTGTAAGGAAGATAATTGGAATTTCTGCATTCATCTGGCGTATTTCCTGGGCAAGGGTAAAACCGTCTTTTTTCGGCATCATGACATCGAGCACGCAGATGTCGTATTTGTTTTTGACAAACTCTTTATAACCTTCCTCGCCGTCGGGGCACAGTATAGCCTGATAGCCTTTTGCCTGAAGATACTCGCGGAGGAGCATACCTAAGTTCTCGTCGTCCTCACAAAGGAGAATTTTAACGTTTTCTTCCATAATAATTGTTTTTTATTGTTTATTCCTTTTTTATTACCGATTTCTGTATTTATTTCCCGAGAAATAAAATAAGTAATCAGTCCGTTCTTATGAAAACTGCTGTCTGCGTTGTTTCATATCCCGCATAAAACAGTCATTATATAAAAAATGCAGTTCCTGCTGGTTTTATGTATTTATAAGTTATTCTGTCTCTTCTGTATACGGCATTCTGATTGTAAAGGTCGTTCCTTTGCCGTATTCTGATTCCACTTTTATCTCACCTCCGTGCAGGTCGACCATTTTCTTGACATAAGCAAGTCCCAGTCCGAATCCTTTCACGTCATGAACGTTGCCGGTATGCACGCGGTAGAATTTCTCGAAAATCTTCTTCTGATCTTCTTTCTTTATTCCTATGCCATTGTCACGCACGCTTACACAAACCTTTCCGTCTTCATTCCATGTTCTAAGATAAACGTTCAGCGCACTGTCTGGCTTACGGTATTTAACGGCATTGTCGAGCAGATTGAAAATCACATTCTGAAAGTGCATCTCGTCTACGTATATTGTGGAGTCGACAGCCTCAATCTCCGTGTACACTTTGCCGCCCGTATGTTCCACGCGCAGCGAGAAAGAGTTCCCTATTGTTTCAACCATTTCGTTTATGTCGACGTGCCTTTTCTTCAGCACAGCCTTCTTCTTGTCGTACATGCTCATTTGCAGCACTTTCTCAACGAGAAATCTCAAACGTTTGGATTCATCGTTTATTATTCCGCCGAGATGAGCCTGCATAGCCTCGCTTTTTGCCACTGTCCTGTCATTAAGCATCTGAGCCGCCAATGATATACTTGCGATAGGCGTTTTCAACTCGTGCGTCATGTTGTTCACGAAGTCATTCTTTATCTCAGAATACCGCTTGCTCCTGAAGATTACGACAATCGTAAATATAAATGTTATGAGCAGTACAAGCGTGAAGATTATGCTTGGTATCATAAATCTGACAGAGGAAAATATATAGCTGTTCATGTCAGGGAAATGAATTTTCACGACACCCATTTTAGACTGCGGGTCATTTCTGAACAGCACCTGGCTGTAAGTATATTCCTCACCCTCGTCAGTATAGTCGGGACACCGGTATATTTCCCTTCCGTCCTGCGTTGTCACAATGAAGTGATACGGTATATTAATGCCGTTGTTCATGAGCTCAGCTTTCAGGTCCTGGTCGAGCAGCTTGAAGTTAATCCTTTCCTTCAGCGGCTTGTCACTTGCTGAGTAGAGCATTGAAACAACCACCTCGTCGAGCAATGCCTTTTGGTATACATATCTGTTCTTGACTATCTCCTGCATACTCTTCTGGGTCTCATCCTGCGAGTTGCGGTCTGAACGAAGAATCATAGCCTTAGGCGTTTGTGACGGCCTTACCGACATGGTCTTCAGCTCAAAAGACGAATATGCCATTCCGCTTGTGTCCGTAACGGAAAACTGATGCATCTTTTTCTTGTTGCCGACGGATGTTCCCTTTCCGTTTGCAGATGCGTTTGCGTGCGACTGCTTTTCAAGGTTGCTGACGTCTTTCTCCAGATACCTTAGAGCCTCATTGAGCTCAAGATTGTGCGACGCCTGATAAAGAGCACGGTTTACAGATTCGTCAAACTGTTCTTTTTTCATGTTTGCCATTTCCTGTATATATTTTAATTGCAGGAAGAGGAGCCCCAAAAACGAAACTCCCATTATAATGGCTATGGTCCAAATTGTTCTTTTCTTCATTGTCCTTTGTTTTGTGCCGCTTGTCTTTTTTTGCTGACTGGGCCTGCTTAGCTTTTCAGCAGCCTCTGTAGCTTTTCAATTTCAGAATTGTTGCCTGTGATGTCTGACCACGTCGGTTTAGTATCGAAGCAAACAGCATCGGTAACCAACCATGCTTTTTTCTCTGTAATGATTCTTTGCATTAAGGCATTGTATTAAGGCATTGTATTAAGACATTGTATTACGGCATTGCAATGTTATTTGCAAATTTAAAAATTGCCTTTTTTATTTAACATTAAAAGTTAAAGAAAATGTGAAATATTATACGATATTAACTAATTTGCGGCTCTTGTTTACGTATAAGCTGCTAAAATTATAATAATTGACACTCTTCGATGCGAAAAAGACTTGAGCTAAAGCTCTGTAACGTTCTGCGTTGTTGTAGAGCGGTCTGCAAGCTTAAATATATTCTCACAAGTCACATTAATCGGGAAATTTGCTGTTTCGCTACAAGCGTCGGCCACATTTCTGTTTCATCGATAACGGATAAACCGAAAGCGGCTGACGTATAACTGCTTTCGGACAAATCCTTGCTGAAATCGAAAAAGCAGAAGTTATTTTCAAGCATTACTTATTGCTGAAAAATATTTTTTTACGAAATCCTTTTTAAGTTAAAAAAAATATTTAAATTTGGCATTGAAAGAATTTTCTTTTTAATGTTTAATCACCTTTAATTACTATTGAAACATGAAAATTCGCAATATAACGGTTATAAGATATATTTTCTCAGGACTTTTCATGTCTTTGCCTTTCCAGCTGTCTGCGCAAGGCGAAATAGAACATGTAGACAGCCTGCCTTTGGTAAATCAGCCGAACGGTTCTGTAGATGTTATCGATGAACGCCGGATGAACAAAGGACTTGTTGTCAATTCTCTTGATGCATTGAACGGACAGGCAGCAGGCGTTAATATCAGCAGCGGTGATGACCGCCGTGCCATGTTGAGCTCTGTGCGCGTGCGCGGCACCACCTCGTTAACCGGCGGCAACGACCCTCTGGTTATTATTGACGGTGTGTACAGTGATCTGTCTACCCTGAACAGCTTGTATCCTGCTGATATTGAAAGCTTCACTATATTGAAGAATGCGGCAGAAACAGCGCCGTATGGTTCGCGCGGTGCTTCGGGCGTAATACAGGTTGTAACAAAGAAAAGCTCAGGCGGGCAGTTTCATATCTCTTACGACGGAAATGTAGGCTTTGAGTCAGTATATAAGAACCTTGAGATGCTTTCCGGCCAGCAATACAGAGCGCTGTTGAAGGAGCAAGGTATTACATATAATGACGGAGGATATGATACGGATTTTCCTGACGGACTTACACGTACTGGTTTCGTGCAGAATCATCATGTTGCTTTTTCAGGCGGCGGCAATTCATCTGGCTACAGGGCATCTCTTGCTTTTATGGAGCACAAGACAATATTAAAGGAGCATGGCAACAATAATTTTGTTGCCAAGATAGACCTTAACCAAAAGGCTTTTGATGACAAGCTGCTTATTGATTTCGGCGTGTTCGGCAGCAGTGCCTCTAATGACAATATCTTTGATGTGCAAAAGCTATTTTATTCCGCTGCGGCGCAAAACCCGACGTTCCCGCTATACCGGAATTCGTCAGGGGAATGGGATAAGAATATGGAGGCTTCGCAGATTAATACTCCTATGGCTATTTTGCAGGAAAAAGACAACGACCGCCTGCTTAACTTCAACACCCATCTTAATCTGTCTGCCGAACTGACCAGGACTTTTACATTGTCGTTTTTCAGCAGCTATAGCTATAATTCTTCAGAGAATGCGCAGTATCTGCCTACATGGGTGTGGGCACAGGGACAGGCTTACCGTGCGCATGTCAGAAACGAAGAGTGGCTTGTGAACGGCGAGGCTAAATGGAACGATTCTTTTGGCGCATCCAACCAGCATGCGCTGGCCGTTGATTTTCTCGCAGAATATCAGAAGCGAGTGCAGCGCGGGTTCTTTACCACAGTAAAAGGATTTTCTGACAACAGCATAGGATATGACAATTTGTCTGCCGGCAGCATCATTCCTTACGGCGGCACAGGCAGCAGCTATGAAAATCCGGCATTGTCTTCTTTTATGCTACAGGCCAGTTATACATATAATAAGTGGCTAACGCTTACTGCTAATGCGCGTGTGGACGGTTCTTCAATGTTTTCAGACGGAAACAAATGGGGATTCTTTCCGTCAGTGTCTGGCTCTGTTGACATGCTCCGCGTCATTCCGGCGCTGGCGACTGTTAAGTTTATAAACGGCATAAAGCTGCGTGCCGGATATGGAATAACCGGCAATACGGGCGGAATAGACAGCTATAACTCCCGTTTGCTGCTGAATCCTACGGGGCGAGTAAGCTGGAACGGAACGCCTGTTTCAACACTTGGCCTTATAGCCAATTCCAATCCTGATTTAAAGTGGGAAACGCGTGGAACGTTCAACATCGGAGCAGATCTTGAACTGTGGAACAGCCGTATTGTGATGACGGCAGAATACTATTATTCGAAGACTAAGGACATGCTTTATATGTATGATGTTCCGGTTCCAGCCTTCACGTTCAACAAGCTGCTTGCCAATCTTGGCAGCATGAGCAACAGCGGGTTTGAGCTTGGTGTCGGCATAACGCTGCTGCAGACGCGCGACATGGAGCTTAATGTCAACGTCAACATGTCTTATCAGAAAAACAAACTGATATCGTTAAGCGGCAATTACAACGGAATATATCTGTCAGCCGCTAACATAACGACGATAGGAAGTCTGAACGGTGCCGGCTTTCATGGCGGCGACAACAACATTACCTATCAGATTATAGGCCAGCCGCTCGGCGTGTTTTATTTGCCTCACTGCACCGGCCTTTCTGTAGATGCCGACGGTCACAAGACATACGAGATTGCTGACCTTGACAAAGACGGAACAGTGGACATTTCAGACGGAAAGGATCGCTATATAGCCGGACAGGCTACTCCGAAAGTTACCCTCGGCACAAACATAAGCTTCCGGTGGAAGCAGTTTGACATATCCATTCAGGCTAACGGGGCATTCGGACACAAAATATACAACGGAACATCATTGTCGTATATGAACATGTCGTCTTTCCCTTCATATAATGTAATGAGAAAGGCGCCAAAAGAAGCTATTTATGACCAGGTGGCAACTGACTACTGGCTTGAAAGCGGTGATTATCTGGACATTGATTATCTGACGTTAGGCTGGACGATGCCAAAGAAAATGCTTTCAAAATATATCAGCGGCCTGAGGCTGTCGTTGTCTGTCAACAACCTTGCCACGATAACCGGCTACAGCGGTCTGACACCAATGATTAACAGTTATGTTGTCGACAATACTATGGGTATTGACGACAAGCGCTCTTA
>OMUH01000036.1 GCA_900314195.1 uncultured Prevotella sp.
GACGCCGACTTCGAGGAGGTGAAGTAATATCGATAAGCATCGATAAGCAAATATATGGAAAAGGGGTGTAACTGAACGAGTTACACCCCTTTTCGCGTTTGTTAAACTTTGTATCTTTACTTGTTTTCTATGGATTTTTGGCTTATATTTGCAGCGTATTTGCGACGTGACACAAACGAGTGACAACGTGGTACTTTTAAATTGCAAAATATTGATAACTAAATAACAAAGAAATATGAAGCTAAAGGCAACAGGAAATGGAGAAGGCAGGACCTGCCTAATCTGCGGGAAACAGTTTTGGCCGAAAACGATAGAATCCTACTATTGTTCTCGAAAGTGTCAGCAGGCAGCATACCGAAAGAAGAAACGTGAAGAGGCTGCAAAACAGAAGTTGCAGAAGCAGATAGACGCTATTCCGGAGGGCAGAACTTATATCTCGGTTCATGAAGCTCTCTTAATCTACGATGTGAATAGGACAACCCTATACAGATGGATTAGGTCAGGCCGTGTAAAGTCCATTAGAACTGGAAGTCATTCTATCAGGCTTGAAATTGAAGAGTTGGACAAACTTCTTCCTCATCGTCTTGAAGTTGATCGTAGCAAGCTCTTTACAAATAACATTTTCGACATGACCCCTGCTCACTGCTATACCATCGGCGAGATCTGCAAGAAGTTTGACCTCGACGATAGTACCGTTTGGGCACATATCCGTAAGTATTCTATCCCCACGAGGCAGGTTGGCAACTATGTCTATGCCCCGAAGTCAGAAATCGATAAACTCTATAAGAGCCTATGAAACGTCCATTATCAAAAACCAAGGTGACGGTAAAACTACGCCGTGGTGCCGTGAAAGGTACTTGGTACCTGCAACTTGAAGCTTATCCAGTGATCAAACCTGGCTATGATAAGCCACAACGTATTGTGGAGTCACTCAACCGAATGATCAACACACCCGTCTGGGATCGTACGTCTAGTACGCGGTCAGGGATGCCGAAGGTGAAGCGTGATACGAATGGCATCATCATGTGCCGCAGTTCACTTGACCAGGAGTCGTGTATCTTTGCTGACAACGTTCGCAAGCTTCGGCAGCATGAATATGATACTGCGGCTCTTTATACTGGCAGGGAAGAAGAAATTGCGGAACAGAACCAGCGCTCCAACCAGGACTTCATCGCCTATTTCAAGAAGATCACAACCACGATTCATCCAAATTCTTCCGACTCCATCATCAACAACTGGACGCGGGTTGGTGAATTGCTCTCCTATTATACCAATGGTCGCCCTGTGTCCTTTTCGATGATTAGTGTAAAGTGGCTGGAGAATCTCCGGCTGTTCATGCTCAAAGCACCACAAGGTGGAGGTAAGAGCGGAACGATTTCACAAAGTACCGCATCGACCTACTTCTCCATCGTCAAGGCAGGACTGAAGCAGGCTTTTGTGGATGAGTATCTCACTACGGACATCAGCGAGAAGGTGAAGGGAATTCCTTCCGGAGAGAAGCAGCGTGTGGCGCTCAACATAGAAGAGGTGAACCAACTCGTGGCTACTCCTTGTCAAAGTGATGTCCTGAAACGGGCGTTTCTATTCTCTGTCCTCACAGGCATGCGCCACTGTGACATCAAGAGCTTACGATGGGGACAGATTGAGCAGGTAGAGAATGGCTACCGCATTGGATTCACACAAAAGAAGACCTCCGTGCCGGAATACTTGCCCATCTCTGAACAGGCGCTTGCCCTCTGCGGTGATCGCAAGTCTGACAACCGGCTGGTCTTTGAAGGATTGCAGGATCCGTCATGGATCAACCGCCCTTTGGCTTTATGGGTGAAGCAGGCAGGCATCACGAAGCATATCACTTTCCATTGTGCCCGCCACACGTTTGCAACTTTGCAAATCACCAACGGCACTGACATCTACACCGTCAGCAAGATGCTAGGCCACACCAATGTCCGCACCACACAGATTTATGCGAAAGTGGTGGATGAGAAGAAGGAACAGGCTGCAAACGCCATCAAGTTGAAGGAACCTGAACATAAAGACAAGGACGACTGTTAAAAGAGTGTGAATAGCTTTCACCTTGTTGATTATTAGAATATTACAAGTGGTGAAAAGGTAAGGTAAAACATGGTTGAAGTTTTTCACTACCTTTTCACCACACTTTTACCTCACTTTTGGGGCTTCTGCATGTTGTTAGAAGCTACTTTTCAGTATTATTTGGCCAATATGATGAGAATCGTGTCCCTCTCCTCGGACACGAGTCTTATTTGTTGTTAATGTCGTTGGTGAAATGGAGGTGAAAAATTTCACCATTTAATCATCACATAGATTTGCGGACGATTAAAAAAAACGTACGCAAATGGAAAAAATCATTATTGCACGTCTGGAGGATATGCCCAAGGCATTGACCTACCTTATTGATAAGGTTGATTCTCTGGAGAAAAAGGTCAGCGAGTTATCTGCTATGCAGAATGTTCCTTCCGCTCAGGCAAAGGAGTGGATGAACATTGATGAGCTTTGCCAATATCTGCCTATGCATCCCGCGAAGCAGACCGTCTATGGCTGGGTGTCGGATAAGGTAATACCCTACCATAAGCAGGAGAAGAACAAGTTTCTCTCCTTTAGTAAGACGGAGATCGACGACTGGATGTATGGTGGCAGACATAAGACCAACGAAGAGTTGGAGCGTGAGGCGCAGGCCTTCGTCGCTGCAAACCCAAGTAGAACCTTTAATACGATGGACTATGGCAATCATTAACTGTATCAATGGGAAATTCGATACGGAGAAGGGTGAATACACCCATGAGGAGTACCAAACTGCTTCGAAACAAGAAGAGAAAGGAGGTGTTGCGTAATGGAAGATAAGATTCTCGCTACATTCAACGATCTCCAGAACCAGGAGGCAAAGAATGCCGGTGGCTTTCTAGTTGCCTCGATGAACGACACGTTGGAGAAGGCAAAGAAGCTGCCGCCGCTCGTACCTCTCTACGACAACATTGTGCTCGAAGGTGATCTCAGTGTCATCTTCGGGCAGTCGGGCATCGGCAAGACTATCTTTGCCATGCAAGTCGCCAGCGACATTGCCGCCAAAGGCAAACGAGTGCTGTATGTTGACTTTGAGATGACCGAGCGACAGTTGTATGTGCGTTACCCGAACATCAAGTTCCCAGAGACCTTCTTCCGCGCCGAGGTGGACCGTGACCATATCAACGATGATGTTCTCAAGGGAATAGAGGAGGTAGCTAAAGCCAATATGGCTGAGGTCGTCTTTATCGACAACATCACTGCCCTGAGCCAGTCGCTCGACAAAGGTTCTGATGCCGGTGTGCTCATGGCCGAGCTCAACCGCATGAAGAAGGACAATGGCTGGACGATGATCATCCTCACCCATGTGCCGAAGATGTACTGTGGTAACACACCGTTGACGCTCTCTGCCATCCAAGGCTCGGCGAAGATCAATCAGCTTGTGGATGATGTGATTGGCCTCGGTCAGTCATACAAGGACAAGTCGCTGGTCTATGTGAAGCAGTGCAAGTGGCGTAATGGAGAGCGCGAACTTGATGCCGACCACGTGGCTGTCTTTGAGCGTTGCAAGGATGAGAGCGGCAATCTCTGTTTCCAGTTCCGTGGCCAAGGCAAGGAGTCTGATCATCTGGCTGCTGCCTCTGGTAATGACAAGGAAGAGTTGAACGCTCAGATACGGGCGATGAAGGCACAAGGGAAGACTCAGCAAGAGATCGCTCAACTGCTCGGCGTGTCCCAGAGTACCGTATCGAGAGCAAAGTGAACCACATTGGCAAAACACCAATGAGGTTTCATCATTCTATTCAATTATTCATCTTATGCAGATTATTCACATTATTCATCATGAATAAATGAATAATCTGAATAAAGCAAGGAGAACGAACTATGGAATATCCCGATTTCAGAAAGATCATCGCCACGAAGGCTGCACCGAGTGAGCGCATGCTGATAGATATCCGTAAGGGGGACATAAAACCGCATTACTCCTCCCTCACGGATTATCTGGACTCAGTGGTCAATTACTCCGTGGAGGGAATGAGAGCCATTGACAAACTTGTGGAACGATTCCACCTTGGAGCAGTCCGTTTGGTGCTACAGGAACATTATGGTGCTGTCGTGCCACGCATCAACCGTAAGGGGAAGATAGTCGGAGGTTGCGTGATGTACTTCAATGCTGACAATGGCGAGTTACTCCGAAAGGAATCATTGACTGACCACCTGACCCACTGGTATAGCTTCGACTACTTTACTGACAACGATGTGTTCTTTGGCGAGCACCTAGTCTCCAACAAGCCAATCGCCGTGGTGGTAGAGGAGAAGACCGCCCTGCTGGGCTCGCTTGCTCTTCCAACCATCGACTGGCTGGCAGTGGGCAACAACTACCATCTCACCGATGCGATGATGAACCGTCTGTCAGGCCGACGCGTCATCCTCTTCCCTGATGACGTGTGCCACGACTACTGGAAGGAGCAGTTCGGCA
>OMUH01000085.1 GCA_900314195.1 uncultured Prevotella sp.
TATGAATTTGTGGCTAGCTTAGCTGCACGTCTTATCCCATGCTGCCGTGGTAGTCATGGTATGAATGGTCGAGGTCGAGCAGGAAGAAGTTATGCTGCTTGCGGTGCTCAACGTCGGGCAGCTGCATGTAGTCACCGTACATCTGTGTCAGATAGTGCTGGTAGTCTCTGACGCCCATGAACGTTTTCCCCTCGAACGTGTAAGGCACGTATTCCCCTTCGACAGTCTTTGGCATAACCCCTTTGAGGCCATCGGTGTAGTCGGCAACGAGCGTGGTGGTGGAGTAGTCGTATTTCATCAGCAGCCGGCGCACCTTCTTCTGAAGCTTTACCATTGTGGTCACTTTCCGTGTCAGCAGGAATATCCACGAGCTTGGTCCGTGTCCGTGGCGGTAGGGGTCGCGGTGCACCCAGTAGAGGGCCTGCCGCAGAAAGCCGTAGTGCCACATCTGCACGTGGCGTGCCAGCCATCCCGATGGCACGGCGTCAAGCGGAAACACGTCGACATAAATGCCGCCGAGGTAGCTCAGGTGCGGACGCTCGATGAGCGTGGTGGAGGCGTCCTGTACCTTGCCAAAAGGCAGAGGGTAGCACGGGTCGTTCTCCGCGCAGACAAACTCAAACGGTGCAGGCAGCCATTCGCGGCTGTGCTTGATAAACTTCTCATAGTCGGGGCGGGGCATTAGTATGTCCATGTCGTCGTCCCACGGTATGAATCCATTGTGTCTGACGGCACCTATCAGACTGCCTGCGAAGATGCCGTATTGCAGCGAGTGCTCACGGCAGCAGGCGTCTATGGCCTCCAGCACGCGCAGCATGCGCAGCTGCAGCGGACGTATGTCGTATGTTGCCATTTTCTCTGTTTTTTGAAAATTCGAATCAGTTCTGTTTCTCACAGTGCGTAAGAAACTGCATGCAAAGTTACAAATTCATTGTAAGATTATGGCGGCTGTTCTGACTTTTTCAATATCTTTGCATGAAAATAATAACATTTGCAGCATCATGATAATAGGATATGACGCCAAACGCATTGTGCGCAATGCCACGGGCCTCGGCAACTACGGGCGCACGCTGATCAACAGTCTGTCGGCAGTGTCAGACCATCGTTTCCTTCTTTATGCTCCCGACAGCGGGCGCGACGACCTGCGCACGAAGGTTGACATGCGGCCCCATGTGGAGTTTCGTTATCCAGCCCATGCCCGTTTCCGGTTTCAGCGTGACCTGTGGCGTTCGCGCGGCATCGTGGCCGATCTCGTCAGCGACGGCGTGCAGCTCTATCATGGATTGTCGGGAGAGCTGCCCGTCGGCATACGGTGTGCCGGAATACCTGCGGTGGTAACCGTTCATGACCTTATATTCATGCGCCATCCGGAATATTACAGGCGCATTGACGCGGCCATCTACCGGCGCAAGTTCTATTCTATGCTGAAAGAGGCCGACCGCATAATAGCCATCAGCGAGTGTACGCGCCGTGACATCCTTCACTACAGCGACTATCCCGCCGACCGCATCTCCGTAGTCTATCAGAGCGCCTCTGCGAAGTTCGGCTCTGCCGCCGGCGGCGCGCTGCCGGCCGAGCTGTCAGGCGTCAGTCGGTATGTCTTGCAGGTGGGCACTATAGAAGAACGCAAGAATGCCCTTGAAAGCGTCATGGCTCTTGAATATCTTCCTGCCGACGTGCATCTTGTTCTTGTAGGCCGCGAGACAGCCTACTCCGAGCAGGTGCGCCGTTATGCCGCCCAGCACGCGCTTACCGGACGTCTGCATGTCATGAGCGGTGTCGGCGATGATGAGCTGGCTGCCCTGTACCACAATGCGCAGTGTTTCGTTTATCCGTCGCGCTACGAGGGCTTCGGCATTCCTATTATCGAAGCCATACAGTGCGGGCTGCCTGTCGTGGCCGCCACGGGGTCATGTCTTGAAGAGGCCGGCGGCCCCGACAGCCTATATGTGTCGCCCGATGCTCCTGAAGATATGGCTGCGGCTGTTATGCAAATGCTTGGCAGTGCCCGACGTGAGCAGGCCATAGAGCGCAGCAGGCAGTATGTAAGGCGGTTTGAAAACAGTGATGTGGCACGGCAGGTGCTGCAGATTTATGACATGGTGATTGCTGAAAACAGAAAATGAAACAAGCATGGGCCGGCGGAATGGATTCTTTGCTTTGAATATATTAAGACAATGACAACAGATATGATACGCTGGCCTGTAGGAATGCAGTTTTTTGGCACCATACTTAATGAAGACTACTAATAAAAGACTTTGGTTCGGCTTTTGTCATGTGCGGCTATCCCGTCACCAAGATGGCAGTCAGCTTCGACTGCAGCACGCGAACCATAATTGACAGGCAGACAGAGCCAGCATGATTGCAGCGGTTGAAAATGTGGGGTAGTATTTAATTAAATAGACTTAAAAAATTTGGCTTGTTGGGAAATGTTTAATATCTTTGCAATATAAAATTTGGAGATAAAAGATTAATAAGAAGGAATTTCGACATCCAGTTATGTCGAAATTCTTATTTTTTTGTATTTTTTGATTTTACAGAATATAATAAAAAACAAAAAAACAATAGAATTATGGGTTACATGTCACAAGAAGGCTACGACAAACTCGTAGCAGAGCTTCATGAGCTCGAAACTGTTGAACGTCCGAAGGCGTCTGCGGCAATTGCCGAGGCTGCCGACAAGGGCGACCTTAGTGAGAATTCGGAATATGATGCTGCCAAGGAGCATCAGTCACATCTTGAATCAAAAATCAACGAGCTGAAAGTTACCATTGCCGAAGCAAAAATCGTAGATACAAGCCGTCTGAGCACCGATGCCGTGCAGATTCTCTCAAAGGTTGAGATGACAAATATGACCACTAAAAAGAAAATGGTTTATACCATTGTCAGTGAGAGCGAAGCTAATCTGAAGGAAGGCAAGATATCAATCAAGACTCCTATAGCACAGGGCCTGCTTAACCATAAGGTGGGCGATGTTGTAGATATAAAGATACCGCGTGGCATCATTAAGCTGCGCATTGACAAAATATCATACGAATAAAGCCGATCTGCCGGCGGCACGGACCGATAATTTTCCGGTCGGTGCCGCCGGCAGTTTTGCTTGTTTTGCCAGGCGGATTGCGCAACAGACCTCTGTAACCCATAGCTGACAAGCTTTTCGTTACGTGCTCCGCCGGCAGAGCAGCATTTGTGAGACATATTTTTTTTATAATAAAATCAAAACCTGTAATCATTATGACACTGTTTTCTAAAATAGCTGCTGGTGAAATTCCGAGCTACAAATGCGGCGAGAACGATAAGTTCTATGCTTTTCTTGACATAAACCCCGTCCGCAAGGGACATACACTGGTCATCCCGCGCAAGGAGGTTGATTATATATTCGATATGGATGACAAAGACCTTGCAGAGTTTGAGGTGTTCGCCAAGAAGGTGGCCATAGCCCTTCGCAATGCTTTCCCTTGCCGCAAGGTGGCAGAGGTGGTGCTAGGTCTTGAAGTAAACCACGCGCACATTCAGCTTATTCCTATCGATACTGAGGCCGACTGCGATTTCAAGCATCACATAAAGCTGTCTGACGAGGAAATGAAGGCAACGGCCGATAAGATTCTCGCTGAATTTAACAAGCTATGATTGTCTTATCTGTAAGGTGTAACTGTTCGGATTTCATCATTTGTTGAACATTTATGGTAACAAACGAACACGGCCCTGCAACAATTTCTTATATTGTCGCAGGGCCGTGTTCGTTTTATTTTGTTTTATAGTGCAGAGCAACCAACAGATGATAGCACATGCACGCCGATGCTCCTATCTTTGCTGTGATGGTTTTTATTCTTCCTTCGTAAGAGGTACGAATGGTGGTCGAATTTTTCCATCAATTCGTGACCGATAAATCAGTCCTGTATTTTCAGCGGCACGTCTTCAAGGTTCTTTTGTATCTCTGCATCAGAGACGCGGTAGTCGGCGAGGTCGCCGTTAATGTAGCTCATGTATGACGGCATGTCAATCAGTCCGTGGCCGGATAGGTTGAACAGCAGTACCGGCTCGCGTCCTTCTTCATTGGCTTTCAATGCCTCGCGAATGGTGGCCGCTATTGCATGGCAGCTTTCCGGTGCGGGAATGATGCCTTCGGTCTGTGCGAACAGCATTCCGGCCTTGAAGCTCTCGAGCTGCGGAATGTCAACGCCGTGCATATAGCCGTCTTTGATAAGCTGCGATATTATCATTCCGGCGCCGTGGTAACGCAGTCCGCCGGCATGAATGTTTGCCGGCTTGAAGTCATGGCCGAGAGTATACATAGGCAGCAGCGGCGTGTAGCCGGCCTCGTCGCCGTAGTCATATTCAAACTTGCCGCGTGTCAGCTTTGGGCAGCTCTCCGGTTCGGCAGCGATAAACTCAGTGTCTTTGTGCGTACCGTCAAAGACATGCCGCATGAACGGGAAGGCTATACCTCCGAAGTTGCTTCCTCCTCCGAAGCATGCTATTACCTTGTCGGGATATTCGCCGGCCATCTCCATTTGCTTTTCCGCCTCCAGTCCTATGACGGTCTGGTGCAGTGCCACGTGGTTTAGCACCGAGCCGAGAGTGTATTTGCATCCCGGCGTTGTCGTGGCCAGCTCAATGGCCTCAGAAATAGCCGTGCCGAGTGAGCCCGGGTGGTTGGGGTCGCGTGTTATGATGTCTTTTCCGGCGCGTGTCGACATTGATGGGCTTGCTTCAACGGTAGCACCGAAGGTGCGCATGATGTACGATCGGTATGGCTTCTGCTGCATTGTGATTTTCACTTGGTAGACGGCAGCCTCCAGTCCGTACAGCTTTGCGGCGTATGACAGTGCGGCGCCCCACTGTCCGGCACCCGTCTCTGTCGTAACGTTGGTGTCACCCTCCTGTTTGCAATAGTAACACTGCGGCAGCGCAGAGTTTATTTTATGTGACCCGAGCGGATTGGTGCTTTCGTTCTTGAAATATATGTGTGCGCGCGTGCCGAGAGCCTTCTCGAAGGCGTATGCTCGCACCAGCGGCGTGGAGCGGTAGTAGGCATATTTATCCTGCACCTCTTCAGGAATATCTATCCACGAATGCTCCTGGTCAAGTTCCTGTTTCGAACATTCGAGATTAAAGATATGTGCGAGGTCTTCAGCCTTCAGCGGCTCGTGTGTCTTCGGACTGAGCGGCGGCAGCGGTTTATTGGGCATGTCAGCCTGAATGTTATACCACTGTGTTGGCAGTTCCTGCTCCTTGAGAATGAATTTTTTCTGTTTCATTTTTATTTACGTTTGATTGTTTAAGCTTTATTTAAATCATCGCAAAATTATGAAAATAATTTATTATAATGCGTGTTTGAAGAAAAAATTATTTTCAGTATCC
>OMUH01000128.1 GCA_900314195.1 uncultured Prevotella sp.
GAAGGGGTATCCTCCGAAAAGCTTAATGATTTGTAGTCACAAACTTGACACTCTATTTTATAATTATGAGGATGGGAATTCCCATCCTCATAAAACTTTAATGACTAAACAAAGAAGAAAATAATGCGGCTAAATTGATAATTTTATCACGACCATGTTTTGGCAATGAGTGAGAATGTTTGTATTCCTACCGGATAACGTTTCATCATCTGTTCCATACCTGTTCATCACTTATAATCATTGAATTCACAAAAATAGTCAAAAAACGGCATCGGCAAACATATATATACATTTTTACTAATCGTTTTTTTCTAATCGCTTTATAGATCGTGGCCCTTTTCATTGGCTTGCACAGGGCATTGGTCTCTGCCTACAGCAGCTGCAACCAGTCGTTGAGGCCTTTGTTCTGAAAGACATGCCAGCCCACTGATGCCTGTGCCGCTGCACAGTTGTCGGCACGGTCGTCAATGAACAGCGTGTCGGCAGCTGAAAGCGATGCACGCCGGCTCACCTCCTCATATATGGCTGCATTCGGTTTTTCAAGATGCATGCGCTGCGACAGGAATATATCATCAAAGAAGTCAGCAGCTGAATGTCCGTCATACGGGAACAATTTCTCCGCGCAATACTCCCAGTGTATGTCGTTGGTATTGCTCAGAAGGAACACTCTGTGCCCTTCCGAGCGCAGCCTTAACAGCGCTTCTTTTTTCGTTTGAGGAATATCGACGAGCATGGCGTTGGCGGCTGACCTCAAATCATCATCTGATGCACTAAGACCGGTGAGCTGCCGTGCCTGCTCATAAAACTGTTCCGGCGTGACAAGTCCCAGTCCAAGCCTGTGCATGAGCTCAAACACCTCCGGGTGCTTCCCAGCATTCAGAAACGGAGCAAAGCCGAGCTTTGCGAAGGCATCGTATGTGGCTTTCTCATAAAGCTCTACAAGTACGTTGCCGAGGTCAAACACTATGTTCCTTATTTTCTTTATATCTATATCTGCATTCATAATAAAAATTCTTATGTGACAAATGCTTTTAAAAAAACGTTTATTCTACAAAGATATTATTTTTTTGAATATCCGCAAACATCCAAAATGATGTATTTTCACCCTTTTGCAGGGAGCGTGCCTTGTGTCGGCCAACAAGTTACATACAGAAAGATGTTTTTTTAGAACGCGGACGGCCACAAGGGCCGCACCCTGCAAGTGGTGAATAATCTGATGATGCTTAAACAACTGGGGGACAAACGCCTGTGCCCCTCACACACAGCCCCGGATGGTCTGATTAATGAATATTACTGAAAAGTCATGATAAAAATAATAATACGTTGAACTGCGATGAATTATTTGTAAATAAAATTCAGAAGAAATTACAATTTTTTTAACTAAAAATCAGCTCAAAAAATATTTGGTACAAAGGAAAGAAAAAAAATTGCCGACTGACAAAAACACAGAAAAAAGCAAAAGACTTTACAAAAAAAATGCAAACAAAAAAATATCTCTGTGAGATATTTTTTATCTCACAGAGATATTTTTCCGAAGCATTGCTTTACGATGTCTAAACCATAAAACGGCATTTTATACTACTCATATGCAGATTTTATGCGTTTTATTTTGTAAATAAATCACAGCTCGCTAAGTATAAGCAATTTATAAAACGCACGAGAATGCCGTTCTACACGACCAACCATAAGGCTGCTCCGTTTTGAGCAAGTTTTGAAAATGGTTTGTCATGATTTTTCACGCAAGAAACTTATTTGAACAATGCCTTCAGTATGTCGCCAAGACCGAATGTCGTGTGACGATACACCTTGTTGTAAACGGCACGTTTGGGATGCAGTATGCCCATGCCGCGCTTGCCGTAGCCGCAAATAATGGCACGCTTCACGGCACGCGTGAGCTGACCTTTCGTTCTGGCGCTGATGCTGCGCTTCAGTGACGGTTGTCTGAATCCTATCTTCATAGCTTTTCCCCTCCTTTTATTTTGTTGTCAATGCGTCTTGATGCCGAAGTGCACAGCGGCAACAAACCGTGCCAAAGGCATCTTCAAAGACAAAGTTAATATATTTTTCAGCATAAAAGCAACGAAAAACGACTATTTTCTTTAATTTTGTTGTATGAACATACTAAAAGGACTTAACGACCGTCAGCGTGAGGCTGTCACGGCCATTGACGGCAACATAAGGGTGACGGCCGGAGCCGGCTCGGGAAAGACGCGCGTACTGGCACACAGATATGCCTTTCTCGTCAACGAGGTAGGCATCAGCCCGTCTAACATTCTGTGCATGACCTTCACCAACAAGGCAGCACAGGAGATGAAGAAACGCATTGCCACCATGGTCAGCCAGGGCAATGTGAACGACTTCGTGTGCACCATTCATGGCTTCTGCGTGAAGTTTCTGAGAAAAGAGATATATCACATCGGCTATCCTACAAACTTCGCCGTCGTTGACGAGGAGGACGGCAAGGACATGGCCAAGCAGGTCATGACGGAGTTCAAGATAGACAAGAAGACCACCACCGTTGACGATGTGCTCAGCGGCATATCGTTTCAAAAAGGAAACAGCACCTACATCGAGGACCTTATAATATCACGTGGACAGAACGTGAAGACACAGGCAGCGGACAATGCTGACGACGCGGAGAACGGACAGCCTGTATATACGGGGCTCTTCAAGCGCTACATAGAACTGCAGATGAAAAGCTTCGCCCTCGATTATGACGACCTCATCTATTTCACGGTATATATTCTGCAGACTTTTGCCGACGTGAGGAAGCACTGGCAGGAGGAGCTCAACTACATAATGGTTGACGAGGCGCAGGACTGCAACAGCCACGACTGGCAGATCATAACAGCCATAAGCGGCGACAACCACAACCTGTTTTTCGTCGGCGACCCTGACCAGTGCATATACGAATGGCGCGGCGCCCGGCCGCAGCTGTTCATTGACTTCAAGCCCGACCTCGACATCGTGCTCGCCGAGAACTACCGTTCCACGCCGAACATCCTCGACGTGGCAAACTCCATCATCTCGCACAACCGCATGCGCATAAAGAAAGATCTCTTCACTGAGAAGCAAAGCGGGAAGATTGTCGTTCACTACCACGGCGAATCGGAAGACAAGGAAGCTGAGTGGATAGCCTCACAGATAGCCTCCATGGTGGAGGCCGGAGCGCAATATTCCGATTTTGCCATCCTCTACCGTGCCTCTCACCTGTCGCGTTTCATTGAACAGGCACTGCTGAAGAAGCACGTGCAATATACCGTCTGGGGCGGCGTGAGGTTCTTTGACAGAAAAGAAATTAAGGATGCCCTCGCCTATCTGCGCCTGCTCGTCTACCGCGACGACATTTCTTTCCGCCGCATAATAAACATTCCGTCGAGGAAGTTCGGCCGGCAGTCTATGGAGAAGCTTGCCGAGGCCGCCGAGGCACACGGCATCTCGCTCTTTGCCGAGCTCGAGACCAACGACGGCATGCTGCGCCGGCGTGAGCTGAGAAAGTTTACGGAGCTCATAGACAGCGCGGATAAATACCGCGAGACACATTCCATCAGCGACACGCTCGACTATCTGCTGCGCGAGAGTGGCTATAAGGACGAGCTGCGCCTTGACAGCGACCAGAGCCGCATAGACAACCTGCAGGAGCTGACGGCATCAATAAAATACTACGAAGACGCCAACCGCAACGAGGAGAATGTCAGCATAGAGAACTATCTGCAGGACATTGCCCTGTACACCAATGCCGACTACAAGCAAGACACGCCCACCGTGAAGCTGATGACCATTCACCAGGCAAAGGGCTTGGAGTTCCCTTACGTCTTCGTGTGCGGCATGACGGAAGGTATCTTCCCCAGCCACCGCGCCATACGCGAGCGACGCGAGGCGGCCTTCGAAGAGGAACGCCGACTGATGTACGTAGCCGTCACAAGGGCCGAGCGCGCACTCTTCCTGACGGAGTCTGAAGGCTACAACTACAACACCGGCACACAGAAATATCCGTCGCGCTTTCTGCAGGAGATTGGCGACGGACTGATCAAGGTAGAGGGAAACCTCGACCCTGCCCTCTTCCTCGGAACGAAATATCTGATAAAAGAGCTCGACAAGAGCCTGAAGCAAAACACGGGCGCACGTTTCAAGAAGGGCGATACCGTATACAGCAAGTTTTTCGGGCGCGGCGAAATCATTGACGTCAATACTGAGAACAACTCTTATAAGGTGCAGTTCCTGCGCGGCACACGCGACATGGTTGAAGACAAGCTAATGACAAAGGAAGAACACGAGAACGGAGGCCGCAAAGACAGCAGCAGCAATGATGAAGAAAAGACAGAGCAGATTGAGCTGCACACAGGCCAGAAGGTGTTCCACCCGAAATACGGCATCGGACATATCATAAAAATAGACAACGAATACGGCCGCGCCGTAATACAATTCCGCGATAAAACACATGAGACATCCACCGACGACAAAGACCTCACCCTGTTCGGATAAACATGCAAGCTGAATTAAAACGGCAAAGAAAAAGTAATTTTCTCACATAAAATATTATGACTTATGGCTTATGCAGCCACTCATATGCAGCAAAGTGGTCGGACATCTCCTGACATTCAAACAAGGACTTGCCGACAGGATAATATCCAAGACCTTCTTCGAACAGAGCACGTGTGTCGTCAACGGAAAAAGAACTTCCCTCAATGCCACAGCTATGACAGGAAAAAAGAATCTCGTTGCGTTCACGATATTGCTCTTCTCCCATTGGCTCAACGATTATCCGCTTATAAGCCTCAGCGGTCTCGTCGTATTTCTTTATTTCCTGCTCAAACATCTGTCAGAAGTCTATTTTTCGCAAAATTATAGAAAAAACACAGTTTGTCAAACTTTTAATTCAGAAATTTTCTGTGTGCCATCTTTACATATGAACTATGCATAAGTGCGTGGAATGTTTTTGAAAACCATTCCACGCACTTAGCATAATGCTGAAGAAGTTTTTGAATATTACTTACTAAATTTGAATACTACTTATTTTGAATACAACTACTTTGATTACTACTTACTAAAATCATAAGTGCTTATTCAGCCATGTCATTATAAGGCCGGCAATTTGTGCGTTGTTCTTCTTTTGACGGAAACGGAGGATAGCCCTGATTAAAGCCCATGCAACCCATTCCCAATGCGGAAACCATCAGCCCACTCTTTCCTAATTCTCTTTTCTTTGTCAACATAATATTTTTTGTTTTTGATTTCTGTTTGCAAAGTTATAGCAATTTGCAAGTTTTCATTTTACAAAAAATACTGCTGATAAAAACATTTTTTCCGAAAAGAGATTTAAAGCGGGCTGACTTGCTTATAATAATATACAGATAAGTATCTGAACTGCAATAAAATACATAAAAAAGCTCATTCCAGCCTCAGTGACGCCTTCTTGACGTCTCTGCTGTTCGGGCCAATCATTATTTCAAATTCGCCGGGTTCAAGAAACGGCTCTCCGTTTTCGTCAAGATACTGCAACGTTTTCGCATCTATGTCAAATGTCACCGTATGACTGCCGCCCTTTTCTATGTGAACCCTACTGAAGCCCTTCAGTTCCTTTACCGGGCGCACCTTTGAGCAATATTTGTCATGTATGTAAAGCTGTACTATCTCATCGCCGTCGCGCGCACCCGTATTGGTAACGGTTACAGACGCCGACACCCTGCCGTCTTTCTTCATGCTCGCGGCAGAAAGCGTCACAGGACTGTAGCTGTATGTCGTGTAGCTCAGTCCGTAGCCAAAAGGATACAGCGGACCGTTCACCTCATCGAGATAGTTGCTGACATACTTTCTGAAATAGCGGCTGTTCTCCGGTACAGGCCTGCTGCTGGCAAGATGATTGTAATAAATTGGTATCTGCCCCATGCTGCGCGGGAACGTATTGACGAGCTTTCCCGACGGTGCCTTATCGCCGAAAAGAACATCACAAACGGCATCGCCGGTCTCGCTGCCTGCAAACCACACGTTCATTATTGCCGGCACATGCTCTTCCTCCCACGACAGAATGGTTGGCCGGCCGGAGAAGTTAAGCAGCACCAGCGGCTTGCCGGTAGCCACCAGCGCCTTCAACAACCGCATCTGCACGTCAGGCAGGTTAAGGTCTGTGCGCGTGGAGCTCTCTCCCGACATCTCAGCCATCTCGCCAAGACAGGCCACTATAACATCGGCTTTCATAGCTGCAGACACTGCTTCAGCAAGCATCTTCCTGTCATCACCTCTTTTTACAGGCCGGCCGAATTCGTCAGCCTTCTGCCTCAATGAATCAGCATATATATTGCTGCCCTGCGCATAAACCACTTTAGCGTCATTGCCCAGATAGCGTTCCATGCATTCTCTGAGAGTAGAATACTTATCCGGCTTGTCAGTAAACGACCACGGACCGGGCAGATTGTTGCGGGTGTCGGCAAGCGGTCCTATGAGCGCTATCGTGCCTTGTTTCTTTAATGGCAACAGATTATTCTCATTTTTCAAAAGTACGAATGTCTCTGCCGCAATGTCGCGTGCCAGTCTTCGTGCCTCTGCGGTGTACATATCTGTCTTGGCCCGTTTCATGTCACAAAAACGATATGGATTCTGAAACAGACCCAAACGGTATTTTGCTTCAAGAACACGCCGCACTGCCGTGTCTATCTGCGCCATGGCAACCTTTCCCCCGCTGACAGCCTCTTTAAGATATTTCACGTATGCATTGCTGCACATGTCCATGTCTGTTCCGGCATTAAAGGCCTGCACGGCCGACGTCCTGCCGTCGCCGAAGCCAAGCGCCGACATTTCATTTATTGACGCATAGTCAGTAACGACAAACCCGCTGAAGCCCCACTGCCGGCGCAGCACATCGGTGAGCAGCCAACTGTTTCCCGTGGCCGGGACATTGTCAACAAGATTGAATGACGACATCACGCTGCCGACACCAGCCTCTACTGCCGCCTTATACGACGGAAAATATTGATTGAACATTCTCAGCCGGCTCATGTCAACAGGACAATAGTCCTTGCCGGCCTCAGTGGCGCCGTAAAGTGCGAAATGCTTCAGGCATGCCAGCACATCCAGCGTCTGCCTGCTGCCCTGATAGCCGCGCACGGCAGCTGCGCCCATAACCCCCGACAGATAAGGGTCTTCGCCATAGCCTTCTACAACACGGCCCCACCGCGGGTCATTGGCCACGTCGACCATGGGGCTGAACACCCAGTTGACACCTTGTGCCGACGCTTCCTTGGCTGCCAGCCTGGCACCGGCCTCAACGGCTGCGGGATTCCACGAGCACGCCTGCGCAAGCGGAACAGGCAGCACCGTCTCATATCCGTGAATGACATCCTGCCCTATCAGCAACGGAATGCCCAAACGGCTTTTCCTCACTGCCACGTCCTGCAATGCCCGCACCTTCTCCACGCCCTTGACGTTAAGCACGGAGCCCAGCTCGCCCTTCTGGATAAGCGCTGCCAGAGGCGAGTTCATCACGGCACCGGTCGTCATGTCACCGCCCGGAAGCAGATTCAGCTGACCGATTTTCTCTTCAAAGGTCATCTTTGCCATCAGCTCGCTGACAAATTCATTCATGGGCTTCAACTGCCTCTTTTGCGCCTGGCAGAAGCTGAAAGAGAATAATAAAGAAAGTAATATAACCGTTTTTCTCATTACGACAAGGAAATCAAATTACAACAGCCGTACCGCTCACGGCAACCATCAGCATCGAGTTGTTCGCCCCGATAGTCTCGTAATCAATATCTATTCCGACAATGGCATTTGCTCCGATATCCATCGCACGCTGCTGCATCTCCTGCATTGACGTATCACGTGCCTCGGCAAGCACCGCCTCATAGCTGCCGGAACGTCCGCCAATGACATCACGGATGTTTGCCAGAAAATCTTTCACGAAATTGGCGCCGATGATAGTCTCACCTGTCACCACGCCCTTATACTCTCTGATTGAATGACCTTCAATGGTCGGGGTTGTTGATAAAATCATAGGTTTGGTTTTTAATTAACTTATAACGCAAAGTTACGGTAATTAGTTTAAACTGCAACAGAAAAACCTGTCAAAATTTATCAGCAGCATGATAAAAAGATCCGGAATTAAAAAAGCACAAGTGTTTTTTAACGGTCTGTATTTTTTGTTATTTTGCGAATAATTGTATTTTAGGTGTAAGTTGCTGACGTTGTTTTATAAAATCAAATTCATCACAACAGTATATTACAAAGACTTTTGTAATCCAGTTACAACACTATTGTAATTGTGTTACAAGACTGTTGTAACACCGTTACAACAGTCTTGTAACACTGCTATGGCATAACCGGAAAATAATTATATGTCCTGGCAAAAAAATGTTAGACTTCTATTAATTAATTGGTTGAAACATTTCTTGTGGGCCGGCACAAGGCACGTCCCTGCATGTTGACAATTTCTTGCTGAAAGTTGGCACGGCCCATGCATGTAAAACATTTTTTTGCTGGAATTTGCGAAAGCTTTTTAAACTTTACTTATTTTCTCCGGAAAATTCTGTCAATAACTATTGCCACTGCCCCGTCGCCGGTGACATTACAGGCTGTGCCGAATGAGTCCATGGCTATATAGAGGGCAATGATAAGCGCCTGCATGTCGGCATTGAATCCGAGTACGGACGCCAGCGGACCGAGTGCAGCCATCACCGCGCCTCCCGGCACGCCCGGACCGGCCACCATGCACACGGCCAGAAGAAGCATGAACTTCAGAAACAGCGGGAAGGCATGCGGCATACCGTTCATCAGGCATACCGTCAGCGCGCAGCATGTTATCTTCATCATCGACCCCGGCATGTGGATAGTCGCGCACAGCGGCACGGTGAAGCCGGCCACATCGGCGCTGACACCGTTCTTTATCGTTCTGTCGAGCGTGACAGGAATGGTTGCAGCCGATGACGACGTGCCAAGTGCAGTGAGATAAGCCGGAAGCATTCGCCACAGCAGACGGAACGGATTCTTATGCGCTAAGCCGCCGGCAATCACAAACTCATAAACCAATATGAACACGTGAAGCACGACAATGACGAGTATTATCTGTGCGAAGACAAGCAAGATGCGATAGGCCTGCCCCGTGTACGTCATATTTGTGAATATTCCGAAGATATATACAGGCAGCAACGGAATGATTACCTTTGCTATAACCTTAGAGACAATGTTCTGAAACTCATCAAACACGCTGTGCAGCGTCTCCGCATGAGTGTATATTATGCCAAGGCCCGCCATGAACGAAAAGACCAGGGCACTCATCACGTCCATCACGGTCGGAATGTTGATTTCGAAGAATGGCTTCAGCTCAGCAGCCTTCTCAGCCACGAAGCTCTCTGTGCCGGCTATCATGCCGGGGAAAAACAATGAGCCGGTGCCATATCCTATCAGCCCAGCCACAACAGTGTCCAAATAAGCTATAAGCACTGTTGCAACGAGCATCTTCCCTGCTCCGCTGCCTATATTCGCTATTGCCGGCGTCACAAAGCCTATGATGATAAAGGGAATCATAAAGCCGAGAAACTGACTGAAAATGCTGTTGAAGGTGATGAACAACCGCACCAAGCCTTCAGAGAACACGTTTCCCGCCACGATGCCAAGCACAATGGCCATGATAATCAAAGGCAACAATCCTATTTTCTTCATAATACTGGAATTTGTTTGAAGTTAAAAAACAACTTCCGCAACTCTGTTTTTGTTTGTGTCAACATGCATGGCGCAGCCCTTGTGGCCGTCCTCCCGGAAAAAAACAGCTGATATATTTAAGCTTTCAGACAGCTGCAGCATGGCGGCCGTCAGCCCCGCCTTGTATTTGTCTGACAGCCATCCGCTCAACAAGTTGCCTATCACCATGCCCAGTCCGGCCATGACCATGAACAGCGGCAGCAGGCTTGCATTGAGGCCGCCCGTCTTAACCAGCGCCGGCGAGATATAGCTGTACCACGCCAGTATGCCGCCGTTGCCGAACATCGTGGCAATTATTATCAGCCATGGCGCAAGGCGCTTGAGAAACCGGAACTGCCCTTTGTTTCCGCTGTCGTGCAGCGGCTCAAGGTTTGGTATGAACTTGGCTACAAGAAACAGGTCGAAAATACAGCCAACGGCAATAAGCGCGAACGACAGCCGCCACGACAGCGTTGCCGACAGGAAGGTAGATACCGGATTACCAAGCAAATTGGCGAAGGTCATGCCCGCGCACATGATTGAGACGGCACGTGACTTATGCTCTTCGTCAGCAAGACGGTAGGCCACAATGGAGCCCACACCGTAATAAGCACCGCTCGGCAGTCCGCTGATAAAACGTGCAGCCATCAGCCACCAGAAATTCTGTGCCGTAACAGAAAGCACAGAGCCCAAGAATATCAGGCCCACCAGTCCAAAGATAATTTTCTTAAGCGAGAGCCTGTGAAACGCTATTAGCAAAGTAGCGCCTGTGCATACGCCGAGTGCATAAACGGAAATGGCATGTCCGGCCTCGGGAATTGTTATGCCAAGGTCATGAGAGATATAAGGAAGAATGCCTTCCATACCATACTCAGCCATGCCGAGCAGAAATGTGCCGACAGCAAGGACAATGAGGCTGCCGAATGTTCTTTTAGTATCACTCATTTTTTGCTTTCAACATAATATTTTTTATTCCACACAGAATTATAAAATCTTCTATATAATAACTTCTATAAAATCTTCAGTGCGATGGCGGCACAGGCTTCCGCATCGGCAAGAGCATGGTGATGGTTCTTCAGCTCATAGCCACAGCGCTCCGCAATAACATCAAGATTATGACGCCCTTCAGGCCACACCCTCCGCGATTTCATCAAAGTGCAATAGAAAGGATAGTCCGGATAATCCATTCCATACATGCGGAACACAGCCTTCAGACACGACTCGTCAAAGGCCTTGTTATGCGCCACAAGCGGCAAGCCGGCTATCATCGGCTCTATCTGCCGCCACACGTCAGGAAAGACCGGAGCATTATCTGTAATTTCTTTATTCAGCCCGTTGACACGTGAGCACACATAGTTGTAATAGTCGGGCTCGGGGTGAATCAGAGAATAAAAGGAATCAGCCTTCTCGCCGTTTCTGTAAACAACCACACCCACGGAGCACACGCTGGTGCGCTCAAAATTGGCAGTTTCAAAGTCTATTGCCGCAAAATCATTCATAAACCAAAGCGTTTTTTCAGTTCATTTATTGATGTACGGCAAATTTACTACATTTTTGGCTATGTAAAACATAATTACCGCGTTTAATTTTAAATTTGACTTGGGTATTCATAATGCTTACCTTTTTTTGTATCGAAAAAGAAAAGCTGTTTGAAAACATTTTAATAACTTTGCAGACATGTCTAATCCGTTTACGATATTGAAGCCGCGGCACGAGGAACGCTGGCTTTTTCTTGCTGTCGTGATAATTTTCGCGGCTCTTAACGCCATGCTGATTTACAGCCATTGGGATTTCTACACGCGTCCGCTGCCCCACGGCGGCTCATGGTCTATTTTCCACAGCCGTTTCGAGATGTCGGGCTACGACTGCTGGTCGCTGATGACAATATCAGAGGGGCGTGTGTTCTTCGAGACCATACGCCATCCGCTGTTCTATTCCTTTCTGTATCCGCTGTGGAAACTGAACAAGTGGCTCATGAGCATTACCGGCCTCAACTGCGCAATGTTCATAATGTCGGCCGTCACAGTGCTCTGCGCTGCATGGTCGGCATTGTTCCTCTACCGCATTCTGCATGAACTGCTCGACATGCGCAAGGCTGATGCCGCCCTGCTGACAGCCATGTTCTTTTCTTTCGGCCATGTGATGGTGCCGGCAATGGTGCCCGACCATTTCATCATGTCGCTGATGCTGCTGACCATGACTATATATATATGTGGACGAAAGATGCAGCAGAAACGGCTGCTCACCACCTTGCAGACTGCCGTGATGCTCTTTCTGACCTCCGGCATAGCAGCCAGCAACGGCATGAAAACACTGCTCGCCGCACTGTTCGTAAACGGGAAACGTGTTTTCCGCCCGTCATATATTTTCCTTGCCGTGGTCATGCCTTTGGTCACTCTGCTCGCCATTCAACGCTGCCAGTACCACACCGTTGAAGAGCCGCAGAAAGCTGAGATACACAAGATTGAAAAGGCCAACGAAAGCAAGATTACCGATGCTGACAGACAGCGCATGGCCGAGCACCACAAGCAGATTGTCAACACGGAAATGAAATCTGCCGGCAGCGGCATTCTCGCGATGATGGATTTCCAGACACCGAGAAAGGACATTCTTTGCGAGAACTTCTTCGGCGAGGCCATTTTGCTGCACAGTGACCATGCCCTCGGCGACATAGTCAGCCACCGCCCTGTAGTGACATATTACCACCACTGGTGGGCTTACGCCATTGAGATTTTCTTCTTCGTTGCCTTCATTGCCGGCGCATGGACCGGACGCCGTAACAAGATTGTGCAGATGCTGCTGTGCTGGTTCGCCGTCGACGTCATGCTGAACATCGTGCTCGGCTTCGCCATCAACGAGCTTTACCTTATGGCTTCTGGATGGATATTCATCATTCCGGTCTGCATGACTTTTCTGATGAGAAAGCTGCCGCAGAAACAGATGTCAGCGGCTGAAGTGCTGCTCGTATTCCTGACGGTGTTTCTGTTTACACACAACGCACTTCTGATTTACCATCATCTGTACGGTTGACGAAGAACAAAAAAATTATAATAAAAAAGCAATATGAACATAGCTGTTATCTTTGCCGGCGGCGCCGGCAAGCGCATGCACACGAAGGCACGCCCGAAGCAGTTTCTTGAGCTCAACGGCAAGCCGATAATTATCTACACCCTTGAGCTCTTCGACAATCATCCGCAGATAGACGCCATCGTGGTGGCATGCATAGAACCGTGGATACCGTTCCTGAAAAAGATGATAAGAAAGTTCGAGATAAACAAGGTGGTGAGCATCGTGCCCGGCGGCGAGACAGGCCAGGACTCTATTTACAATGCACTTTGCGCCGCCGAGGAATATGCCGCAGGCCGTGAGGCCACAGTGCTCGTTCACGACGGTGTACGCCCTCTCATCACTGAAGACACCATAACGGAGAACATCAAGACCGTGGCCGGTTACGGCTCGTGCATCACCTGCGTGCCGGCCACGGAGACCTTCGTCGTGAGGCAGTCAGACGGCTCACTTGACATTCCGAGCCGCGCCGACTCGCTCATAGCACGCGCGCCGCAGTCGTTCCGGCTTGCCGACATCATGTCAGCCCACCGCAAGGCACGCAGCGAAGGCCACCACGACTTCATCGACTCGTGCACCATGATGAGCCACTACGGACACACGCTGCACACCATTATCGGACCAATGGAGAACATAAAGATAACCACGCCGACTGACTTCTTTATCTTCCGTGCCATGGTGCAAGTGCATGAGAACCAGCAGATTTTCGGCTTCTGACCGCTTAATAAAGTTAACAAAACAACAGAATAATGACTATCAACAAAATACTTGAAGAAGACATAAGAAACTTTGCTGAAAGCTTTGCCCTTGCTGACGAGCTTCGCGGCATGCACATAGCTATTACCGGCGCCACCGGTCTGCTGGGCAGCTGTATGACCCGTTGCCTGCTGAGCCTCAGCACGCAGCGTGACCTCGGCATACACGTGACATGCATAGTGAGAAATGCAGCTAAAGCACACGAAATGTTCGGCGACGATGTAACTATTGTTGAATATGACTTCAGCTCTGGTGCTCCACTGCTGCTGCCTGCCGATACCGACAGCGTTATACATTTCGCAAGTCCTACGGCATCGAAATTTTTCGTAGACAATCCTGTTGAGACCATGAACACCGGCCTGCTCGGCACCATGCAGCTGCTCAAGGCTGCAAAAAACACCGGCTGCAAGGTTGTCTTTGTGTCGTCTCTTGAAGTATATGGTGCAATCTATGACGACAGCAAGCCCGTTGACGAGCACTGCATGGGCTATCTGGACCCTCTCGAGGTGCGCAGCAGCTATCCGATGGCGAAGCGCGCGGCTGAGTGTCTGTGCAAGTCGTATGCAGCTGAATATGGTGTGCAGGCCATGACGGCACGTCTGGCACAGACATTCGGCGCCGGCGTCACGAAAGACGACAACCGCGTGTTTGCGCAGTTTGCACGCAGCATCATTGCCAGTCATGACATCATACTTCACACCACCGGCGAGCTGAGCCGCTGCTACTGCTACACCACAGATGCCATTGAGGGCATTCTGTATATCCTGCTGCGCGGCACGGCTGGCGAGGCTTATAATGTAAGCAACGACAGCACATATATCTCCGTGGCCGACATGGCACGCCGCCTCTGCGAAACCTTCAACCCGGGCGTGAAGCCGGTGGTGCAGCTGCAGGACGGCCTCGGCTATTCACCCGTCACCAAGCTGCGGCTCAGCTCGGCGCGCCTGCAGGCTCTCGGCTGGAAGCCACATTACGACCTCATGCAAATGTTCGGCCGACTTATAGCATCTTTCAAAAGCTGACGCGACATGCCTACTATTCTTGAGAGAATAAAGAAAAGCACCGTAGACGTGTGCCGGCGCACCGACCTCACCCGCTGGCAGCACGAGCCGGCAGAACCGCTGCCATGCATTTACGGAATGTATCACGTTTGGTGCGCGCCGGGATGGCAGACTATGGTAACTGAACAGATGGACAGGCTGCGCCGCACAGGACTGCTGGCACACACTAAGACGCTGTTCGTCAGCTGCATAACAGGCAGCGGGAGTGACGCCGATGAGCTGCGCACCATCCTCGGCAGCGGGCCGATAGAAATCATCTCTCTTCGTTCTGACAGCACTGCTTTTGAGTTTCCGGCTCTCGACTTCATGTATGAGAAAAGTCAGAAAGAAGATTTTCTTTTCTACTACTTTCATGCGAAAGGCATTTCATATCAGTGTGCCGGTGACGCTGACCGTCTGTTCCGCGGCTTCAACAGAAAGATTACGGCATGGCGCCACATGATGGAATATTTTCTTATGGACCAATGGCGTGCAGCCGTCAACACGCTAGCCGGTGGCTACGACACCTACGGCTGCTATCTCTTTCCGCCGTTCAAGCGCATTATGTATGCCGGCAACTTCTGGTGGACGCGGTCAGACTACTTCAGAACACTGCCGCCGCTGACGGCCACGACAAAAGACAACCGCTTCATGGCTGAGGAGTGGCTGCTCTCCGGCCACGCCAAGGCCTTCTCGGCCTTCGACACCGTGGCCGATCTCTACGACGTGCGCATAGACGAACGGCAGTATGCCTCAGGCAAGCATTCGTCATGGCAGTCTGTGCGTTTCTTCTGCATTTATACGTTCAGAAAATATCAGAAGAAATGGTTTCATTACAGCTATAAGCACCGCTGCCAGAAACGTTTTCAGCAGCTGACGTCACGCTGAGCCGCAAAAATTGCGGTTCAGCATTTCCTGTCAGTCGTCAATAGTCATTTTGCTTATGTGCGGCGACAGATTGTCAAGATCCGGCAATCTCATATAGTCACCGTACTGGTCGTGCAGCACCTTGCCGGCGTTATGCGGCACAGGCAGACTATGACCTTCAAACTCTGCCTCAGCCGTTGGCAAAATGTCATCAATGTATCTCTCTACGACATACGGCACGCCAAAAGCGTCGAGATAATATCTGCTGCGGAAAATATGTGCCAGGAAACCGAAGAACGGATATATAACCTTGTCATTCACACCGGCTATCAGCTTTACGCGCCGCATTATCTGCCTGTCAGAGAGCCGTGTGTTTTTCATTACCTTATAGCAGTGGCCTATCGTAGCCATTGAAAGCCGCTGAAGCCATTTGGGGTGGCGGTCTATAGGGAAGATGTCAATGAAGATGCCGTGCTCCTTGAACACCCTGTCATAACCCACCTCCTCTTCTATTTTCGAACGACGGTCGCGCAGCTTTGCATAACGATAGAAATAATTCGGGTCGGTGTGCCTTTCCTGAATGGCAAGAGTGTCGGGCAGCTCAGCCGGCAGCACCTTCATCAGTTTTTCATAATCCTCACGTAGCATCTGCACGTCCATATCGTCATCCCACGGTATGAAGCCTTTGTGCCTAACAGCTCCGAGCAGCGTACCGCCAATGAGCCAGTATCTCAGCCCGTGTTTCTTACATATACCGTCGAGCACGAGCAGCATCTCCGTCATGCGCTGCTGCTGACGCCGCAGCAAAGAGCCGTCGGGATTGAAACGGCTGCGCAAAGCAGCGTTGTCAATCCCGGCATTTTTATTGTTATCCATTTAAAATTGTTTTTATTTTAAAAATGTGCCTTTTAAAATTATACACACAACTGTTTTACCCTACCGCCAGTTTTTCTGCCTTGTCAAGAATAAAGCCAGGAATAGAATCATGCATACGCCACACTATATTCATCGGCCTGTCACCTTCGCTGCTCACATAGTCAACAAGCCCGAGACAGTAGTAAGGCTCGGTAAAGCCAAAGGCATCTTTTTTCTTCTCACGGACGAAAAGCAAGAATTTTCTGCCGTTTGTTCTTTGCTCTACATAACGCCGTCCTGAATTATAATGTGACGCCATATTCTGACTCTGCCAATGAAAAAGTTTCTCGTTTATAGCATAATCGTTATACTGTGTGTTGGGCGAGAAGTCACGGTCACTTTTATTCAACGTAACCCAAAGCAATTCTGTATTCAGATTTTCAATATTATAAATACCTGCCATTGGATTGCCCGGATTATCAGTTTCTTTTATAACATCAAGCATTATGAGCTGCTCCATGCGCGTGTAGCAGCCGAACAAAGCCAAAGGATTGTTGCCAAGCTCCTTTATCTTTTGCGTTGATACCTTTATGTTGTCAGCCAGACATTCCATTATCTGGCTGAGCTCATCTACGAATGCCAAATGACTGCCGAATATATTCAGAGCCTCATCTACGCTGTCTAAACCAGCCCTTCTGAGTGATTTTCCATAAAGAGCATAATAAAGAATAAGCGCATATTTACAGTTGTCAGCAGTATGCTCATAAGTAAATTTATCATTTATAAGCCGTCTGACAAAATTAATTATATTAATGTCGTTCCAATGAACTGTCTGCTTTATATTCCTCTCATAAACAGACGTAAACTTATCTTCCTTATAATCAGCTATGCCGGCACGTTTTTTCAAAGCCGACCAGCAGGTCGTCTTATAAACAGTCCGTATGTCAATGTCGAAGTTATGAATGAAATGCATAAGGGTCAGCCCGTCATCAAAGTTCAGCCCATAGTTTCTCACCTCTGTCTCGAGTCGTCTGATATTGAAGATTGAATTCTTGATATTATCAAAGATATACTGCTTTGACAATTTATCAAGATTTATAGAGCAGCCTCTCGGCAGGAAAGAAAAACCATTGGCAACCTCATCTTTAAGATTCTTATGTTCCCGTCCTGTCAGTGCTCGTATGCGGCTCTCATAGCTGTAATTGGCATTTGCGCGCGCCACATAGTCAAGCACCGTCAGGCATTCCTTGTCAGGAGCGAGACGCAGGCCGCGGCCAAGCTGCTGAAGGAATATGGTCAGGCTTTTTGTTGGACGAAGGAACAGCACCGTGTCTATCTCCGGTATGTCTACACCTTCGTTTAGCAAATCTACTACACACAGATAGTTTATCTTCTTACTTCTGAAATTGTCAAGCACCTGCTTGCGGTGTTCCTCACTGTCGTCGCCCGTAAGATAATCAGCCTTGTATCCTGCCCTGCGCAATCCCTCTGCCACATCGCGGGCATGAGCCTTGCGTATGCAGAAGCAAAGGGCACGGCAGTTATTCTCATCTGCAAGATATTTCGGCAATGTCTCGGTAATCAGCCGCATACGCTCAGCAGTGTTAAGAGCCTTGAACAGTTCATTCTCATCATAACTGCCCTGCCGCCATGACACATTAGCAAGGCTCACAGTATCGTCACCGATACAGAAATACTGAAAAGGTGAAAGCAGCATACGGTTTATGGCCTCGGGCAACCGCATCTCTGCTGCTATTCTGTTGTTGAAATCTGGCAGCAGACTCTTCCCGTCTGCCCGTTCTGGCGTAGCTGTCAGACCAAGTAATATTTCCGGTTCGAAAATATCAAACAGTGCACGGTAACTGCCGGCCTGGCTGTGATGGCATTCGTCTATAATTATAAAATCATAATATTTCGGACCGAAAGATTTGAACAGTTCTTTTTGATTATTAAAAGTCTGTATACTTATGAACAGATGGTCAAGGTTGCCGAACTCAGACGGTCTGTGCTGCCCCACCCACAGCTCACCAAAATCATGCTTGCCAAGTACGGCCGCAAACGTGCGACGGCTCTGCTCAAGTATCTCCTCTCTGTGGGCTATGAACAGCAGACGGCTGTGCGTGTTCTGCTCTGCAAAACGCCGATAGTCAAAAGCAGCTATAACGGTTTTGCCCGTTCCTGTTGCGGCCACGACAAGATTACGAAAACTTCCATGCTCTTTACGCTCTACTGTCAGCATATCAAGAATAGACTTCTGCTCTGGTCTTACTGTGAACGTCGGCAACATACGTCCACGCTGTCCCAATGGTTTGCCAGCCTCAACTATTGCATGAGCAAATTTCACAGCATCATAATCTTCAAAATCTGCACGGTGCCAATAAGTCTCAAAAGCAGCACGCGCTGTTTTTATTATCTGCGGATTTTCCTCATTCGTCACACGGATATTCCATTCAAGTCCTTGTGACAACGCGCTGTGAGACATGTTTGAGCTTCCTATATAAGCCGTGCTCAGACCGCTGTTCCTGACAAATATATATGACTTGGCATGAAGACGGTCACTGTTTATATCATAATTAACCTTTATCTTCACTTTATCGGGCGAAAGACTCCGCAACCACTCAACTGCTTTAGGCTCAGAAGCGCCCATATATGATGTGGTAATTATATAAAGCCGTGCCGACGGACGCCCAAGGAATTTTCTTAATTGCTCTTCAAATATCCTTACACCAGAGAAACGGATAAATGCCACTATCCAGTATATTTCATCTGCTGACAAGATATCAAGCTTTATCTCATCAGCTATACGCAGGCCGTCGTTAGCTCCTGTGAACAAACTGCTCGACGTGAAACCAGTAGATGGACGGAATTTGTTGTAAAGTTCTATTTGCTTTTCTGTTTTGCCAGAACAATCAATAACAGCACTTAACAACTTATCTTTTATAGTGATAATATCATCAGAAGAATTAAAACATGGTTTATCACTCTCTATGAACTTTATCAAGCGGTTTACAAACTCTACTTTCTCATCAAGGCTTTCAAAGACATCATCATCACTAAGCATTCTTATAATGATATTACTGACATAACTCGTCAGTAACTTTGGCGCCTCAGCAGTATCAATATCGAGTTTCAATCCCTTAATATTATCAGGCAGGTTATTTATTTGTCTTTCCAAAGCCTGATAAATAAGAGTTTCATAAATTCCTGTTTTCAATTCCATAGCCATAATAGCTGTTTTACATCTATCTTTGCAAAGTTAAGAAAAAGAAAAATAGATTTAATGTTATTTTCATGTAAAAATGTGATGTTTCTTTTTGACTGACATATTTCTTACAGATTTTGCAGCCACATTGACGTTTCTTGCATTTTTATATATATAGATTGTTTGTTGAAAATTTAATTCTCATATTTTTTTATACTAATTTTGCAACGAATACGCGGCAAAGCAATCTTAACCGGCAAATTGGAGGAACATTACAAACTGACATTATTATATTGTAAACATATATATACACCTTAAAAAAACTCAGAATTACAAACACTAAAAAACAGCTTTATTTTTTTTCATAAAGAGATTCACAGAGAGAGATATGTCATTAAAAGTATACAAAGTTTCTGATTACGACCATATAGCAGAAGAACAGCAGTTTACATCTGTCTGCAGGTTGCTTGCCGGAAGCTATGGCAATAGTCATGGGCCATGCCTTCTCATCGGCAATTTCAACATTGAAGGTGTTGAGCTCGATGCGCTGATCATTACATGCGGAGGATTTCGTATACTTGAATTCAAGAACTGGGGCGGAAAGATTGTTGCCCGCGAGAACGGTCCGTGGACGTCTGACGGGCTGATTATCGCTGGCGGGGCACGCGGCAAGTCGCCATACAAGCAAATGCAGATAAACCGCAGCCGCGTGGCCATGGGCATGGAGCAGCTGCTCGGCGTGACAGCGCCACAGGTGAGCGCAGCCGTCATCTTCGCTCAACATGCGGAGATAGACACTTCGCAGCTCTCTGCCAGTGTCGGCAAATGGCTTACAGTATGCGACAATGACAATAAGGATGTCATTCTGAAGGGACTGGATGGAAACGTCATGTCGCCGACATTCGTAAACGACATACCCCGAAAGCTGTTGATTGAAGAGTTTGAATCAGATGCACCACAGCATACAGATGCAGAAAACTATGCATCAGAGACCGCAGAGAATTTCTTTGACGAGCTGAGACAGGCCGCAGCATGCCATGACATCTGTGACAAGTACAAACGCTATGGAAAGGTGCTCGAGAAGTTTCTTGACGAGCGCACCGCACACTGCCGGCTCACCTTCGCCGGGTGGTTTGCCAAGATGGACTATCTGCTTAAAGAGAACGGCGCACCATGGAATATCACGAGAACGGCCAACGAGGCCCGTGTGAGAATACACAGGATAAACAGAGACATTATTGGCGGCAGTCATGACAAAGCTGACATGCAAAGCACAAGCTTGCTCGACCTTATGTATCTGTGCCGTTTCATCGCGTTCATTGACAAAGTGTCTGTCCCTGCCGACCTGAAAGCCCTTTTCCCGAAAGAACAGCCTGAGACAGCTGCATGGCAGCCGGTGCTCACCGACTGCATGCGCATGATTGTCACGAAATGGGATGATGAGTTCATCTACGGGCACATAGACGGCTATCCCGAGGAGAATGGCAGCAAGGTGAACTATGCAAATGCTTACCGCACGTTCGGCACCAACTGGACATACCTCAAGCCAATGCTCTTCGCCGGAGCACAGCTGAACCTCGTAAGACCACACAAAGCCGCCGACGGAAGCATATTGCCCGAGCTGATTATCTACGAGCCAGACTATCTTGTCAACGTGACAACCGTGGCACGCTGCTTCACACAATATGCCGACTCCCCATACGTGAACCTTATACATAAGATTGAGCCGCCGCCAGACAACTGGGCAATCATACTCGGTAATTTTGCCGGACAGCTGCTCGACGAGGAGATGTCAGGCAAGAGCTGCATAAACGGCGGTAACATTACGGCAGACAGAGAGAGATACGGACGGAGCATAATGAAATTTTTCAGACACAACGCGCTGTCAATGCTCACGACTAAAAAGGCCGACTGGAATTTTCACGAGGAGGCCATGAAGCAGGCCGCCCACATACACCGTGCGCTGACAGACATACTGCCGCACGAGGTGGGAGCATTCAACATCAGCGAAGGCATCGTCGAGCCGTCCTTCTTCTCTGAGATGCTCGGCCTGCAGGGACGTATGGACTATCTGCAGATGGACTTCAAGTTTATGTTCGAACAGAAATCGGGCAAGGGCGCCTTCCCGTTCGACGGCTTCACTGACCCCAAAATGACAGATGAGCATTTCGTGCAGTTCCTGCTGTACATGCTGGTGTTCAGGTTTAATTTCCGCAGGCAATATGAAAAGAACGGCTATAACCTTAACCCGTTTTTGCTGTATTCAAAATACGAGAACAGCCTGCTGCGCGTGGGCATGATACCCGAGAAAGCTTTTGACGCTATCAGGATACGCAACGGAATAGTATGGATAGAGATGATGCTCACGCTGCCCGACGGCTACCACATATACGATTCACTGAGTCCTGATATTATAAGGAAAAAAGACGTGAACGCCAATCTGTGGATGAACTGGCAGAAGCCGGCCATCGACGGCGTGCTAGACCCGATACATAAAGCCCCGGAACTTGACAGGGCTTACTTCTACCGGTTCATGCGGTTCATAAGCAACGAGCACATGATGTCAAAGCTGGGCAACAAGACAAAAGAATGCTCCGGCTTCGCATCCACCTGGCACGACACGCCGGAAGCAAAACGACTTGCCGGAAACATATACGACGGTCTGACCATGCTCAGCCCGTCAGCCGACGGCAACGGAGATATAACACAGGTTGAGATGGTCTTTGCCGGAGACATTGACAATGACATGTCAAACTTCCGCACCGGCGACATTGTCATTCTTTATCCTTACGACAAAGGCTCTGAGCCCGATGCCACCCGCACAATGGTGATGAGATGCACAATAAAAGACATCACCAAAGACAATCACATTATTTTATATCTGCGCAACGCACAGTCGGACGCCCGCATATTCGAACATGAGCGCGGCCGATTATGGGCCATAGAACATGACTTCATGGAAGCCTCTTACGGTGCGTCCTACAGAGGTATGTTGAGCTTTCTCACTGCACCGGCATCGCGCCGTGACCTGCTGATGTTCAGACGTAAGCCGCAGATAAACACAAGAGCACGCCTGCGCGGCGACTACGGCAGCTTCAATGAATTGTCAAGGCACGTAAAGCAGGCTGATGATTTCTTTCTGATCATCGGTCCGCCAGGCACGGGCAAGACTTCGTTCGGCATGCTGAACACGCTGAAAGAGGAGCTGCTCGAGCCGGACACATCGGTACTGATTATGTCGTATACCAACCGCGCCGTTGACGAGATGTGCAGCAAGATGAAGGAGGCCGGCATTGACTTCATACGCATCGGCGGCGACCACACGGCAGCTCCGGAATATGCCGGCAATCTGATTACTAACCGCATAGCCTCTGCCGGCAAGCTCAGCGACGTGAAAGACATGCTCGTCAGGACAAGGGTGTACGTGGGCACGACGACGGCCGTGAACTCACATCTGAACCTGTTTCAGCTCAAGCAGTTCGACCTTGCCATAATAGACGAGGCATCACAGATTCTCGAGCCGCAGCTGATGGGCATTCTCTGCGCGCAGCACAACGGCAGTCCGGCGGTAAGGAAGTTTGTCATGATTGGCGACCACAAACAGCTGCCGGCTGTAGTGCAGCAGACTCCTGACGTATCGAGGGTGCAGGACCCGCTGTTGCAATCCATCTGCCTGACTGATTGCAGATTCTCACTGTTCGAACGGCTGCTAAGGAAATATCACGACGACAGCTCTGTTGTTTACATGCTGACAAAACAGGGGCGCATGCATCCCGACATAGCAGCATTTCCAAACTATGCCTTCTACAACGGCAAGCTGAAAATTGTGCCGTGCCCGCACCAGGAGGTTTCTCTGCCGGTAAGCGCGCAGTCTACAAACGGCATTGACAGACTTCTCGAGACACGGCGCATTGCGTTCATCTCTGCCCCACTGCCCTCTGACGCACCGTCTGACAAGGTAAACCCTGTTGAGGCTGAGATGATAGCGGCAACAGTAGTGCACATTTACAAAAAAGAAAAAGACAATTTCAAACCCGACGAGACTGTAGGCGTCATCGTACCCTACCGCAACCAGATTTCGGCAGTAAGAAAACTTATCGATGCATCGGGCATAGATGTGCTTCATGACATTACGATTGACACCGTTGAACGTTTTCAGGGCAGCCAGAGAAGATATATTATCTATGGTTTTACAATACAAAAATATTATCAGCTTAATTTTCTTACCGGAAATGTTTTTAAAGATATAGACGGAACGGTTGTCGACAGAAAGCTTAACGTTGCCATGACACGGGCTGAAGAGCATATTATAATGATTGGTCATGCGCCGCTGCTTGAGAACAACATTATCTTCCACAAGCTGATGGAGTTCATCAACAGCCGGTTCGGATATTTTGACATTGACAAGGATGATTATATAAGCGGACATTTCAGCGTGCCTGACTATACGCCGGAGCCGCTGAACCCCGGAAAGGCTGTTTTTGAGCTGCCTGATGATTTCAGCCACACGTTCGCGAACGTAGTAACAAGGCCGTTGCGCGAGGCTTCTGCCGGTGGATGGCCTGACGAGATACTCGGGCACAACGCGGCTGCCAACCTCGACGCAATAGCCTACGGCAAGAAAAACATTACAGGCGAGCAGCAGCTTTTCGGAGATGATGGGCTGACGCCTCACCGGCAGACCATGCTCTACTGCTATTACCTTATGCGGCAGTACTACAGCAGTTTCAGCAGTATTCTGTCTGCCAACAGCAAATGGATGAATGACATGCTGCACTCTGCCGGCAACAGACTGCTGTTTATAGACGTTGGCTGCGGACCGGCAACATGCGGACTGGCTTTGGGCAACGCCATCGGCGGAATGCAGGCATCGGCAGAATATATAGGCATAGACATATCGGGAGCCATGAAAGACACAGGACGCTCTTTGCTGAAAGACATGTTCGGCGACAAGCTGAAGAGCAGCATGACAACGTCGCTGTCTGAGCTCAGCAGCGCGTGGTGGAGACAACATTCCAAAGCTCCGTCGCTGGTGGTGTTCTGCTTCTCATATTTCTTCTCCAACACAACGGCAAGAACGGCATCAAAAATGGCCGACGTGATAAAGACTGTTATGGATGATTTCCCGCTTAACAAATATGTCATTGTCATACAGCAGTCTGCCAACGACTGCGGGCTCAACTCCTACTCCGTTTTCAAACAGGACATTGCGCCCGCCGTGCAGACCGTATGCAGAAAGAAATCGGCTACGGAATATATGACAGACGGGACAACACATAAAAAAATATTTTTTTACGAAATCATGACACGATAAAACTTCTTTTGTACAAATTTCACACAAAGAAAAAATCATACATGAGCAGTAATTTAAAATTAGAAATCGAATATCCAAAGACTGTCAATCCATTCATACAGTCAAAGAACAAGAACAACATACTGTATTCATGCATTCTGCACAACTCAGACACAGAGAGTTGCAACAACCTGAAAGTGACTTTGGAAGGCGATATGTTTGAAAAGTCAGAAGAGTTTGTCACCTCTGTTCCCGGCGGACAGTCGGTCTGAATAAAAAAAACGCATAGCTCATGTTTTCACAACATAGCCATGCTTTTTTTTATTCAGTCTTTACACGCCATCCGCCCGTGACACGCTTATGTCAAAATAGTGCTTGCGGATTATCCAGATGCGGAGAAGCCACACAATGAAGAAGCCATTGCTCACAATCTCATAGATTGTGCCCCACGGCTCGGGCACATGCAGCAGGCGTTTCAATATCCACAATACAAGGTCTATGTTGAACAAGCGGTTCCAGGCTCTGTCTCTGTCTGAGAAGAACACGCGGACACTCTCGCCTTCGGAAACACAGATTTCAAAAGAAGTCTCAATGAACTTATACATGCTGCGGATTGTCAATTTGTATTTTCCGGCCGGCAAGCTGACATGCACCTCACCTCCTTTTACTATTCCAAGTACTACGCCGTTGACAAGCAGATAATGCGGAACCATTCGCATCAGCCTGCCCTTAGGCGATATTATAATCTGTGACTGAACCATGAAAATTATTATTACTGTTCTGACGTGACTATTCTTTGCACAACCACGACAATATTACAAAGATAAAAAGAAATTACCAATTAAACAACCCGGAACGAAAATACATTTGCGTTTGAACTACGGTTCTTTCATTTAAATTTTGACTGACATGGCATGATTATTGCTCAGCTTCC
>OMUH01000089.1 GCA_900314195.1 uncultured Prevotella sp.
TTTAGGATGTGCAGATCTGAATTACATCGAAACAGGCATTTACCCATTAATGTTCCTACCCACTTACCTCATATGGGATAATGCCGACAACCCCGATTTTGGCGAGCAGTAATTAGTGGGTCTGCGATAAAAGATGGAATGTACATATATGGTTATATTGACAAAAATGTCATAAATGAAGACGATGCAATAGATGGTATTGTCAACCCCTACCGCAAGGATGTCGTAGCTGGTTCTTGCGCCGACTTCTGCTCCAATGATAAGGTCAAGATGGCTCGTGGCATCCCCATCATCCCTCAGGACCGCAACGAGATCGCTTCTATCTGCCGCGCTTATGGCTGGAACGAGCCTCCTATCTTCGATAACTATTACAAGGAATACGACTTTTAATTGGCAAGCTAAAGGTTGTCCATTGCGAAGCCATTAGTTCCAAGCTTAGAAACCAATGGTTCCAAACCGAGAAACCAAAAGTTTTCCATTGTGAAACTAAAAGTATTGTAAGCTTTCAAAAATGACAATGTTAAATAAAGACTATAATAGGAATGTGAGTTTGCAATGCGCTACCTGTGGCTCGACTTGTTCATTCGTGACTGATGAGAAGACTGGGGTTATAACTTGCAAAAGATGCAATAGAGTTTATTATGGAGGATATGATGAAATCGTAAACTTGAATCAGAAACGGATTGCAGATGAAGTTGATGATGTCAAGAAAGAGGTTGAGAAGGATATTCAAAAGGAGCTGAACAAGATATTCGAGAAATTTAAGTAAAAAAAGAATGAGCGTATCGTTATGGATTTCATTAGTCAGTGTTATTATTGCTGCTATATCACTTGTTAAGTCATTTTTCACAGACAGAAAAGCTAAGAAGTTAGATCTTATCTTGAAAGAGAAGAATGTCGAAGAGACCAAGTTACGGGAAGAAAATAAGAAGAAAGCCGATTTAGAGGCAAATATTATTGAAACACCTTCAGGGAAACGCGATATACTGCGAATTTATAATAAAGGTGAACACGAGGCGACCGATGTAAGGATAGAAATTAGCAAAAAAGATGAAACTGACATGATTAATCTATTAACTGCAGATGGCTATTTCCCTTATCCGAAGCTTTTACCTCAACAAAACATAGACATCCCATATTCCACATACTCTGATTTACCACATCATACTGTTAGACTGACTTGGGATGATGCATTTGAAATTAATCGATCTAAAGAAATAGTTCTTGACTTATAGCATAAAGCAGTCTCTTTATCATTACTTTTAAATTGCCACATTAAGAAATAATAGTATAGGATTGCAAATATGTAGATATAATATGCAACCAGACCAACTTAAAAATAACAGCAAAAGAATTGCGAAGAACACGCTCTTCCTGTATCTGAGACAGATACTGGTCATGCTTGTCGCACTCTATACCTCAAGAGTTGTATTGAGAGTATTGGGTGTAGTAGACTATGGTGTATACAATGTCGTTGGCGGCATGGTATCTATGTTCGCTTTTCTCAATGCTGCTTTAGCGCAAGCAACGGAGCGTTTTATTGCTTTTGGTATTGCTAAAGATACAATTGAGCTGCAACGAAAGACCTTTTCAATGCTTCTGAATGTTCATATGATTATGGCATTGCTGCTTTTTGTTCTATGTGAGTCAATAGGTCTATGGTTCTTCTACAATAAGCTTGTTATACCAGCAGAAAGGCTTGATGCTGCATTCTGGGTGATGCAGTGCTCTATCTTTACATTAATGATATCAGTCACTCAGGTGCCTTACAATGCCTCGATTTTTGGCCATGAGCATATGAATGCATATGCTTATATTAGCATCATTGAGGTCGTGCTGAAATTGGGCATTGTGATTCTTCTTCAATATGTTTTTAAGGATAAACTTATCGCATATGGTATACTACTTGCACTTGTACAGTTTGTCGTAGCAATGATTTATAGAGTTTATTGCTTACACAAGTTCGAAAATTGCAAGTATAAGTTTTATTGGTCTCAATCACTTTTTAAGAAATTGTTTGGGTATTCAGGTTGGAGTTTGATAGGAAATTTTGCTTGGACATTAAATGGGCAGGGCATGAACATGCTTATTAATATGTTTTTCGGTCCCCTGTTTAATGCAGCAAAAGGAATATCGAATAATGTTCAATCTGCCGTAACATCATTCGCAACCAATTTCTTAGGAGCGTCTATCCCCCAAATCATAAAGTCTTATGCATCCGGCGATTATGAGTACTGTTTCAAAGTCAATTTTAAGAGTGGTAAATTTGGCTTCTTCTTATTTATGTTAATTAGTTTGCCTATCATCAGTATCATTCGACCCCTTTTGGAAATTTGGCTTGTTAATCCTCCCAAGTATGCAGTAGAATTTAGTGTGTTCTCTCTTTTGTATGTCCAAGCAAATACGATGGGAGGAACATTGCAAAATGTAGCTCAGGCTACGGGAAAGATTCGAAATTTCCAATTAGCCAATGGTGGTGTTATGTTGCTCGCAGTTCCTGTTGTTTATATAATATATAAGATGGGTGGTCCAGCCATAAGTTTCTTATATGTATTGATAGGAACTTCAATTTCGTGCCTTTTTGCAGAATTAATTGCTTTGAAATCCATATTACCTATCTATCCTGTAAAGCGGTATTTGATAGAAGTCACGTTAAGAGAAATTGCGACATTTGCTATTCCATGTATTGCAGCTCTTGTTCTCTATAAGATATCATTTTCCTATTTAACATCTTTCGCTATAGCTGGAGCAATGTTCCTGTTCTCATTTTTTATGATATGGGTTATAGGTTTCACGAAAAGTGAGAGGACATGGGCAAAGAATATTATCCTGAAGAAGATAAAAAGGTAAAGATTTGCATTTGTAGGTCACTCTTTTTTCAATTGACAAAAAATGATATTAAACAAAATATTTCGTGTGTTCAAAGATTTCTTTGAAGTGAGTTGGGGAAAAACACTTATATACAATTTCTTCAATTTACCCATACATCAGGCAGTGCATTGCCCGATACTCCTCTACAGACCGCATATGAATTTTAATTCGTATTTTGGTCTCTTACAGCTGGGGGGGGTGATTATAAATTCAAAGTCTGTTCATTTTGGGATGATAAAACTTGGAAAACAATCCGAGAAGACCTGCACCACAAAAGGCTTTTGGCTTTATAATCAAGGAACAATTGTTTTTAACGGCCCTACCCTTATGGGTAATGGTTGTAAAGTCGAAATCAAGAAAGGCGCAAGGCTTGAAATTGGTGAAAATACTGGTATAACGGGGGAAACTACCATAAACTGTTATGAGAGCATCTTATTAGGACGTTTCTTTAGCTGTGCATGGAATGTACAAATAAGCGATACCGATTTCCACGATTGTTATAAGATTGACCTAAAAGGAAAGAAAATGCAGAAACCTTTTACCAAGCCCATATCAATTGGCAATTTTGTTTGGTTGTGTAAAGGTGTGACAATATTGAAGGGTACTGTTTTATCCGATTGGTGTACCGTCGGCGCTAATAGTCTTGTTAATGGTCAATTCAATTTACCACTATATTCATTAATAGCTGGTAGTCCGGCAAAAGATACAGGAAAAAAACTTCTACGTAAAGATTTGGATGAATTAAAATCACGAACTGACTTTGTTATCACAAAGGGCTTAGCAACTTTTTGATAATTACAGGAAATACAAAATTATGACGAATACAGAATTTTTGCTAAAGGCATTGAGAAAAATAGCTAATCTTCGCCATCATATATTTGTACCCAAAACAGACAATAAAGGACAAGGTACTCAGTATTATGGCTATGTAGAGCTATTCGACCAAGATGCCAACGATTACGTAAGGGAATTACTTCACAGCAATAAGCCTTGTATGGTATCAAAGTTCGGGACGATCGAGCTTAACGCTCTCGTCACGTATTATATTCACAAAGAACAACATCATTACTTTCATGAGTATATAGATTTTATAAGAGGTAAAATCCCCGCATTAGGTTGGCTGGATAAAGATACCTTAAATAGTCTTTGCAGTAATGCTGGCTTCTTTCCGAATGATGTATCTCTTTTACCTAAATATTACGACATCAATTATAAGGCATTGAAGGAGATAGATATTCTTGGTAGCTATATTCCCAATGAGAAATTCTTTAAAGAAGAATTGTCTGTTGCAAAAAAAGTTAACTTAGATGGATATTACGCACCTTATTACTATAAGAATCCATGGACTATGGAGCTTGCTGGTAAGAAGGTACTGGTTGTGCATCCCTTCGCAGAGGATATAGCCTCACAATATAAAAATCACAGAAAAGATATTTGGCAAGATCCGAATGTCCTGCCAGAGTTTGAGCTTATCACTTATAAGAGCGTTCAGTCTATGCTTGGTATTAAGACTCCATACAAAACCTGGTTTGATGCCCTTGAGAAGATGGAAAATGATATCTCAAAGATAGATTTTGATATAGCACTGATTGGTTGTGGAGCTTACGGTATGCCATTGGCAGCCTACGTAAAAAATATAGGTAAGCAAGCTGTTCATCTTGCCGGCTGGACGCAAGTCCTCTTTGGCATCATCGGAACGCGATGGCAGAACAATCCTCGTGTATCCAAAATGATGAATGAATACTGGATTCACCCCTCACCAGATAACGTGCCTAAAGATGCAAAGAAAGTAGAAAATGCGTGCTATTGGTAATACCGATATAAGTTGATTGATAAATGCCACACAGCTTTGAAATAGGCATTGCACCCTCGCAGAGTTCCCTGTTGCCCATGAGAACTATGAGAGAATGGAAGGTCGGCAAAGTTTGTAAAATATCATATAGAACGGTTCACACAGATCCCATAGATACTCACAGATGATCGTTGTTAAAAATATCCATGTCATCAATGTTGTTTGTGTGAAGTGAAGTAGATCTAACGAAACTGACTAGTGTCAGAGCTTCTCTATATAACCGAACACCTCATGCGCGTTGAAGCAGGGACAGGACTTAGGTGTCGTACCCTGCAGATCACGATGACCGACAATCTTGGCACTGGGAAACATCTTATGAAGGATGGTCAGCAG
>OMUH01000091.1 GCA_900314195.1 uncultured Prevotella sp.
ACATCGATTAGAAGATGATCATTTGAATTCATTAAATTGTTATCAGCCATGGAATTTCTCAGTTTTATGAACCCCGATTATTGCATATTGTAGTTTTCTATTTCCTATTCAAGGAAGCTATAGAAATCCTTAAAACAGAAGCAGAAACGTGGATTGGACAACTTATCATGTCTATTGCTTTTCATTCCAAAGTCCCTCCATGTCGATGACAGAAAGCAGTTAGGTCGTCAGTGACGTCTTTAAAGCTCAGCGTATGCATGACATCGTAGAATTTGTCGAGCATATCCATCCCCTGAAACCGTTTGAGATAGCGGTATGCTTCAACATGCGATAGTCCGTGGCGCTTGCCGAATTCGCTGATAGCGGCTATCACATACTCTACCTTGTCGCTGATATCCGTTTTATCCATAGTTGCTTATTTTTCGACAAAGATAAAGGAATATTTTCAAAGAAGCAAATGTAATGGCGAAAAACGAATGAAAACAAATGGGAACGACTATAATCAAATGCCTATGAATGCAGCCAAATCCAATGGTAATGGAGCAAATATGGAGCAAATCGGGAAAAGAAAAATCGCTAAAGTCTTTGTTTATAAGGCTTTAGCGATTGTCGTGATGTAATAAAAGTACCCAGACTCGGGCTCGAACCGAGATGAGTTTCCTCACTGGTGTTTGAGACCAGCGCGTCTACCTATTCCGCCATCTGGGCTGATTGCGGTGCAAAGGTACAATAAAAAAATGACAACACAGCAAAAGAAAGTTATTTTTTCTAGAAAAAATATTTTTAAAGAATAGAAGTTGCTGTTATTAAAATAAGGTGTAACTTTGTAGCAATAAAACTAACTTTATTATTAATTATTTCATCATTATATGGAAATAAACAGCAGTAACAAGGAAGAACAAGTTCTAATAGGGCTGACGGGAATAGACCGTCCCGGACTGACAGCCACAGTAATGCAGATACTTGCCGACCATGGCGCTCAAGTGCTTGATATTGGTCAGGCAAACATTCACAGCACTCTATCATTCGGCATACTCGTGCGCATAGACGGCGTTCAGAGCGGACAGATGATAAAAGAACTGCTGTTCAAGCAAAATGAGCTTGGCGTAAACTTCACGTTCACACCTATCAGCGATAACAAATATGAAGACTGGGTAAACCGCCAGGGCAAGAACCGTTTCATTCTCACCATCGTAGGCCGTTCACTCACAGCCCGCGAGATAGCAGCCACATCAAAGATTGTTGCCGAGCAGGGCTTCAACATTGATTCAATTCTTCGTCTCACCGGCCGTCAGAGCATCCGTCACCCTGAGCGCAACAACCGCGCCTGCATACAGTTCTCGCTGCGCGGCACTCCTGCCGACCGTCCGAAGATGCAGTCGCAGCTTATGCATGTATCTCAGGAATACGGCATAGACTTTTCTTTCCAGAAAGATGACATGTACCGCCGCATGCGCCGTCTGATATGCTTCGATATGGACTCTACCCTAATCCAGACCGAATGTATTGACGAGCTTGCACGCCGTCACGGCGTCGGCGACAAAGTAGCAGCCATCACCCTCCGCGCCATGCGCGGCGAGATAGACTTCAAGGAAAGCTTCAAGGAGCGTGTGGCCCTTTTGAAAGGCCTTGACGTCAGCGTCATGCAGGACATAGCTGAGCATCTGCCTATCACCGAGGGTACAGACCGCCTTATGAGTGTGTTGAAGAAGAGCGGATACAAGATAGCTATTCTCAGCGGCGGATTCACCTATTTTGGCGAATATCTCCGTAAGCGCTACGGCATTGACTATGTATATGCCAATGAACTTGAAATAGGTGAAGACGGAAAGCTCACCGGAAACTATGTCGGTGAGATCGTAGACGGAAAGCGTAAGGCAGAACTGCTCAAGCTGATTGCACAGGTTGAACATGTAAACCTTGCCCAGACCATTGCTGTCGGCGATGGTGCCAATGACCTTCCAATGATTTCTGAGGCCGGTCTTGGAATAGCCTTCCACGCCAAACCACGCGTCGTAGCAAACGCTGAACAGAGCATAAACACCATCGGACTTGACGGAATTCTTTATTTCCTTGGTTTCAAGGATTCATATCTTGGCGAGGACGGCTCGACCAAGAACGTTTAAAAGTCATAATCAGAATAGAAAAAACGCTGTCTGCACTAAAAAATGTGGACAGCGTTTTTTTCGTCTTCATTTTTCACGCAATGAAATATTTGCAGCACATATTTTTTCGAGACATCACTTTATTGCAAATGCTCACAATGAACCAAACTCACAATAACAAGAAACTCTAATAATTACGTATTTAAATGTCCAAAAACATATATACAACATTGTGTGCGTACACAAATAATTGATTTAAGTCAAAAATAACACTTATTTATCAACAAAAGAAAGACAACTATTGGTTGCATTGAATTTTATAAATAACTTTGCATTGTCAAAAAGAAAAAATATAGGTTTTTAGATTGTTTAGGTAACAGGTGTTAGTTTTTATAGGTAAAGAAGATTATCAGAGGATAACAGGTATTAGTATTAGGTAAAAGATTAGAGTTTTTTCAGGATTTTACGACATAGGTTTTTAGTTATTAGGTTATTAGATTTTAGTTTTTTAGGTTAACGTTTTAGATGTCAATAGAGATTTCGGCCGTGAGGCTGGAACTCTGCGAGGAGCGGGGAAGAATCTTCTGCCGCTTATTTTTTTATATAGTGTAACCTGAAAACATTAAGGTTACATTAGACCCATACATGAAGCAACACTCCCGCCGCATTTACAAAGAACATTTACGTTTAGTAAAGTTTAAAAATAACTTCCGCTACTTTTCAGCAAAAATTGTTCATTAGCAGGGGCCGTACAACCCTTTCGGTTTCCTCGTTCCCGTTATCGTGGATACAGAAATGTGCCGGCCGCAAGAAATGTTCCAACCGATTAATAAAATAAGTCGAACATTGATTTTGGGCCGGCACAAGACACAATCCCTGCACTGGACACAGTGCAAACTAATTTTATTAGAACAAGTAACTGAAGTCTTTTTTTTGAAAATTATTCTACATAGTTATTAAAGTAGCAGGAGTTATTTTTCAACTTTGCTTAATGCTTTTATAACCGGTGCACAACTGAGCTGTCAAACGAATCAGTATCACGAACACATGTATACATCATCATTTCTTTCAGTTGCGCCATCATACTTTTTACTTTTTCAACAACGCCATCAGTACCTTCGCGCAGCAGCGGCGAGAGAATGCCACGTCCTACGCTCACAGCATCGGCACCGAGCGCAAGAGCCTTATAAGCATCATAACCGCTGTCGATGCCGCAATCGCAGAAAACAGTCATATTGCTTCCGCTAAGCGCTTTTTTTATTGTTTGCAGCATGGCAACCGGCGGAACGGCAAACGGCAGGCGCCCATGGTGATGTGACACAAAGATTCCCTTGCAGCCGGCATCCCTGGCTTGAAAGGCATCCGCAACTGACAGAACACCTTTAACGACAAACGGCAAATGCGTAGCTGCCACGTAACATCTGAGGTTATCATACGTCACCCTGCCGAGCGGCATGCCGTCAACAACATCAAAGCCACCGTCCTTGCCGGCTATATGGTCAACATCAATGCCCACTGCGAAAGCACCGTGTTCTTCAGCAAACTTTATTTGCTCGAAAATCATATCAATGTCAGCAAAAGGCTTTATAATCCTTACAGTAGGCGCACCCACTGCCGCTATTTCCGCAAAGCTTTCATCACTTTCCATGCCCACCCAGTTGAGCATGTTCAGACGTTTTGCTGCCTCGGCATACTCCAACATCAGACGTCGGCCGTTCTTGCCTACCTTGTCAAGATGCGAAAATGCCGGCATCATTATTGGCGAACTGAACTTTCGGCCAAAGATAATTTTATCCGTTACTGGTACTTCAGAACCTATCACCCTCATCTCGACAAGCAAACTGTCAAGATAGCGGCGGTTGATTACATTGGCGTCTTCAGCCTTTCCACTGGTCACAGGTATAAGCCCTTCAGGCCCCGGCCACTGGCTTTTTATTTTCTCTTCCATTCTTCAAGTGTTTTTAGTTAACACATGCAGCTGTCATTGTCTTTTTATTCCGGCCGCATGCGCGCATTTACCGTTTTACTATTACAAAGATAGTCTTTTTTCAGCCTTCGCACTACTGTTATTGCTGATAATCTTGAAGAATAATTTTGCCGCACAAACGGAATGCCATTCGCAGAAGTTATTTTTTCAGCATTGCTAAATAACCGGCTGCTTGAAAATATCGTTTATTCTGTATAATAAAGGAAAATAGAAAAAGACAAGGCTCACCGAGAGAACAAGCGTCGTTACCGTCATCTTATTATCAGTTATAAACAATAAGCCCATAATTGGCAAGAAAAGCATTAACGGAACACCTAAGCAGAAAGCCAAAAGGCGTATTATCTTCTTAACCTTTACCTTTCTGCTTTCGCGGCACACGACTGTCATTACCGATTTATTTATTTCGTTCACCGTCTCACTGAGTTGTGCAGATTCATGCAACAAAGAAATGCTACATACACTAAGAAATAAAGAGATTCAGCCTCGGCGAGGCTGTAACGGATGGCATGACAAATAGCGGATAATCAAAGCCCGCCGCGGCAATGCCGTGGCGGGCTTTGATTCAGAATTCAAGAGGTATAAGCAATTTTACGGTTATATTCCTGCCCATATTGAAAATTCCCCGCCGTCCATTCAGCGGGTTCACACTGAGATATTTAAGTCGGCTCAGATGATTCTGATACGCCCTGTCAAAAATATTGTTGCAGGCCAGCAGCAATGTAGCGGCCTTATGTCCGTGCAGACGCAGGTCCGTTCCGGCTGAAGCATTAAACAGCGTATACGACGGCGTAGCCGTTTCCGTTTCGTTTACGGCATAGAAATGATTCTGTCTGAGATTGCATTCACCCTGCACGGCAATGAACATATTATCAAGCTTTTTTCCGTCGCGCACGATGTCATAGCGCAGCTCAGACGTCAGCCGCGGAGCCGGAGTGAAGGGAAGATACTTTGCCTCGCGTGGCTGATGAAGCTGCACACTGTTGACATAAGAAAACGTATTTGCGAAGTGCAGCCGCTCAACGGGATGTATGTCTACCGATGCCTCACCGCCAAGCAGGCGCGCGTCTCCCTGCATATACTGATATGTGTCATATCCTTCCGTCTTCACGCCGTCGAGCTTCTGCGTAAAAATGTAATTATCAATGAAATTTGCAAACAGCGACACCTGCGCCGACAGCAGTGGCGATGAGTAATCCCATCCCAGGTCAGCCTGCCAGCTGTACTCCGGACGCAGACTGCTGTTGCCAAGCTCATATTCAACTGTGCCCTCATGCACCCCGTTTGAAGCAAGCTCGCCGAGGTTTGGCGCTCTGAATCCGCGCGCGACGTTCAGACGAATGTTCATACGGTCTGATACATTATACACTGCGCCTATGCTGCCCGTCACACCGGTGAAATTACGGCTTATCTTGCTGAACACTCCGTCAAGCGCAAAGCTGTGCAGATGACGGTTATCAGCACGCACGCCACCGCTGAGCTTCAGTCTGTCAAGGCCATAAGACACAGTGGCGAAGACACCTATGTCAAAGAGCTGATATGCCGGAATAAGAAACTCATCGCCCTTGTTCAGCGACCGCTGCCACATGCCGCCGGCACCCGCAGCTATATTTATATTGTTTGACAGTGGCAGACGGTATTTCAAATCATAATTAACGGTATGCAGCATGAAATCAAGTCCTGGGCTCAACGCCGACTCTTCAAACTCCTGACGCCGGTTCTGCTGATAGGCCACTATAGCCTTCAGTGTTCCGTCGCCCAAGAAGAAGGTATTGTCACTTACTATCTTATAATGGTGCACCTGCTGGAAAGGCAGATTTTTGCCATAGCTGTGGCTGTATCCGCGCTCGCCCTCTATGATGCCTGGCGTCAGATGATAATAGCTCAGCGTCAGACGGCTGCTGCCCCACTCCCTGTTCACACCGGCGATGGCCTGTGCGGCACGCTCACGAAACTGCGAGCCAAGCACATATCCGTCTGAGGAGTTCTTGTAGGCATGGGCCATCTTGTCGCTCCATCTGCCACTCCAGACAACGCCGCCGTTGTTTCCTTTCGCGTTGACAGAATAGTCAAAGAGCCCGTTGTTGGTCTGATATTCCGTCGACACACCGGCCTGCACCTTTCCTCTTTGCGGCATCACCTCGTCATGGAAAATTATTACTCCGGCCATGGCATCGCTGCCATACATAAGCGATGCCGGACCTTTTATTATCTCTGCCGACGAAATGCTCTGCGCGTCAATTTCCACGCCATGCTCAGCACCCCACTGGTTGCCTTCCTGCCTGACACCGTCATTAACCACCACCACACGGTTAAAGCCCAAGCCCCTTATCACCGGCTTTGATATGCCGCTGCCGGTGGTAATCTGAGATATTCCTGGCTGACGGCTCAACGCATCAATAACATTTGTCGATGATGCCGACCGCAGCTCATCAGTGCCGACGAATGAAACCGGCACAGGTGTGTCCTTGGCCGGCGACTTACCAGTCAGGCCTGTCACCACCACCTCATTAATCTGCGCATCACTCTCGTCAAGGACAAAATTCTTTTCATTTACCGACGCAAGGTCTATAACGGCAACAATAGTCTTGTGCCCCAGATAGCTCACCTGCACGTCTGTCTTCCTGCGCGGCAGACCGGATATGCTGTATCTCCCGTCAGTATCAGTCACCGTACCTGCCGACAGTGCCGGAAAAGACACCACCACTCCTGCCAACGCCTCACCACTGTGCCGGTCTGTTATTTTACCGGTCAACGTTCCGTCGCCGGTCAACGGTTCTGCCACGATGCCCGTACACACGAGCATAATGAGCAGAACAAATATTATTCTGTTCATATTTTGATTCTGTTTGTTGTTGTTTATCAATTCAGACATGGTGACACCACACATAAGCCCTCTGTTAAAAGCCGCAGTATCACCAAATAATCTAAAAAAAATACATGGAAACGGCCGCATGAAAAAACGATTGCAAAGCAACCACCTTGTATAGGACAAGAATCCACGCGCTCACGCCAAAGCTTCACTTTTCACGCAGAACTTCAGCCGTATAAAAAAAATACGAGGTTACATTTTTTCACACAAGTCGTTTTCGCAGACCGACATCTTATATAAAATCAGCCTGCATAAAAACCTACAAACAAACCGGTGGTGCACGAAGAGAAATGGCACCATGCCTTACCGACATGATGTTCCGATAAAACAATCTGTTTGCCCTTACAACAAAAGCAGCCGTAAAAGCCAGCAATACTACCGTGGCCGGCACGTACGGCGTAGTAAGGAAATGACAGAGCAGACAGTCATCCAAAGAAATCTGAGAAGAAGCAATATGCCCGTCATGATGTATATGATGCTGACAGGCATAACAGTCAACGTCAATCTGTTCCGGCGCCTGATGCACATGCACAGAGGCAAGCAGCAGCACCGGAACAAACACACACAGCAGCAACCGTGCAAACCATTGGCGTTTGTTTCTTACCCTATTCACGGCTGCAAAATTAAAAATTAAAAACTTATTTCAGACAAGAATTTATATTTTTAACGCTTATAAAATGCGTAAGTAACTATTCATCCACTGACTTTTTGCGACAGAACAGAAGAAATAAGCTGACTGTGTGATACGTGATTGTACATATCACGAACCTTACGTCACATTAATGGCTGGCAATAAAGCTGCTGACCAGCGAGGCGGCACGCGCACGGCTCTGCGCGTCTGTAAAGCTGTGGTCTACACCTGGCAGCAGGCACAGACGGGCGTTTTTATAACCTTGCTTATAGCGTTCGCTGTATGTATAGGGTACTATGCGGTCTGCCGTGCCGTGAACAAGGATAACGGGTCCTTCATACTGCAATGCCGTTTCATAGATAGGAAGTGTCTGGGCAGTGACAAAATAATTGCGGCCCACATGCAGGTTGCGGCCGGGAACGGTGACGGTCTCTGGAATGTTGCCGGCATCATATACAGCGCCCAGCACCTGTCCGCGAAGAGCATCGTCGCGCAGTACTGCCGCCGGTGCCAGGAGTGCCGCACTGCGTATTGAGCCGTTAAGCTTTCCGGCCACCATCGATGCCACTACGCCGCCCTGCGAATGCCCTATTATGCTGACATCGCTTACCCATGGCTGCTGCATGGCGTATGCAACAACCTTTTCAGCATCTACTATCTCGTCGGGCACGGTCATGTCTTCATATCTGCCCTCACTCTTTCCGCAGCCACTAAAATCAAAACGTATGCTTGCTATTCCCTTTACCTGCAGACTGTCAGCAATGGCTAGCAGCAGCGGACATTCCTTGTTTGAGCCGAAGCCGTGGCAGATGACGGCCACGCGCATCTTCCTGCCTTCAGCTGATTTGGGCTTCTGAACAACGGCATCAAGCATACCGTTATTGCCCGCTATCCTTACATTCTCCACAGTCTGGCCGTTTGCCGTCACTGCCGCACCTGCCAGCAGGCACGCCGTCATAACAATCTTTCCTAAAAATTTCATCATAGCTTATAAAAAGTTTATGCGTTTTGTAAATCTTGCTGATACAAAATTAACAACTTATATTCTGACACCGGCAGAACACCACGCCAAATAAACATTATTTACAGCTACTTAGAAAAGTTTAAAAAACTTCCGTATATTATTCAACAAAAAAAATCCACTTGCAGGGACCGTGCCCCATTCGCTTCCACTGTTATCTGGGGACAGAAATGATCCGGCCCACAAAAATACACAATCCTGCAGAAGTTCTATTTCAGCGACTGAATGAACACATGAAGCAGCGGAATGGTAATCACAGACAGCACAGTTGTCATGAACGTAATCTCTGTCATCATTTTCTCATCGCGGTTGTATTTCATGCAGAACATCACTCCGAAGGCGGCAGTGGGCATGGCAATCACCACTGTGTTTATCTCATTGACAAGCTCATTGACGCCGCACACTCTGAACAGGGCATACAGCGCAAGCGGAATGATGACGAGGCGCAGCAGCGTGGCGGCATACACCTTTACGTCACTGAACATATTTCCGAATTTTATTCCGGCCAGCGATGACCCTATCACCATCAGCGAGCCCGGCACCGTTATGCTGCCGAGCAGCGACACCGGCTTGCCAATGGCCTCCGGCACATGAATGTCAAAGGCCACTATTATGGCTGCAATGTATGAAGCTATCATCATAGGCGTCAAGAACAGCTTCCATGAGAATGCCTCACACGAGAACTCACCCTTTACCAGCATCACGCCGATGGTAAAGATAAACAGTGTGCCCGGCATGTTGAGCAGGGCCGCATAGAATATGGCCTGACTGTTGAATATGCTTGCCACTATGGGATAGCCTATGAAGCCAACGTTGGCGAACATAACCGCAAAGCCTATCATGCCGCGCTCTGCCGTATCACGGCTTATCAGCCGCGGTGCCAGCACGGCCACAAAGCACAGAATGATGTATGTTGAGAAGCCGACGCCGAGAAGCGGCAGTATAAGGTTTCTGTCAGGCAGCCTGTCGCCCATCACTGACGAAAGAATAAGCATCGGACAGCTCACATCTATTATCAGCGATGAGAGTTTCTTATCAAAATCGCCGCCAAGATAATCCAAGCGGCGCAATATATATCCAACTATAACGATGACGAACAGCGTCACCATTACCTGTAAGTCTTCCATTTATTGTTTATCAGCCGAGATACTCATCATCGCGAACGAGCACCTTTTCAATCTTTCCGATATACATGGTATGAAAATCACGCTGCGGATAGTTCTTCTCTACCGTGTCAGCATAAAAGAAACTTTTTTCGTCAAGCGTCTGGGCATACATTTTTCTGCACATCAGTACCAGCTTAGCCTCAGCAAAATAAGTTGTTCCACAGGCATAGACAGGTGTCAGTCCGGCTTTGGCTATCTTGTCTTCGTCGCGCCCCGACACAGAGCCCAGATAAGCCATTTGCTTTTTAAACGACTTGTCCATCACACACAGCGTGAACAGCTGCTCACGGTCAACAAACGTCTTAGTGTATCGCTGCGGCCGCAGATAAATGGTTGCCGACGGGTCATTGTGTCCCCACAGACATCCGAGCATGCCCCACGATGCCGTCATGGTGTTGCAGCCGTCCTTTTCATTTCCGGCCGTAACAAGCAGCCACTCGTCACCTATCAGGTTAAACGGATTAAACTTAAGATCTTTGTAATTTACCTCTTTCATAAAACAACCTTTCTGTTTTTATAAATAACGAAAATACGTACCCATGCAGTAGCGTATTAAGACTCTGTAATGAATCGCGCGGAAAACTGAGCCCGCCGGAGGCTCAATTATGGTTACAAATTCCCTGTGATAAAAAATTATCACGCACGTGATAATTTTTTATCACCAGCATAATAATTAATTATCACCAGCGTAATAATTAA
>OMUH01000078.1 GCA_900314195.1 uncultured Prevotella sp.
TGCTTCTTTGTCTTCTTAGTCAGAATGTGACTGTGATAAGCGTGATGACGCTTAACCTTACCTGTTCCGGTAAAGGTGAATCTTTTTTTAGCACCGGAATTAGTCTTTACTTTTGGCATTTTTGTAAAATTTAAAATTATTATTTTAATGGCAACGCATATACCAGGGCGTTACGCATTTTCTTCGTTTTCTTTGAGTTTTTTCAGAGCATCACCGCCTTTGGCGTTTGCAAGAACACTGTTCTTTTCGATTTTTTCGGCCTGCTCAGCATCCTGCACAAGTTTTTCCTGCGCCTCAGCAGCTTCTCTGTCGCGTTTCTGCTGGCTCTTCTTTGCCTGCCCGCTCTTCTTAGGCGAAAGATATAAGAACATTTTCTTCCCTTCAAGCTTAGGCATTTGTTCAACCTTGCCATATTCTTCGAGGTCGTTGGCAAATCTGAGCAAAAGTACTTCTCCCTGTTCTTTGAACAGAATACTTCTTCCACGGAAGAATACGTATGCTCTCACCTTATTACCGTCTTCGAGGAAGCTTTGAGCATGCTTCAATTTGAATTGATAGTCGTGCTCATCAGTCTGAGGTCCGAATCTTATTTCCTTTATTTCTACCTTTACCTGCTTTTGCTTCATTTCCTTCTGTCGCTTCTTCTGCTGGTAAAGGAACTTTGAATAGTCGATCAGACGACAAACAGGCGGCTGCGCATTAGGTGAAATTTCCACAAGGTCTACTCCTTGCTGACGTGCCATATCCATAGCCTTCCGTGTCGGCATCACTTCAGCGCCGGCATCACTAACCACTCTTACCTCGCGAACATGGATCTGTTCATTTACGCGATATTGGTTCTTTAATTTGTTTTTGTCATTCTTCATTAACTATTCTGTAAATCTGTCTTTTGAACAATCGGCTGCAAAATTAATAATTTTCTGCTTAAATTCAAAATTTTTTCAATTCTTTTTATCTGTTATGACAGCAATTCTCTTACAGTCTTTTCTATGTTTGCTTTGGCTACATTCTTTTTCATGGCTTCTTCTGTCGTAATACTGTCAGGACTGACGGCGAGTGCTTTGTCAAAACCATTTTTCAACAGTTTTTCTTTGTCAGAAATCTTTCCGGATATAAGCCAAACGGGTACATACTGTTTTCTTGCTCGATGAAGGATAGAGCAGGGTAGTTTTCCCATTAACGTCTGCTTGTCGCTGTGTCCTTCACCTGTTATGACGGCATCGGCATCTTTTATCGCCTCATCAAAGCCTATTGCATCAAGCAAGAGTTCTGCTCCGGATACGTATTTTGCGTTCATATATTCCATGAAAGCATATCCAAGACCTCCTGCTGCTCCGGCACCTTTGCCTTCGCTTCTGTCATAACCAAAATGCCGCGCTGAGATTTCAGCGAACAGCCTTGCACGTTCGTCAAGAGCCGCAAGCATGTCCTCCGTAGCTCCTTTTTGACGGCCGAAAACGTAAGCAGCGCCATTCTGCCCACATAATGGATTCTCAACGTCTGATGCTATTGTCACCTTGCAGTCTTTGATAATGTCAATATCAGAAAATTTACCGTCATGGGGCGCAAGCAGTTTAACCAAGGCTTTTATCATTCCAATGCCGGCATCGCTGACAGCACTTCCACCGAGGCCGACAATAAGCTGCCGGCAGCCGTTAAGCAAGGCATGAGCTATCATCTCGCCGACACCGTAGCTCGTCGTACGCATAGGATTTCGCTGTTCTTCTTCAATAAGCTCAAGGCCTGCGGCCTGTGCGGTTCCTATTATTGCTTTGTCACCGTTTTTCAAGTATTTAGCTTTTATAAGTCTCATCAGCGGGTCGTGCAGCTGCATGGTCACCGTTTCGCTGTTGTCAGAAACGTTCCCGAAGGCATCGAGCCATCCTTCACCACCGTCGCTGACCGTAAACGACTGTAAATTAGTTTCTGGTGCGCATGATATTATGGCATTTCTTACAGCTTCGTTTGCTTCTGCAGATGACAGACATCCCTTATAGGAGTCTACAGCCGTGACAATTTTTCTGATTTTCATGTTATATGCGTTTATAAAAACAAGGCCGAAGCAATAAAAGCCTCGGCCTTGTAAAAATAAGAATGGATTAAAATTATTCAATAACTTTAAGCTGTTCTTTCACTTCGTCATTGATGCGTTTTGCGAAATCCTGCATAGACATTGTAGCCTGCTCGCCACCGCCCTGACGGCGCATAGACACAAGTCCGTCAGCAGCCTCTTTCTCGCCGACAACAACCATATAAGGCACACGCTTCAACTCGTTGTCACGAATCTTGCGGCCTATCTTCTCGTTACGGTCGTCTATGTAAGCACGAACATCCTGACTGTCGAAATACTTCTTCAACTGTGCGGCATAGTCGTTGTATTTCTCTGATATTGGCAAAATAGCCACCTGATCAGGCGTGAGCCAAAGAGGGAAGTGGCCGGCTGTATGCTCTATGAGCACAGCAGTGAAACGCTCAAGAGAACCGAACGGTGCACGGTGAATCATCACAGGAGTCTTCTTTGTATTGTCTTCTGCTGTATATTCCAGTTTGAAGCGCTGCGGCAAGTTGTAATCAACCTGTATGGTGCCGAGCTGCCACTTACGGCCTATGGCATCCTTAACCATGAAGTCAAGCTTAGGACCGTAGAAGGCAGCCTCGCCCTCTACCTCTGTTGCCTTCACGCCCTTCTCGCGGCATGCCTCGCGAATGGCGTTCTCGCTCTCTTCCCAAATCTCATCGGAGCCAATGTACTTCTCTGTGTCCTTAGGGTCACGGAGTGAGATCTGTGCCTCATAATTATTGAAGCCGAACACTGTGAACACCTTTTGAATAATGTCGATGACAGTCTCAAACTCAGACTTTACCTGATCCTGGCGTACGAAGATATGTGCATCATCCTGCGTAAATGTTCTGACACGTGTCAGTCCGTGCAACTCACCGCTCTTTTCATAACGGAACACTGTTCCGAACTCAGAAATGCGCAGCGGCAGGTCTTTGTATGAACGTGGCTTGCGTGCAAACACCTCACAGTGGTGAGGGCAGTTCATAGGCTTCAGCATATATTCCTCATCTTCTTCCGGCGTGTGGATAGGCTGGAAAGCATCCTTGCCGTAATGTGCCCAGTGACCAGAGGTGATGTATAAGTTCTTTGAGCCTATTCCCGGAGTGATAACTTCCTGATAGTTGTATGGTTTCAAGATTCTACGCAACAAATCCTGCAGACGCAGGCGCAGCTGTGTACCCTTTGGCAACCATATTGGCAGGCCCTTTCCTACGCGGTCGGAGAACATGAACAGCTCCATCTCTTTACCGATCTTTCTGTGGTCGCGCTTTTTAGCTTCCTCGAGCATAACGAGATATTCGTCAAGCATCTTTTTCTTAGGGAAAGTGATGCCATATATACGCGTCATCTGCTCGCGCTTTGCATCGCCGCGCCAGAATGCACCGGCCACGCTTGTAATCTTGATGGCTTTAATGGCACCCGTGGATACAAGGTGCGGACCACGGCAAAGGTCTGTGAAATTGCCTTGTGTGTATGTGGTAATGGTACCGTCTTCAAGATCCTGTTCAATGTGTTCTACTTTATATGTCTGTCCAGCTGCCTTGAACTCAGCAATGGCGTCGGCCTTTGATACTTCCTTTCTGACAACAGGCTCATCTTTCTTGGCAAGCTCTTTCATCTTTGCTTCAATCTTCGGTAAGTCGTTTTCAGAAATGACTGATCCCTCGGGCGGCATCACGTCATAGAAGAAGCCGTTGTCAATGGCTGGTCCGAAACCAAACTGTATGCCAGGGTATAGCTCCTGCAACGCCTCAGCAAGCAAATGGGCTGAGGTATGCCAGAAGGTGTGCTTGCCTTCTTCGTCATCGAACTTATAGAGCTTTACGCTTGCGTCCTCGTTGATATGGCGGTTCAGCTCAGTTGTCTCACCATTAATCCCGCAAGATACAACGTCACGGGCGAGAGCCGGTGAAATGCTCTCCGCAATTTGGTACCCGGTAACCCCCTGCTCGTACTCGCGAACAGAACCGTCCGGAAATGTGATTTTAACCATAATACAAATTGATTTATTTTAATCGGTGACAAAAGTAGTAATTAATTTTCAAACAAGCGAGGAGATATAAGCAAAAAATAATTTAGAATCTGCCGTTTTGTTTCTTCTCAACTTTTTATTTCTTCTCAACAAGATCTTCAGCTTGTACAAAAGATCTTGTTATAGATACAGAAACAAAACAGAAATTCCATATATAATATAATGTATAACGTGCTCTGTAAAAAAATGCAGATTGTAAAGTGCGAAAAAGTTTTTTCAACAATAGCTAAAATTATTAACTTTGCGGAAAAACAAAGATGATAAATATGAAAGACAAAAGAACGGACGCGGAGATGGTATGGACTACTTTGTCATCAGAGAAAATCTTCGACCGTTCATGGCTGACCGTACGCCGTGACAAGGTACAGCTGCCCAACGGACATATAAATGATGAATATTATACGCTTCATTATCCGGACTGGATAAATGTCATTGCCGAAACCACAGACGGACAGATTATCCTTGAACGGCAGTATCGGCATGCGCTGGGAAGAGTATCAATAGAAATTCCGGCGGGAGTGATAGAACAGGGAGAGAACCCGCTGCATGCCGCCCAACGCGAGCTGAAAGAGGAGACTGGCTATGAAGGAGGGCAGTGGACAGAACTTATGACCATATCGGCAAATCCAAGTACTATGGATAACCTCTGCCACTGTTTTCTCGCAAAAGGCGTAACTAAACTTGCTGAGCAACACCTTGATTACGCCGAAGACCTTGAATATTTTCTTGAACCAAAAACTTCAGTCCGGAGTATGCTTATTAACGGCAATTTCATACAAGCTCTAATGATAGCACCACTTTATAAATACTTTTTCGCTGATAATGATTGACAAATAATATAAAGCAGAATATAAACAGCGTTTGTCACACCGAATACTTACTTTAAAGCCTTTTAATGTGAATTATTCTTAATTTTTTTAACTTAATAAAAGATGTATTTTGTAAGATAAAAAAAATGCTGTAACTTTGCAATCTGTTTGGAATAAGGTATATCAATTAACGAATCAGTAAAAATTAAAGATAGAAATGTCTAAGATTTGTCAAATCACTGGTAAGAAGGCACAGTTAGGTTGCAATGTGTCTCACTCAAAGCACCACACAAAGCGCAGCTTTGATGTTAACCTCTTTAGTAAGAAGTTCTATTATGTAGAGCAGAACTGCTGGATTAATCTTAAGATTAGCGCAGCCGGTCTGCGTCTTATAAATAAGATTGGTCTTGATGCAGCACTGAAGCGCGCTGTTGAGAAAGGCTTCGTTGACTGGAAAGACATTAAAGTAATAGGAGACTAATTATCATGGCAAAGAAAGCAAAGGGAAACAGAGTGCAGGTAATTCTTGAGTGCACCGAGATGAAGAATTCCGGTCTGCCAGGTACAAGCCGTTATGTAACGACTAAGAATCGTAAGAACACTCCCGGACGTCTGGAATTGATGAAGTATAATCCAATCTTGAAGAAGATGACTCTTCACAAGGAGATTAAGTAATTTCAGTATCGATTTTTAAAATTTACAAGATATGGCAAAGAAAGCGGTCGCTACCCTCCACGAAGGTTCTACGGATGGTCGCGCATATTCTAAAGTAATCAAGATGGTTAAGAGCCCTAAGACTGGCGCTTACGTTTTTGACGAGCAGATGGTTCCTAACGAGGCTGTTAAGGACTTCTTCAAATAAAAAGAGATTGTTTGAATAGAATTTATTAAACAAATCGAGTAGGAGGAAAACGAAGCAGTTTTCTTCCTACTTTCGTTTTCCGACC
>OMUH01000092.1 GCA_900314195.1 uncultured Prevotella sp.
GCCGTATTGTCACACAAACAGAAAACATCTAACAAAGGTTTATTGTTACCTTTGTACAGTTCATACGAAGTCTAATCACAAAAAAATTATATACCAATGCCAAAAGTCTCAGTAATAGTTCCGGTATACAATGCCGAAAAGACAATTGAACGCTGCGTCCGCTCTCTGCTGTCGCAGACCCTTCAAGACATAGAAATCATCTTTGTTGACGACTGCTCTACTGACAACAGTTACAAAAAACTGCAAGAACTAACAGAAAATGACAACCGATGCATTTTGATGCGAAACAACAAAAATGAAGGACCGGCTAAATCACGCCAGAAGGGTTTGGAAGCAGCCTCTGCTGATTACTTTATATGCTGTGATTCCGACGATTGGGCTGAAAGCACGTGGATTGAAAATTTATACAACAAAGCAATTAGTGAAAAAGCAGACATTACTTGGTGTGATTTTGACAAGAATGATGGCAGCAGTTGGAAAACAATACAACAGAAACCTGCACAAGACACAACTCATATAGATAGAAACGAAGAAATTACTGCATTAATGCTGAATAAGCGTCAAGGCTCTCTATCTAACCATTTGATAAAACGGAAAATGCTGAAGAATGTTTATGTATGGCCAAACAGCCGCATGGCTGAAGATTTTGCTCTTTTAATTCAATTTTATATTGCATCAAATGTTTTGTCATATATTCCTTTGTCTCTTTATCATTATGACTATAATGAACAAAGTCTAAGCAACGTTGCTGCAAATCAGTCTGACAAGAAATTAATAAGCCAAGCAAAAGAACTGGCTGCAAGCGGCTCTGTTGTGGAACAAATATTAACAAGACACTCCCTGAATGAAATTTTCAAAGAAGAAATAATTTTCCGCAAGTTCTTTGCCAAGCGGTGGCTGCTGCCGGCATTACACACAGCCGCCGACTGCCGGAAAATATGGCGGCCCCTGCACAGCGACATAAACATAAAGCTTTTCACATGCAAATATATTTCTGCATCAGACAAGATAACTGCGCTGTTGTGCCTCTTCGGCATTTATCCGGCATTAAGAAAGCTGATAAGAAAAAGATGACGAGAATATAAATATGAAAAAAGGACATAACTGAGAAGTTATGTCCTTTTTATTTGTGGGCGTTGACGGATTCGAACCGCCGACCCTCTGCTTGTAAGGCAGATGCTCTAAACCAACTGAGCTAAACGCCCTTGCTCTTGAAAAGCGATTGCAAAGGTAAGGATAAAAAACAAGTATGCAAAATTTTTTCATGTTTTTTTTTCATAACAATCACACAAAAATCAACAATAGGCTGTCAGCGTTGAACATATTTGGTTTGACTATAACATATTTCAACAGTATTAATGCCCTCATTTAAAAAAAAATGTGTACGTTTGCAAAACGTGAAGAAACGGCAACTGACACATTATTAATATAAACCATAAATATAAACCATAAATATAAGCATAAATTCAATAATGCCGGACATTTGGAAGATGCACAAACCTGTGCATTCTGAATGATGTAAAGAAGAACAAACACAAACGGAAACTATATGAATATACCAGAACTGCTGAAGATAGAAAAAGACAAGAAACACTTCTCGTTTGAGGTGCTGCCGCCATTGAAAGGCAACGGCACAGCTTTTCTGTTCAGCACCATAGACAAGCTGAAAGAGTTTGATCCCCTCTTCATAAACATAACGAACCATTCGAGTGAATATGTATATACCGAGCTGTCAAGCGGACTGATAGAACGCCACCGCATAAGACGGCGCCCCGGCTCCGTGGCCATTGCCGCAGCCATACAGAACAGATACCACATTCCGGTTATGCCGCACATAATATGTTCGGGAGCGACTGCCGACGACATTGAATATGAGTTGCTCGACATGCAGTTCCTCGGCATCAGCAACCTGTTGCTGCTGCGCGGCGACAAGGCCAACGAGGACAAACGCTTCAAGGCCGTGGCCGGAGGATATAACCACACCACCGAGCTCATCGACCAGGTGAACAGGTTCAACGACGGCTATTTCATTGACGGCTCACAGATTAAACACCCGGGACAGCCGTTTTCTTACGGCGTGGCCTGCTATCCCGAGAAGCATGAGGAGGCACCAAACCTCGAGCAGGACATAGCATGGCTGAAACGCAAACAGGACATGGGAGCCGGATATGCCGTCACGCAGCTCTTCTACGACAACAAGAAGTTCTATGCCTTCGTAGACAAAGCACGGCAGGCCGGCATCACCATTCCCATCATACCGGCGCTAAAGCCGCTGGCAAAGCTGAGCCAGCTTACCGTGGTACCTAAGACATTCCACATTGACTACCCCAATGAGCTTGCCGAAGAGGCTCTTAAATGCCACACAGACGAGGAGGCACGACTGCTCGGAATTGAATGGGCCACACAGCAGGTCAGCGACCTCTTCAGCAACGGATACAACATCGTGCACTTCTTCACCGTGTCGGCTGTTGACTCGGTAAGGGAAATAATGAAAAACATTCTTTAGAGAATGAGCTCTTATTATGTCATAGGACAGCAGGAGGCACTCGGCAGGCTGCAACAGCTTATCGACGAGAACCGCGTGCCGCACGCCATGCTTATAACCGGACCGGCAGGCGCGGGCAAGATGGCCGTGGCCATGATGTTCGCACGGATGCTGCTCACGGAAGGACTCGACGAGGACAAAAAAAGATATGCCTGCACGATGCTCGACAACTTTGAGCATCCTGACTTGTATTTCAGCTATCCTACCATAAAGACAAAGGACATGCCGCCCGACTATAAGCCCCAAAGCGATGATTTCGCAACAGAATGGCTGCAGATGATGAAAGAAGGGCCATACCCGACACTGGAGGAATGGCTCACGCTCATCGACGCCAAGACGAAACAGTCACTTATCACCGTCGGCGAAAGCAACAGGCTCATTCACAACTTGAGCTTTAACTCGAGCCAGGGAGGATATAAGATAGACATCATGTGGCTTCCGGAAAGGATGAACCTCGAATGCGCCAACAAGCTGCTGAAGCTCTTTGAGGAGCCGCCAAAGATGACCGTATTCATACTCGTCAGCGAACAGCCCGAGAACCTCCTTGAGACCATACGCAGCCGGATGCAGCGCTTTGATATAAAAAAAATCAGCAATGACGACATGCAGCAGGCACTCATAGAGAGACGGCAGCTCAGTGCTGACGATGCCATGAGAATAGCCCGCGTTGCCAACGGCAACTGGAACAAGGCGCTTGAGATGCTGTCTGACGACAATGAGAACAAAGAATTCCTCGATGCATTCATAAAGCTTATGAGGCTCAGCTGGATGAGGAACATACACGACCTTAAGGCATGGAGTGAGGATATTGCTGAATGGGGACGCGACAAGCTGAAACGAATGTTTGTATACTTCCAGCACATGATTCGTGAAAGCTTCATGTATAACTTCAGACAGCCGGAGCTCATCTACATGACACGTGAGGAAGAAAACTTCTGCAAAAACTTCGCACGATTTATCAACGAGGCTAATGTCATTGACATTATGAAAATGTTCGACAAAGCCTACCGTGACATAGGGCAAAATGTAAACGCGAAGATAGTGCTGTTTGACATAGCCATCAACAACATTGTTCTTTTGCTGAGAAAATAAGAAAAGAAACAGCTTTGCACCGGCAACGATTATTCTGTTACCGGTGCCGCACACAAAAAATATATACTCAAAAGCATACATCAATATATATACATGGACTATAACAACTTGGATTTCAAGATATGCCGCGGCTGCGACCGCGGACTAAGCGCGAAAGGCGTAGGGCGGCAGGACAAACAGCTGAACACCTACGACTGGCTGGCCGACGTGCCGGAAAATGAGAAAAGCACTGACCTCGTAGAGGTGCAGTTCAAGAACACCAGAAAAGGATACTACCGCAACGTGAACCAGCTGGAACTTAAAAAAGGCGACATCGTGGCCGTTGAAGCCAGTCCCGGCCATGACATCGGCGTTGTTACGCTTACCGGACGGCTCGTGAAATTGCAGATAAAAAAAGCTAATCTGAAATCGGCTGATGACATAAAACGTATTTACCGCATCGCAAAACCCGTTGACATGGAGAAATACGAGGCTGCAAAGAAACGCGAATACAAGACTATGATAGACAGCCGAAAGATTGCCAATGACCTCGGACTGAAAATGAAAATCGGCGACGTGGAATACCAAGGCGACGGCAATAAGGCTATTTTCTATTATATCGCTGATGAGCGCGTCGATTTCAGACAGCTCATAAAGGTACTGGCCGAGGTGTTTCATGTGCGAATAGAGATGAAACAAATCGGCGCACGGCAGGAGGCCGGACGCATAGGCGGGACAGGACCGTGCGGACGCGAGCTGTGCTGCGCCACATGGATGAAAAACTTCTCGAGCGTGAGCACAAACGCGGCACGCGTGCAGAACATATCACTCAACCCGCAGAAGCTGGCCGGTATGTGTGCCAAGCTGAAATGCTGCCTTAACTATGAGGTCGACGAATATATTGAGGCGTCAAAGCAACTGCCGCCGAAAGACGCTGTGCTGCAGACTCTCGACAGCGACTACTATCTCTTCAAGACCGACATTCTTACCGGCATGTGCACATACTCCACAGACAAGAACCTTGCCGCAAACCTTGAGACCATTACTGCCGACAGGGCAAAGGACATTATGGCCATGAACAAGAACGGCGAGAAACCGCTGTCGCTGGCCAGCGATGACTCACACAAGCCGGAAAAGAAGCCTGTAGACCTGCTTGCCGACACTGACGTCAGCCGCTTCGACAAGAAGAAAAACAAGAAAAAGAAAAACAAACAGGCTAAAGACAAGCAAAGCTCAGACAGCAGACAGGCTAAAACCGCACAAAGCACCAAAGGGCAAAAACCGGCCGACCAGAATACCAGGAAAACGGCACCTCAGCAAAATGCTGACACAAGAAAGCAAAACAAGCCGAACGCTCCTGCCAGACAAGAACGACAGGCGGCAAAGGCTTACAACAAACAGGCTAAAAAAGACCGCAGACAGCCGGCTAACAACAACATGAAGAAGCCAGCCGGCATTGCTGACACCAAGCCGGCGAATGCTGCTGACAATCATGGTGCAAACAGCAGGCCGCAAAATGAGGCCGGCGGAAAGCCCGCAGCAGCAGACAATGAGAATACAAACAAAGAATAACAGTGTTTATGTCATGGCAGCTTTGTTGAGAAAAAAAGAATTCTTACCGGCCATATTGCTCTGCGCTGTCATTCTGACGCTCACGTCATGCAGAAAAGGAATGATATACAGCCACTATGAGTCTGCACCCATAGCAGGCTGGGAACGCATAGATACTCTTAAATTCGACGTAAGTCCTGTCAGCGAAAGCGGCTACTACCACACCGAACTCGGACTGAGAATCGTTCAGTCATTCCCGTTCACAAGTCTGACAATGATAGTAACAAGGGAAATCCTGCCGGAGCATGCCACCGTGGCCGATACTGTATCGTTCACTCTGATGAACAAGAACAGCGCCAACTTCAACGGCAATGGCATTGCACTTTATCAATATTCCGTCCCGCTCAGGGAGCTGAGACTTGAAAAGGGCGATTCGCTGCACATCACAGTAAACCACTACATGAGGCGTGAGATTCTGCCCGGCGTCAATGACGTAGGCATAACAATGCTGAAATAAAAAAGAACGACAGGTGGCAGACATTTTTTTTACGGTCTGCCACCTGTCGTTCTTGTCATACAATATACACAATCAACACAACTGCGTGTATTATACTTATTGAATGTCCGCATTTATCCAAATAGAAGATCGACAGTCTGAGTGGTGATGACGGTGAGTACTACATTCCGCAACACTGGAAACGGCATGAATGCAGCCGTGAGGCCAACATCCATGCCGTTGCAAGCGGATTATTATCATCGTCCACCGGGGCGACCACCCATGCCGCCACCCATGCCGCCAGTTCCACCAGAGCCTACTGATGAATAGGGCGAGGAGAGTGAGGAGATGGTAGCTATCTGCGAACCGGCTGACGAGACCGTCGGTGCGGAGACCAAACCATGCCAGTCGGTGCCTGCAGCCGCAGCTCCACTATATATTGAATAGCTGCTGCCCCTCGTCAGATTTGGCGATGAGATAAGGAATACCGCCGATGTGTTGTAGCTCCGTCCCATCGTGAACGACAGCAGAGCCGATGAGCCATTGACGGTCAGCGTGGTGCCGTTGCTCACAGTCCCGCCATAGACTATTGACGGCTGAGTGCTCGCTGACGATGGATAGGTGGTGCCACCGCCGACACCCACAAGTGTGCCACCGGTGATATAGAGCGAGTAGCCACCCTCAGTATTGGCATCGACACCCTGCTCAGGGCTCGAAGTGCCATAGGCTACAGTAGTGCCTCCCTGGATATAGAGGTTGCCGTTGGCGTCGAGGCCATCGTTATTGATGCCATAAGCAAAGACGTTACCACCTTTGATATACATGTGGCTGGCCGAGTTGATGGCGTCGTCATAGGAGTAAGATTCCACCTGTCCGCCACTGATGGTCAGTGTTCCCTTACTCTCTATACCCTCCGAGCCATCGCTGCCTGTTGCCCTGACCATCACCTTGCCACCGCTGATAGTCATATCGCCGTCGCTCTTGATGCCTTTTGCCTTGGAGTCGAGGGAGTTGCTGTAGGCATAAGTCTTTCCGGTGGTAATGACTTTCACCGTTCCCCCGCTGATGGTCAGTTGCTGGTCGGTCGAGATACCCTTACCACCGGCCCCGGTACTCTTGCACAGCAGCTCGCCACCGGAGACAGTCATCGTGGAGTCGGCCTTCACTCCGGCACATGCACTGACATCGGCATCATCACTATCATACTCGCCTCCTCCCGTCGTGATGACTGTAGTGCGCCCACCGGCAATATTCACTGTGCCGTCGCTGCTGATAGCTTTGGATGCGGTGCCCGACGTCTCAATATTTACGCAGCCGCCATTGATGGTAACGTCGTCGTTGACCTTGATGCCGTTACCCTTTGTCGACTTGATGTAGATATCAACACCACGGTGTATGAGCACCCAGTCGTCGGCACTGACGGCAGCCTTGCAGTTGGCATAGACACGCAGCTTCCCGCTGCCACTGAATATAAGTTTGCCCTCGGCGAAGAGCGTTCCTTTCTGGTCCTCCGACGATGTGGCATAGTCAGTGCCGTCGGTCAGGGTGTTTGTTGTGCCGTCGGCCAAGACGACAAAGGCACGTTTGCCACTCTGGGAGTTGATGGCAGGTCCGTCGGGATTGGTGATGCTGACGCCATTGAGGGTGAGACTGAATTTCTTATCGCTGTAAATTTTGAACTGTCCGTCAGCAGTAACACCCGACAATACGTAGTTGACACCGGCGACAGAACTTTTAACTGTCACATTGGCACCATCCAGGCTGACCGTCACTCCGTCGACATCGTTTGTGACCCTAGCAGACGAACCGGAATAAACGACGGTGACGGTTTTGGCAAAGGAAGCACTCGCCACATTATTTTCGTCGTCGCTGCTCAGTATCTCGGTCTCAGCAACAGCGGTAGTGGTGTCAACGGCGATGTCGAAAGTGGTTAAGTCGCCTGTCGTCGTAGCACTGCCGTCGTCAGACGAGGAGTCTCCCGGCGACGCACCATTATCAGAAGGGATAACGACATCGGTAAGGTCTAAGGAGTCCGACGAGCATGCCGAGGCCATAACCGCGACAACTGCCAAAGTCATTATCAGTTTAATATTGTTGCACATAGTTGTTTCTTGATTTATTGTTAGAATTTATACTTATAGTTGATGCCTAAGACGTGAAGGCCCATATCATCATCATCAACGACATTCTGATACCGGTAGAAGGCATCTAATATGTTGTGTTTGTTCACATTCCAGTCAAGGCCAAGAGTGTAACGCTCCTTCTCGATATTCAGAGCATTGTAGAGCTCTATGCTCGCATAAGGTTCCAGCCGGACCATCCGCCAGTCGTAAACCACCTTCAGCCGGCTCCGCAGCACGTTCTTGCCGCGTCCGCTGTATGTCTTTCGCTCATCGTCGTAAGCGCCCTCGTCGTAATCATAACGCCCGGCTATCGTTTTCTGAGGGCGATAGGTGTACTGCCAACGCTCGCGCAGCGACAGCTTCCAGAACCCAAAGTTAACCTGTCCCGTAAGGTCGAGATGGAAACGGTGGCGGGGAGTCCAATAGTTGGCATATTTGTTCAGACTGCCATCAGCGTGGTATGTATACTGTTGGCGACGGTCATAAAGGAAGTCATAGCCGCCCCCAGCCTTCAGCCATTTAGCAATCTTGTACTGACCGTAGAGGCCTATGGCCCAGCGGCTTGTTTGTGAGGCATCGTCATTGGTGCGCACTTCGGCCTCGACACCTGCCGACCACCGCCTGTTGATTTTCTTCTCAGCCGCCATCTCCGTCCAGATACCAAAATCACTGCCTTGCGAATGGATGACAGAAGGGATACTCAGCAGGCCAAGGAAGAACGCTATGCGCAATATATGAATATGATTACTGATACTCATGAGCTGACATTATATTATTTATTCATCGACTGAGTCGTTGGCAGGGAGCTTCATTTTTCGTTCCAGCTCCTCATCGTTGACCGGGTTATGGTAAGAAACGCGGAGCATAGCCATATCACGGAGGAAATCGACAGCCCCCACATCGACATGGAGCACATCGATGCCAAGGCGCTGCCGGAGGTCGTCAACAAGTAGCTCGCGGTTAGAAGGCGTAATGAGGTCGATGCGGTCGTACTGAACCAACTTGACAGGCTGTTGCTGCAAGCGCGACTCACATATCCAGATACATCCGACAACGAGCAGGTTGACGGCGAGGAGTTCAAGGATAGTCGTCGAGTCGGCAATAGCATTGATGACCGACAGGGAGATGACAAGGAAGAGATATGTCATCTCGCGAACCGGCATAGCATCAGTGCGATAGCGCATGATAGAGAAGATGCCGAAGAGACCGATACCGATGCCAATGCTCGTCTTAGCTTTCATGTCCTCCAAGACGAAAATCATAAAATAGACAAGGAAGAAGATGGCAACGCTCATAAGTATGAAGGAGAAATAGAAATCACGACGGTGGCTTCTCCGGAAATACATCCGGTCGACAATAAACCATACCGTCATCATCAGGATAACGAAATGAAGCAACATTCCCGGGAAACCGGAGGGGAAGCTGCTGTTGACAAATTGGATAATGTTCATTGGCTTAAGTTATTAATGATTGGGAATTAACTGCATACCTGACATACGGGCAATACTCCGCAACCGCGATTTTATGCGGTTTGCCGGCAATCGGTTGTCAGTCATGGCCGCACCGATGATGTACTTGCTGAAACCCATCTCTCGAATATGAAGGCTGCGCAGATAGGCCAAGGCCGGACTGAACCGACGGCCGTCACGTTTCAGTTCAATGATGACAACGGGGCCAATATCGGACCGGCGGTGCGAAACGAGATTATGAAACCGAAGATTGAAGTCGATGGTGAGCCGCTCCGTCATAGCCTTGTTAATCAGCGTGATGCGGCTGAAACGGTTTTCCAACTTCTCCCTCAGCACCGAGGATTTGAGCCGCAGCACCGACACGAGGAAGTCGCCATACTCGCGACTCCGTGCGTTGTTGCCATCAAAAGCGATGGAATAGTCGGGGTGCAGCGGATTAAAGTCGTCGAACGGAACGCGTTTTTTGTGGGTTCGGCCATGGTTGTCTTTCGTCTTCACCTCAAGAAAATTAAGATGCGACTGTATATAAGAGCGGATACGCAACTTCTGACGGGTGGCATGACCAGTGACATGCTGAAGGTACATAGCATTATTGTCAGTATCGAAATAGACAGTATAATAAGGTGCAACACGCTGTCCGTCAATTTCCTGGACAAAATAATCGTTGCGCAACTGGGCTAACAGCTGTCGGGCAACTGGCGCAGTGGTAACAAACTTTATATCAGTCCGGTTCATCAGACTGACACTGTTCATCTCGCTGAGAGATATTGGCGTATAATCCTTAAGCAATCGTTCCATAACAGACAAGTGTTTTAATAGCTTTGCAATATCGTCGACAAAGTTATATCATTCCATATAAGCCAAGAAAAATTATCAACAAACGGTGCATTGCGTTCAACGAATCACCCAAAACGCCCGCCTCTATCAGAAGAGAATATTAATCATTCCGAACTTTATGACATAGAAGTGCAGTGCAATTATGTTGGTCGGTATAGACTTTGATTTTTGCAAGAAAAATGATGTAAAAAGACTAAGCAGCAGTCAAGATAGACACGGCTGAACTATCCGAAAACATCTTATAAGTAACATATTTTGGAGTAGTCAGGGCGAAAGTGAGTGGCTATACAACGAAGATTGCAGAAATTATCTAATTTTGTATTTTTACCCAAATAGTCAAAAAATCAAGTTAATTTATCAAACACAGCCTTTAAATTTAATAACGTCATTATATTACAACGGCTTGCAAACATATACGTCACCAGGAGTAATCATAAAATTCAAAAGTTATACATTTTCGTTGCATATCTGGCACATTTTTTTCATTTGAGCGTAAAAACTTTACAAAAGTCGTATGCCATACAGAAAATCTATGTAATTTTGTTCACGGTGGATCATGCGAATTCCGTTGTTCTTTATTATTTTCACCTTATATAGATACAACATTTTTTCGATAATTACAGAAATTTCAAGCAGTTATATTTCATCAAACTCACGTTAAAATAATAAATAGTTAAACATAAATAGTTAAACATAAATAGTTAAACATAAAACGATGTGCAAGAAAACGATGTGCAAGAAAATGATGTGCAAGAAAATATTGACTTTGCTATTAATAATATTATCCCCTATGTTTATATTTGCCCAGAACCAGCAAATAAAACACCAACAATGGACATGGATAGCCGGCAGAACAATTACGGGAAAAGAGATAAAAAAAATAGGTATAGAAAATTGTTTCAGCTCAGAAGAAATTCCCGACAATGTATTTAAACGGATGAACGGCAAGTCTTTCAAAGCCAATAAATATATACAACGTTCAGATCTGCGTTATCTCAGACTGCTCCATTACGACTTGAAAGGGAAAATACACACCGGCGAAATGATATGCAACAAATCAATAGCCAATGACCTTGTCGATATATTCCGCGAGCTGTATAAAGCACATTATCCCATACAGCAAATGCTGCTTATTGACAACTTCGGCGCAAACGACGAACGCTCCATGCGGGCCAATAACACATCTTGCTTCTGCTTTAGAAATGTAAGCGGCAGCAAAAAGTTGTCAAAGCATTCACGCGGAATGGCTGTTGACATTAATCCGTTCTATAATCCGCATTGCAAGCGAGACAGGTATGGAAAGATTACTGTCAGCCCGTCAACAGCCTCACGCTATGCCAACCGAAACAGTAAGTTTGATTACAAGATAGAACGCGGCGACCTTCTTTACCGGCTTTTCATACGCCACGGCTTCAGATGGGGCGGCGCATGGAGGCACAGCAAAGACTATCAGCACTTTGAAAAATAAGCAGTAAAATATATACGGAATCAGGCTTCTTTCTTGTATTTTGAATCCAATAAAATTAGGTTCTACCAACGAGAAAAGCGGAAGAACCAATAATATTCGGAAAATAAATAAAGACTATACGCTATAAAACACGTGCAGTGGCCGTGCCTTGTGCAAGCCCAGAAAGATTTGCACCGATGCATGCCCCTTACTAATAATTTAGCTGTTTGTATTGCGTATATTCGTTTTTTACCGTCACCTCCTTATCAGATTGCGGCCGGCATCGAGACGAAGGAAGATAAACAGAAGAATCGTAAATCCCCACAACGAGCTGCCGCCATAGCTGAAGAATGGCAGCGGAATGCCTATGACCGGCGTCAGCCCGAGCACCATGCCTACATTTATGAATACATGGAACAAGAAGATGCTCAGCACGCAATAGCCGTAGATACGGTTGAACTTAAACGGCTGCCGCTCTGCAAGATGAATGAGCCGCAGAATAAGCGCAAGGAAAAGTACAAGCACACCGGCAGAACCGAGGAAGCCCTCCTCTTCGCCCACAGTGCAGAAGATAAAGTCAGTATCCTGCTCCGGCACAAACTTCAGCTTTGTCTGCGTACCGTTCAGAAATCCCTTGCCGCGAATGCCGCCTGAGCCAATGGCAATCTCACTCTGATGAACATTATATCCGGCTCCGGCAAGGTCTTCGTCAAGACCGAGCAGCACATTTATTCTGACACGCTGATGCGGCTCTAGAACATTGTTAAGCACATAGTCTGCTGAATAGAAAAAGGTGATTGACCCTATGGCAAACAAGGCTATATATAAATAATTCATGACGCGCAGCGACAGACCGGTATACAAAAGATAAAGAATTATGCCAGCGCAGACTGCTATCTGCACATAAGTAATGTCAAACGGAATAACAAAAACGGAAAACAATATAGCCAGCACTGTGACTATCAACGATACTATTGATATGCGGAACGTCACTGCTTTGTTTTTGCAATAAACGCGCACCATGCCTACGCAAAACAATTGTATAAACACAAGGACTACAAACGGACCTACGGCAGTTGGCGTGTCAAGCATCAGCACCTGCTCATATTTTATGCCCACAACAAAATAAACCACCATGGCCACTGCCGTAAACAGAATGCTGCCCGGCATGCCTTCTCTGTAGAACATAAGGAAGAACGCCGAATAGACAAGCGCCGAGCCTGTTTCGTTCTGACATATAATAAAGAAAGCCGGAAGTAATACAATAGCACATGCCACTGCAAAATGCTTCCATTTATGAATGTCGAAGCCATAAGTCGACATGAACTTTGCCACTGCAAGCGCAGTGGCAAACTTGGCAAACTCCGCGGGCTGTAATCTTAACGGTCCGAGCACAAGCCACGAGCGTGACCCCTTAATGGAATGCGGGTTGAATATGGTCAAGAAAAGAAGACATAACAACGCGACATAGACTACGTATGCGAATGTATCGAAATAACGGTCGTCGAGCATAAGTATGACAAAGCCAAGCACTATTGACGTGGCTATCCAGACAATCTGCATGCCTGAACGTGTGCTCAGGCTTACGATGTCTGTGTCGCCATACGTGTAGCTGGCTCCGCACACGCTTATCCATCCGAAAGCCAGCAAAGCAATATAAATGCCTATCGTCCACCAGTCGAGTGACCGCCACACACTGGTGCTTTTCTCTTCAACACGTCGTTGCATTCCTTTCTTCGTTTATTGTTAAGTAAATGTAGAAAATTAGTTTATTTTATTTTTTTTACGCAGACCGCGCATATTTCGCAGAACGAAAGATCGCAACATTTACAGGATAATTACCATCAATCTCTTTGTTTCCTAGTATAAATTAATTTTACGACTTACTTATTTATCCATAACAGCCAGATTATCAATATTCAGCCCGTAAACGGCCAATAACTGCGGCAATATATTTAATCAACGTATTCATCAACAACAGACAACCGTTTCAAATATTCTTTGTCCGCAGAAAAATTATCTGTTTGCCTTTCCGTAGCCGACACGCCGCTTCTGCAGCTCGTCACACAGTCTCTGAGCCGACGGCGACAGCTTGCCCGACAGATATTGTTCAAACAGCACGCTGGCAATAGGCACTGCGAAATCGGCACCGAAACCACCATTCTCAACATAAACAGCTATCGCTATCTTAGGATTGTTCATAGGTGCAAACCCCATGAACACGGAGTGGTCTTGCCCGCGGTTCTGTGCCGTTCCCGTCTTACCGCAAACTTCATACGGCAGGTGCCCGAGGAAACGGCACGTACCTCCGAGCACACTGCTGCGCATGCCTGCCGCCACGATGTCATAAGCCCGGCGGCTCGCCATGGTGTAATGACGGCGGCGATACAAAGTGTCGAGCGGCTCACCGCTCACCTTCTTTACCACGTGAGGCACATAGTAATATCCTCTGTTGGCAATGGTAGCTCCAAGGTTGGCAATCTGCAGCGGCGTAAGGTTAACCTCACCCTGGCCTATAGAGATTGAAATAATTGTGAGTCCGTTCCAATGACCGTTGTAAGCCTTGTCGTAAAACTCCGCGTTTGGTATCAGTCCGCGTTTCTCTCCCGGCAGGTCTATGCCAAGCTTATATCCGAACCCCATGCTCTTCATGTAATCGCGCCAGCGGTTCATGGCAAACTGCACATTAGGATAGAGACGGCGGTTGGACATCATGTGATACAGCCCCCAGCAGAAGAAACCGTTGCACGATGTCGATATGGCAGGCACCACGCTCAGCGGCGACGCATGACCGTGGCAGCCCACATGAAGACCCTTGTAATAAAATCCGTGGTTACACGGATACTGCGTCTGCGGCGTGATGACACCTTCTGTCAGAAACGTCAGAGCCTGCGATGTCTTGAAGGTTGACCCCGGCGGATACTGCCCCATTATACTTCTGTTCAGCAGCGGTTTCCACACGTTTCTGCTCAGTGCGTTGTGCATTTTTCCGCGGTTGTGGCCTATCATCATGCGCGGGTCGTATGTCGGTGATGACACCATGGCCAGCACCTCGCCCGTAGACGGTTCAATGGCCACTATGCTGCCTATCTTTCCCTCAAGCATTTTCTCGCCGAGAGCCTGAAGCTTGATGTCTATGCCAAGCGTAAGGTCGCGGCCGGCCTGCGGACGTGTGTCAAGAGCCCCATTCTGATAGCTGCCCTGAATACGTCCGTGAGCATCGCGAAGCAGAATCTTCACGCCCTTCACGCCGCGCAGCTGTTTCTCGTACGACCGCTCCACACCTAACTTGCCGATATAATCGCCCGGCTGATAGTAGTCATCCTCCTCGATGTCGCTTTCAGAGACCTCGCCGACATCGCCGAGCACATGGGCAAGATAAGGATAGACATATTCACGTATGGAACGCTTCTGTGTATAGAATCCCGGGAAACGGAACATCTTCTCGTGAAAGGCCGAATACTCTTTGTCGCTGAGCTGGCTCATAAAAAGCTGCTGCGTGTAACGCGAATAACCCGGGTTCTTGGAACGATCCTTTATGTCGTTCATGCGCTTGATGAAAAACTCCTTGGTTATTCCGAGCGCATCGCAAAACTCCGTTGTGTCCAGTCGTCCGCTCTCCTCGTTCATGACAACCATCAGGTCGTATGCCGGCTGGTTATAAACCAGAAGGCGCCCGTGACGGTCCTGAATGACACCGCGCGAGGGATATTCAATTTTTTTCTGAAAAGCATTTGAATCGGCATTCTTCTTATAGTCATCACTCATTATCTGAAGCGTGAGCAGGCGGAAAATGTAGACAATGACAATAACCGTAGCCACGCTGCCAATTACAATGCTTCTAGAGCCAAGATTATAGTCTTTCATCGCTATGCCTTTCTGTTAAAGAGATTGTCAACAACCAGAACAAGCGCTATGGTCAGCAGCGAAGAGGCAACAACCGTAAGCAGCCATTGCTGAAAATTAAAGAAAGACAATGCCTCAAGTGAGAAATAAACAAGGCAGAAAGCCGTCACGAGTATTGATGAATAAATAGAATAGCTCTTTATGCCTACCGTGGAAATGTGAATGCTGAAGTCATCGGCAGCATCACGCGGCACAAACAGCTCAATAAAGTAATGCTGCACCATGGCAAGAGCCGTCATCGTGGCCGCACCGGCACCTGGCGTATTGGCACACACGTCAACGGCAAGCCCGAGGGAAAAGCTCCACAGCAGCGATGCCCACTGCGGATAGTTACGCTCAAAGCCAAGGATAAAAATCACATACAGCATCGGCGTAGCCACATTGAACAGGTGTATATGGTTAAGAACCAGCACCTGAAAAAGAAACAATATTATGAAGGTTATTGACCGGTAAAGCTCTTTCATCTGCCTGTCTGCATTACTTCTTAATAAAAATATTGACTTTGGCCGACAAGACTAATTATATTATATGCAGCCAATTCTAAAAAATGTCCATACCAGCACTGTCTTGACCATCCCTGCGCCATCCGCCCTGCATTCAACACAATAAAAGCCAGTATCATCAGTCTTCATCTTCCTGCTTGACTTTTATAGAATCCTGTGCCGCACGCAGAATGTCGAGGCGCTCCTTCAGCTGCTTGTCGTCTATCACACACACATCACGCAGCCGTCCGAAATCTGTCGACAGAGCCACCTGTAATCTATATGACAACCCGTCCTTTGAGTTGAATACATGCAATATCTTTCCGACAAGAACCCCCGGCGGAAACACAGAAGAATAGCCACTTGTCACCACCTCGTCATACAGTTTGAAATGAGCGTGCCTCGGCACGTCATCAACGTATGCATACTTAGACGAGCCGCCGTCCCAATGAAGATAACCGAAGTATCCGCGTCCGCGGATAGTACAGCTGACATTGCTCGTTGAGTTAAGCACCGGTATGAGAACGGAATAATGCTCAGATGTCAGATAAACAATTCCCACGACACCTGTTCCGCACACCACGCCCATGTCTTTTCTGACACCGTCAGCCTCGCCGCGGTCAATGGTTATGAGGTTGTCCGTCCTGTCGAGCGAGTTGCTCACCACCTTTGCCGGAATAAGCTTATAGTCTTTCAGCAGCTCAAGCTGGTTGAAACGCCCTCTGACACTGTCCTCATGCAGAGAATCAAGCTGCTGCCGGAGCTCCGACACTTCATGCTCAAGCTGCACATTGCGAAACGTCAAGTCTTTGTTGACATCCGACAAAGCGAAATATGAGCCTATTGACGAGTCCAGCTCATACAGCTTGCCGGCAACGGCATTTGCCGAGGTAAAAAACACACTGCCCTGATAACCGTTGAAGCGCACGAGTAGCACTATGCTGACGATTTCAAGCAGTGCGAAAAGCAACCACTGTATGTGTCTGGTGATAAACTCTATTAGATTATTCATGTCGGAACGCAGGCTTTTTTCCATCGCATATTCCGCAGTACAATCGTCCGCGGAATATGCACACGGAAAGAAAACGCATTAGTATCATTTTTACAGCTATGCAGCCTGCACATTCATGCGGGCTGCCTGCCACGTCATCTCATAAGGAAAGAGAATCTGTCGACATTCTTCAGCGCAATGCCGGCACCCTTAGCCACGCTGTGCAGCGGGTCCTCGGCAATATGGAACGGAATGTTTATCTTGTCTTCAAGGCGCTTGTCGAGTCCTCTCAGCAAGGCACCGCCGCCTGTCAGCCAGATACCGTTCTTTACAATGTCGGCATACAGCTCAGGCGGAGTGTTCTCAAGGGCGCTGAGCACGGCATTCTCAATCTTCGCTATAGTCTTGTCGAGACAGTGTGCTATCTCCTGGTAGCACACCGGCACCTCCATAGGCAGTGCCGTAATCCTGTTAGGGCCGTGAACGACATAATCCTCCGGTGCCTCCTCGCCAAGATCGGTAAGTGCCGAGCCTACATGTATCTTTATTCTCTCAGCCATGCGCTCGCTGACCTTCACGTTATGCTGGCGGGACATATATTCCTGTATGTCTGCCGTGAGGTCATCACCGGCCGTACGTATAGAGTTGTTGCTCACAATACCTCCCAGCGAGATAACCGCAATCTCAGTAGAGCCGCCGCCAATGTCGACAATCATGTTTCCTTCCGGAGCCTCCACGTCGATGCCGATACCGATTGCAGCCGCCATTGGCTCGAAAATCAGGTAAACGTCACGTCCGTCAGCATGTTCTGCTGAATCACGTACGGCACGCAGCTCCACCTCAGTAGACCCCGACGGAACACCTATGACCATGCGCAGCGACGGTGAGAAAAGACGTGATCCGGTGTGAACCATACGAATCAGTCCGCGCATCATCTGCTCACATGCCGTGAAGTCGGCAATAACACCGTCGCGCAGCGGACGTATGGTGCGAATGCTGTCATGAGTCTTCTCATACATCATCTTTGCCTCTTCGCCAACGGCAATCATCTTGTTAGTGCGGCGGTCGAGCGCCACCACTGACGGCTCGTCAACAACAATCTTGTCATCACTGATGATGATTGTGTTTGCCGTGCCGAGATCCATTGCTATCTCTTGTATAAAAGAAAAAAATCCCATTTTGAATATAAGTAGCTGCGGCTGCTGACAGCCTTGTGCGGCATAAGGACACACTGCCTTCACAGCATGTCAGTCGCGCAACGTCTTTCAGCAGCCGAGGGTTCTGTGTTTTTTATTTCCCGCTCTTTTCAAACCATGCATGGATGGCAGTGTCATAGTGACTGCTTACGCCGAAGGCGCGCTCAGCGAAGTGGCGACGCTCATCGAGCGTTGTCTCAGCGCCGTTCTTCTTCAGAATGTCAAGCAGCTCGCCGTATTCATGCTTTGACGGAATGATGACAACATCCTTGAAGTTCTTGGCTCCGGCACGTATGAGCGATATTCCGCCTATATCTATTTTCTCGATTATATCCTGTTCGGCTGCGCCGCTTGCCACTGTCTCCTCAAACGGATAAAGGTCTACAATAACAAGGTCAATAGCCGGAATGTCGAACTCCTTCATCTGGCGCTGGTCGCCCTCATTGTCGCGGCGTGCAAGAATGCCGCCGAATATCTTCGGATGAAGAGTCTTCACGCGGCCGCCGAGAATAGACGGATATGTTGTCACATCCTCTACTTTCTGACAGTCATAACCCAAACCTTCTATGAAGCTTTGTGTACCACCGGTACTTAAAAATTTCACACCTTCCTTGTCAAGCTCTTTAAGGATGTCCTCCAGTCCGTCCTTATGAAAGACCGATATCAACGCAGTCTTTATTTTCTTTGTGTCAGCCATATTATATAATAATGTACATTAAATTCATTCATTCTGCAAAGTTACTAAATATATATAAATAAACTGCACCGTGAAAGCATATTTTTTCAGCATCAATTGCGTTAAAAAACATATTGTTAAAAGCATAATCAGAAAAGCTGACAGGCATGGGCATGGAAAAGCCGGCAGCGCGTGACGCAGCATAATGCATTCATTCAATTCTTGCCGTCCATCCGCCGCCCGGTGCCATATGCACCATCACCATTCCGTCTGCCGGCACAGAAGAGGCCGACCTGCTGTAGTCTGTGGCGTCACGGTCGGCATTTATGCCGTCAGCGAAAACGGTCATCTCATGTCCGGCCACTCTCAGCCTGCCAAGGTCAAGCACAATGTCACGCGCCTCACTATTGGTCATGGCCGCCACGAACCACCGCCTGCCGTGACGCCGCGCCACAGCAGCATATTCGCCCATTTCACCTCCGAGAGCAATAGTCTCATCCCAAACCGTCGGTATGCTGTCAATGAAGTCAGTGCACTCCTGCTCATGCATGTATTTCGACGGGGAGTCGGCAAGCATTTCAAGCGGAGAATAGAAAACGGTATACATAGCCATCTGATGAACGCGCGTGCCCTGCGACATCGGGTGACTGTTATTGCCGCGGAACTGCGAAGGCACGGCATTCGTCATTGCGCCCGGAGTATAATCCATAGGTCCTATGAGATTGCGCAGGAAAGGAATGGTGACATCATAACGCGGCTGATCGTGAAGAGGCTTGCCGCCGGCGAGCGGTTCCCATTTTGAGTTCTCAAGTCCCTTCACACCTTCAAAGTTAAGAATGTTCGGCCAGGCCTGCTCTATTCCGTTGGGCTTGAAGCCATGAAGGTCGAGCACCAGCTTGTGCGCAGCCGCAGCCTTTACAACGGCATAGGCACTGTTCACAGCCGTCTGGTCGTCGCGGTCGAAGAAGTCGACTTTAAATCCCCTGACACCGATACCGGCATAATGAGCCATCACATCATTCATGACCTTCTCGCCGCGCTGCACCATGTTCCGCCACGACGACCACAGTATGATGCCCACGCCGCGCTGTGCCGCATAGCGCGTGAGCATGCCGATGTCAAGGCGTCCGCTCGGCTTCATAAGGTCTTCGGGGTCGCTCCACCCCTCGTCGATGACAGCATATTCAAGATGATTTCTGCTTGCGAAATCTATATAATATTTATATGTGTCGTTATTTATGCCGGTACGGAACGGTACGCCTGTCAGCATCCAGTCGTTCCACCAGTCCCAAGCCGCTTTTCCCGGTCTTATCCAAGAGGTGTCGGCAATGCGGCTTTTTGTTCCGAGCCGTTTCGTTATGTCATTGCCAATAAGCTGCCTGTCTTCTTCCGCAACCATGACAATGCGCCATGGCAGCACCGTGGCACGCCCCGCAATAATACTGCCTCGCTCAACTGGCATTATGTTCAGCCGGTTGAAGCCGCCCGTCTCAGTTTTTACCGGCAGCGGCGGAAACACGGCACGCAGAGAGTTGCCCGTGCCTTTTACAAGATACATTCCCGGATAGTTCTCCACTCCTGTCTCAAAAATAACAGCTTTGGCTGTGCCATCCGTGCACACTGCCGCCGGTGTCATAATCAGTGAATCAGCATACAGCTGTGATATTCGCTGGCGGTCATAATAAGCCTCAAAGCTGTGCGACCAGCGCTCACCGCCTCTGTTGTCGTTCACGTAAGGCACTATGCATTCATTGTCAGCAGCAAAGCGGAACTCGGCAGTTTCATTTTTTATGTCAGCCTGTTTGCCGGCAGGCAACAGTATGCGATAGGCAGCGGCATCGTTCCACACACGCCACTCAACGCTGTAGCCGTCGGTGAAGGTCAGCCGCAGCGTGCCTCTTCCGTTTTCATCACTTTCGTATGAGCGTCTGACCCCTCGTGAGCCGTCGAAGCTGCCGCGCGACGTCTCCAGAGCTATTGGCGAAGGCTCAAGCACGCTCTTGCCGGAAAGTTTTATGCTCCATCTGAGGCCGCCGCGCGTAGTCACATTAACAGCGACACGGCCGTCGGGCGACTGCACTGCGAAGTTATCACGCGCGCCGGCACCGACCATGACGCACAAGAACAATAGAACTGTCAGACTGCGGCTTATCAGCAAGCCGCTTAATTTCTTTTTTCCATTTGTCATACAGGTGTTCATGGTAAAAATTGATTATCAGGTAAAATTATTCTCTGTAAATTCAGGCATCTAATAGCAAAACAGCAGCCCATGACAGAATGTTTTTTTGCAGAAACAGACTGCGGCCCTTATTGCTGTCCGCTGGTTACATTACAAAACCGGACTGCAATAATGGCCGCAGCAAAACAATCAGCGTGTCAGCGCCGCATAAAATCAAAAAAAACTGACTTTCCCGCGATTTTCAGACTGGCCTCTACCGTGCAGCCTGCTGTTTGATGAGCTTTGCTCCGGGAGCCTTTGACTTTTCAAAACGGAACATGGAATCGGCGAAATCGCCGCGCTGGAAGCCTATAATGTCATATTTAAGCTCAACAGTCTTTATCTTTATCGTTATCGATTTGGGATAAAACGTATTTTTGTCTATAACATATTCAGCTTTCGTAATCTGCTGATAAGGCGACATCTTAGCCGGCCTGACGGTCAGTATGTATGTATTGTCCTTGTCGCGCACCGATGCCTCGGCATGGGTTGCCATTTTCTCAGCTACACGCAGATAGCCAAAGCCTTCGTCGCCGCCCGTATCTTGCGGCTCGTTCGGCGACGGCGATTCAGTCACCGTATTATCTATCTTGCTGTAATACCACAAAGTTTTTCCGTCATCCCATCCGGTTCCGTTATTATTGTCATACCATGCCATCCGGCCTTTTTGTATGATAGAACCTTGAAGCTGCATATTATCATTGAAGTTAAGACTATAGTTAAGCTTTATTCCTCCAAAATAATAGAAATTTTCTGAAAGGCGGTCAAGCACCTCTGTTGCCGACATGTCATCGTCGGCCCATGACGGAACAGCTGCAAGCATCAGCACAACAATTGTGACCAATCTAAAAAATCTTTTCATAATTCGCTAATAATAATTATTAAAGGTAAACGAAACACATCACAGCTGCACATACACATAGCACGTGAGCCGCCCGCTTCACCTTGTCATTGATTTATATGGGTTTACACTTCTTTTTATGCAAAAATAGATAATACACTGTTTATTTGCAAGTATTTTTTAATAAAAAAAAGTTTTATCGATGCAAAATTGCGCAAAAGCTACATTTTGTCAGCATACCGACGGAAAAAGAAACACACTGCTAATCAACTTCTGCCACAGCTTTCTGTTTTCTTACGGCAGACATCAACACAAGGCCAGTAAAGGTCAGTACACCGTTAAGGAGCAACAGTTCATAGCCGAAGCTATAATCTGTAAGTGCCGACACAGCCTTATCTGTCAGCAGACACACTACTGGCGAGGCTATGCATACCGCCGGCACGGAACTGTCATCAACCGTGCGCTTTGTGAACAGGCCATAAGCGAAGAGTCCCAGGAGCGGTCCGTAGGTATATGAACACAGCGTGTATATGGCGTCTATGGCACTTGTGCTGTTGACGGCACGGAACAATATGATGAATGCCGCGAAGACCGCCGCTACAACCACATGCATACGCCGCCGCAGGCGTTCGTCTCCCACACGGCCGAAGATATCGACACACAGACTTGTGGTCAGCGCTGTCATGGCAGAATCGGCCGATGAGAATGCCGCCGCCACCACGCCTATTGTGAAAAGCACCACTACCGCTGTTCCGAGCCTGCCCGAGGCGGCGAACATCGGCAGCAGCTCATCGCCCCTTGCCGGCAGCTGAAGGCCTTGCCGCGAGGCAAGCATGGCAAGCAGCACGCCAAGCGACAGAAACAGGAGGTTTGCCGGAACAAAGGCAAACCCGTAGCTGCACATGTCTTTCTGTGCGTCGCGCAGCGAGCGGCACGTGAGGTTTTTCTGCATCATGTCCTGGTCAAGGCCGGTCATGACGACAACAACGAACACACCGCTGAGAAACTGCTTCCAGAAATTCTGACGCGACATCCAGTCGTCAAACACGAACACGCGGCTGCGGCTGTCGGCAGCCACTGCCCTCACAGCCTCGGCCGGCGACATGCCAAGGGCCCTGACAACACCATATATTATAAGCAGCAGCGACGTGAAAAGACAAAACGTCTGAAATGTGTCGGTCCATACGAGTGTGTGTATGCCGCCGCGCCGCGTGTACAGCCAGATTAGCAGCACCATGAGCACCACGGTGACGGCAAAGGGCACGCCGAGGGGCTCAAGCACGAATTGCTGAAGAATTACGCAGACTACATAAAACCTTACGGCTGCGCCGGTCATCTTCGACAATACAAAGAATGATGCTCCGGTGAGATAAGAACGCCGCCCGAGCCTAACACGCAGATAGCTGTAAATGGTTGTAATGTTAAGACGGTAATAAACGGGCAGCAGCACAAATGCCACAACGAAATAGCCGACGATGAAGCCCATGCACATCTGCAGATATGTCATATCCGATGCCAGCACCATTCCCGGCACGCTTACATAGGTGACGCCCGATATGCTTGCGCCTATCATGCCGAAGGCAACCATATACCACGGCGAACGCCTGTTGCCGCGAAAGAAGGTCTCGTTGTCGGAGCGGCGCGCCGTCAGGCGGCTCAGCAGAAGCAATACGCCGAAATAAGCAAGCATGGTAACAACGATAATCATAAACTGAATATTGATTAGATTAAATGTAAAAAGGCTCTGAGGCCGTTGCTTTTTTGCAAAAAACTTTGCAAAGTTAATTATTTAGCAATGTTCAAAAAACAACATCGCACATTTTTTTTCATAAATCATTCTTTCATAAATCATTCTTTCATAAATCATTTTTTCATAAGCCGGAACCCACGATTTGTTTACATAGCACGCGTAAGAATATGCAACGCTTAAAAAATGAATAAATTTACATTATTTGTACAAGAGGTTAAAATTTTATAAACAAATTTCACTTTTTACTTTTTTCATAGTCTTATTAATAACTTTGCAATATAACGTTGGCCACATAAAGACATTTGCGAATTAAAAAAGACGAATAGAAAACGTCATAAAAGACAAAACGGAATACTAACTATTTTTATATCATTGCAAATTATGTTGAATAAAAAAAGCCTATTTTTCATGAGCCTGCTTTGCGGGTCAATGATTTTTACAGGTTGCGCAAGCAAAAAAGATCTTGAGAACTGCCAGAACCAGAACAAGCAGCTCACCCAGGACTATCAGAGCACCAAGGAGGAACTTGCCTCCTCACGTTCGCGTGTGACATCACTCGAGGAGCAGCTCGCACAGATGCGCAAAGAGAACGAATCACTTCACCAGTCGCTCGACAAGAGCCTCAACAATGCCAGTTCAAACAACGTGAACATTTCCAAGCTTGTTGACCAGATCAATGAGAGCAACCAGTACATCCGCCACCTTGTGGAGGTGAAGAGCAAGAGCGACTCTCTGAACATGGTGCTGACAAACAATCTGACACGCTCTCTGAGCAAGGAAGAGCTTAAGGAGGTTGACGTGCAGGTGCTGAAAGGCGTTGTCTACATCTCACTTGCCGACAACATGCTCTACAAGAGCGGTTCTTACGAGATTAACGACCGTGCAGAGGAGACGCTCAGCAAGATTGCCAAGATTATCATGGACTATAAAGACTATGACGTGCTTATAGAAGGCAACACCGATAACGTGCCGGTGAATACTGACAGCCCGCAGATGAAGAACATACGCAACAACTGGGACCTCTCTGCTCTGCGTGCATCTTCTGTTGTGCAGTTCCTGCAAGACAAATACGGCGTTGCGCCTAAGAGACTGACTGCCGGCGGACGCGGTGAGTATAATCCTGTTGCAAGCAACGACACTGAGGTGGGCAAGCAGCGCAACCGCCGCACACAGATTATCATCACGCCGAAGCTTGATCAGTTCATGGACCTCATTGACAAGGCTCCGGAAAAAGATTAAAAAACACACAACTGTAAGCTGGTTTTCAACAAGCTTGCAAAAACACAAAAACTCCTTCAGGCATTGCAGCCGGGAATATTTTTTTGCAATATTCACGACAGCATTACTTGAAGGAGTTTTTCATGTTTTATTAGCAAATATTTTCCTGCAGCGTAACTAATATGCGCCTAATGACAAGCAAGAATATAATCAACGCGTAGGGGCCGTGCCCAGTGCCGGCCAACAAATAATGTTCGACTGATTTTAACATTAAAACCGAAACATCAAAACGCATACGATTATTTTCAGCGGTTA
>OMUH01000093.1 GCA_900314195.1 uncultured Prevotella sp.
TTAAAATCGGTCGAACATTATTTGTTGGCCGGCACGGGGCACGGCCCCTACGCGTTGATTATATTCTTGCTTGTCATTAGGCGCATATACAATTATCTAAAAAAGTTTCATTATCTTATCCATGTCGTTATACCATATCCACGTACCGCCGGCATCCAGTTGCTGACGGAACAGATACAATCAAAGTCTTTTCTTGATTATCAAGGTCGGTTTTTTGTTTTGCCGTAGATACACGCGAATAGACCACGTTCATTCTTTCGGCAGCAAGTCCGGCCTTGCGATATACGTCATCATCGTTGTAGTCATACGTGCCGTTTGGCAACGTTACGACTCTTATATCTTTTTTCTTCACGTACTGCACGAGCGGTTAACTGCGGCAAACTTACATAAAAATTTTCTGATTTTATGCCATACATGACAAAAAAATAAAAAAAACGTGACTCGGAGAGTCACACTCATGCGTAACCCCACACTAAGCGAGCGCAGCGAACGCAGTGTGGGGATTACTACGCGACACACAACTACAGTGACTCGGAGAGTCACACTCATGTGTAACCCCACACTAAGCGAGCGCAGCGAACGCAGTGTGGGGATTACTACGCGACACACAACTACAGTGACTCGGAGAGTCACACTCATGTGTAACCCCACACTAAGCGAGCGCAGCGAACGCAGTGTGGGGATTACTACGCAACACCCAACTACAGTGACTCGGAGAGTCACACTCCCATACAAGTTTTTGTAAAATAATATACCATTATTTTAACTTCTCTTAACTACGCAAATGAGTAGTTAAAATTATTAACACTGCATATTATTTGCATACTTATCGAATAGCGAGGGCAAAACACAGCATTATTTTCCTATCGCAATGAAATAAATTTCTATCGCACGGAGATATTTTTTTATTTCACTGCTTTACGACCCGTAAACCACAGGTTTATTTTTCGCTTTTTATTACACAAAAGGCCCATTTCAGCCATTTATTTTTGTAATAAAATCACAACACATTGATTATCAACACAATTAAAATCACGCAAGAATGCCCTTCCACGCGACCAACTGACTTCAAGTTTGTTTTTCTGCGTGTTTTAAGAGAGTCAGTGTAAATAATTTTCATAGTCTTTTCTTTTAATGTCTCAGCCAATTTAAAAAGAAGCCTAACATTGTTACAATGCCGGCACATTTCTGTCCGTCACAATAACGTGGTGAACGAAGGGGTTGGCCGCGCCCTGCACGCAGACAAAATTTCGTTATTAAGTTAAGCACAAAATAACTTCCGCATGATTAACCATTGCCATTAAAGTTTGCCCGTCAAAAATCAGTTTGCTGTGCTCTATGCCAAAATTTTTTTTTCTGGAGTTTCATTGCGTTGCGTCCCTCTCCGAGGAACGTATGATGCGGTGCTGCGTGTCTGTCCCCAGTCTGCGCTCGTTCCCCGCTTAGACTGGGGTTAAGCTTGAGGCAGCCCATCCTGGGCTGTGTGAGCAGAAGGGATGTGTTTATCCCTCCGGAGCTGCGTCCGTTCCCCCGCTTAGTGTTAAGCATGTATCAGCAGTTTTCAAGTCTGATGGATACTTTTTATATTCTTTTAACATTTTACGGTATCATTTGTTACCATTCAGCCCTTTGCACCTGTTGTAACTTTGCAGCAGAAAAATAAATGCAGGCCTGTTATATGAAATGAACACATTTTAAAGCAGGATTGCAGATAATAATTTCAAAACACATATTATACAAAAAAGAAATACAATGATGAGAATGGAAAACAGCATGTTTTGTTTCCAGTGTCAGGAAACAGCCAAGGGAACAGGGTGTACGGTGAAAGGTGTGTGCGGAAAACTCCCGGAGACGAGCCGGTGGCAGGACTTACTGCTCAGCGTGGTTCGCGGCGTGGGCACGGCAGCCAGCTTTCTTAATGACAACAACGTAGCATACGACAAGGTCAAGACCGGCGATTACGTTGCCGACGCGCTCTTCGCAACTATCACCAATGCCAACTTCGACGACGCAGCAATACTGTGCAAGGTGGACGAAGGAATAGCAATAAAGAAAGAGCTTCTGAAGACGGCCGGCGAGAGCAACATCACCCTGCCCGGCTGGCAGGAGGTGCGCTGGGGCGGCGAGAAGGCCGACTACGCTGCTGAAGGCTCACGTGAAGGGGTGCTCAGAAACACCGACGCCGACCTGCGCTCACTGAAAGAGCTCTGCGTGCTGGGACTGAAAGGCATGGCTGCATATTATGAGCATGCTGCGCGGCTGGGCATGCGCGATGAGAAAATCGTTGACTTCATGATGCATGCCCTCGCAGTAATCACAAATCCCGACGCCGGCATGCAGGAGCTGCTCAACAACGTGATGGAAACCGGCAAGGCGGGCGTCAGCGTGATGGCACTGCTCGACAAGGCCAACACCACAGCATACGGCAACCCGGAAATTACAAAGGTGAACATTGGTACGCGTTCTAACCCGGGCATCCTCATCTCAGGCCACGACCTGCACGACCTCGAAGACCTGCTGATACAAACCGAGGGCACCGGCATAGACGTATACACACACGGCGAGATGCTGCCGGCACACTACTACCCGATGTTCAAGAAATACAAACACCTGGCGGGCAACTATGGCAACGCATGGTGGAAGCAAAAGGAGGAGTTCAGCCACTTCAACGGTCCGATAGTGTTCACCACCAACTGCATAGTGCCGCCGGCAAAAGACGCTGTATACAAAGACCGTGTGTTCACGACAAACTCTGCAGGCTTCCCAGGATGGAAACACTTAGAAGAGAAGAACGGGCATAAAGACTTCAGCAAGGTCATTGAGGCGGCACGCGGCTGCAAGGCTCCCGACGAGATTGAGCACGGAGAAATCATTGGCGGATTTGCGCACAACCAGGTGTTCGCACTGGCCGACAAGATTGTTGACGCCGTGAAGAGCGGAGCCATCAGGAAATTCATCGTCATGAGTGGCTGCGACGGACGCATGAAGAGCCGCAATTACTATCGTGAGTTTGCAGAGAGACTGCCTAAAGACGTGGTGATACTGACGAGCGGATGTGCCAAATATAAATACAACAAGCTGCCGCTGGGCGACATAAACGGCATTCCACGTGTGCTCGACGCCGGACAGTGCAACGACTCTTATTCTTGGGCCGTAGTGGCGCTGAAACTGAAAGAAATATTCGGTGCCGCCGACATCAACGACCTGCCGATAGAGTTCAACATCGCGTGGTATGAGCAGAAAGCCGTTATCGTGCTGCTTGCCCTGCTGAGCCTCGGCATCAAGAACATACACATCGGCCCTACCCTACCGGCCTTCGTATCGGAAGGAGTGCTGAAGGTGCTTGTCAGCAACTTCGGACTGGGCACCATCTCCACAGTAGACGAAGACCTGAAAATGATGGCATAAGAAAAAAACGGTTGAAAAGGAATGATATAAGAACCGCAAGCGGCTGCCGGCACAATGATGCCGGCAGCCGCTGTTTTTTTTATCAAACTATCCGTTTTTAATGTTAATGACATTTCGTTTTGCGGATAATATCTTTGCGCAATGACCCGAATGACTGTATACCTACCGGATATTTCATATCTACTCTTTTTGATTATATGCAAACTTACTAATAATTTCTGACACAAATCGGCTTTCTTGAACAGAATTTTGAATGCGGCACGCCGAACCAAGCAAAAACTGTGCAGCTGACTTGCCGGCGAAAAAATATATCTGCACCGGTAAAAAAACATCATTCGTTTGAATAAACTGAACAGGAATTATCTATCTTTGCAATAAACCAATAAAAAACACTAACCATCATGGATATAAGAGAACTTAAATGCCCTCACTGCGGCAAGACTTTCAAGGTTGACGAGGCCGGCTATGCTGCCATTCTCAGCCAGGTGAAGAACAAGGAGTTTGAGCGCGAGCTGGAAAGCAGGCTGAAGGATATAAGCGAAAAGCAGAAAGCCAAACAGGAAGCCGACGGCCTGAAGGCTGAGCAGGAGTTTCAGAAGAAACTGGCCGAGAAGGATGCAGAAATAGGACAGAAGAAAGAGGAGATTGCAAGGCTGACGGAGCACATAAACGGTCTTAACCAAAAGGCGGCAGCCGAATACGGCAAGCAGCTGAACGAGAAAGACATGAAAATATCGTCGCTGAAGGCGCAGATAGAGAAAAACGACAGCGACAGGCAGGTGGCCGTGCTGAAGGAGCAGGACAAGGCCAACCATTTAACGCACAGTTTCCTCGGAGGTCAGCCACAGTGAAGTGACCTGTCCCATTTGCATCCACCGAGATAACCATCTTTGGAGACTTCTCCATTTCGCTTTCATAATATTTCGGGCGACTTTCTTTTGCAGAAAAGGAAGATGTGCAGCCCGAGCTTATCACATCACTTATTCTGATTGGCTGCATTGCATTCTGCTCTGTAGAGCAAGAGCTCAAAGCCATAACAGAAAGAACTAAAAATACAATTTGCTTTACCATAGCTATTTCTTATTTTGAATTGCTCTAAACGGTGTGAAAATGCTTAATCGATTCACACACCGTTTTTTGTTTTATACAATTCAATTATCACCAAGGTTCTATGACGCTGTTTTTACCATTATATTTTACCTTAATTAAATTGATGCCCATTTCTTCTGTAGGATAAACAGCCTTGTTTGCATATTCTATGGATTTAATTCGTATACAATTTCCACCACACATATTTGCATCCTTTGATGTAGTGAAACTAAAGTTCACAATCATAGGCAATTTTGTTCCTTTGATATTCATTACCAAGCCTACGGTTCCACTCCCCTCTGTTTTCGTCTCATTAAACTTCATAGATTTTATGTCTGGCAAATCTACACTGAAGCTAAACATTTTTACATTCTCGTAATCGACAACATCAATTTTCGCTTTTCGCTTTAAATTCTTTTCGATAACAGAAAATTCATTATTGTCAAGTAATTCTATATTATTCATAGACTTGCCTTGGTTGTCTGTTATTGAGACAAAAAGCGAATTTAAAATAGTAGATGCAATTTGTGGGCTGTATTCGTCGTCTTTTGTGCAAGAGCAAAATACAGTCGAAACAAGAAGAATACTAATAAGCGTTTTGTGGATATTCATAATAGCTTAAATTAATAAACATTTGTGGCAGAGATTTCAAATAATAATATTTCTTGGTGTCGAGTGAAGACCAAACATCATTATCAGTGGCACTGTACCAACCATTACCACCATCAGTTCCCCATCCCCAATTCATATAAAGACGATCATCATATTCCTTCCATGACTTTACTTTAATACCGATGAATTTCTTTGTTACAGTGTATGACTGTTCGTAATAGCCATCGCAAAACCATATGTGACCACCAGTACCATTTTTTTCATAAGCAAGAATTAAGACTCCACGATTAAAAGTAGTCTCTTTTCCAAAATAATCTATTCCCTTAAACTGTAGATTTTCATATAGTTTTTCAAAATCATATTGAACTAATTGGGCTTTTTTATATCCTAATTTGTGAAGACCTATCAATATATTTCCAGGTGTTGCTCCACTGCCATTTTTCCCAAAATTGTATCCAGGAATGCTGTCTGCTATTTGGCGGAGTTTTTTTGCAAGTTCTGTACCTGTGGTTATATCTTTCAAGTCTCTTTTATCTGTATATGAGAATGACGGATAAGTTGACTGAGAATTACCAAGTATACGCTGAGAAGTGTCATACATAAGCATACCAGTTGCTATAGCTGGACATCCTATTGGGTACTTGTTTTTTGCATAAAAATTGTAACCACCTTCTTGACACCAATAGTTTAAATCCTTGCCGGTATAAGGATAGATAGATTTCTTGCCTGAAGAGTTCTTTCTACGACTTGAACGAGTTTGAGAGGATTCTGGCTTTGGCTCATCACCAGAGAGTTCTACCTCATACTCGTAACCATCTTTTCCCAAATCTTTCCATTCGTCAAAATATGTACTATAGATAGCAGTCGTGTCATTCAAAGCATCTTTCGCTCTCTCTTTGTATGCTTCAATAGTTAAAGAAAGAGGATTGTCTGGAGAAATCTCATTGAGATTAACGTTTCCCACAGAGGAATGTGCGACAACGGGAAAAGCATTGTTCGCTCCTGAAAGAATAACAAAACCTTTATCATTATCATAGTTAACAGCATACAACAAAGTATCGCCACCTTCGATAATGTAATTCACGTCATGTATAGTTCTACCCTCATTAGTTGAAGCAATTGCACGAGTCTTACTTTTATCCTCTTCGGAAATGTCGTTTGTGTCGAATCCCTTAGAGAACAAGTTAGCATAGGCTTCTGCTTGCTTTACACTCAGTTGCACATTCTGGTTCAAAGAATTACTTTTCTTTAATATACTTACACCTTCAGAATCGTACATGTCTGCATTGGAGCATGCAAACAGGAAAAATGGTGTTAACAATAATAAAAATTTCTTCATATTACTACATTTTTTGTTCTTAAAGTTATTTTATATTTTTGGAGTCTCTATTATTAAAGATACATGCAAAACCTAAAAGACTGCATGAGATATTATTTTTTTACCATGTGAACCTTATTCCGAATGGGACGGTAATGGTAAATGGATGCTCTGTCCAAATGGTATGAGTTGTACTGCCATTAGGTATGTACCAACTAAATGTAGGTTCAAAGTAAACGCACCAATTGGTCATGAATTGATATTGCAATCCGATTCCTGTACCGACAGCCCATTGGCATGATGGGATGAAATGACTACTATTCATATAAGGTATTGTTTTCCCTGTAACATACTGTTTTGTATTCTTTCCATAAATAGGAATATGCAGAGTTGCACCCAACGAAGAATAAGCAGACCAATTCTTGACATCAAACCATCTGTATGACACTTGCAAAGGTATTCCTAAGTAATGAACCTTTTGATTCTGTTTGATGTAATAAGAATCTTCGCCTAGCGTGAAGTCGGATTTCAAGAGCGAATACTGCAAACCTGTCTCCAAGCTCCATTTATTACCCAAAGACTTTGATACTGAAAGTCCAAAGGTAATCGGCTTGTCATGATGCTCATGCTCTACAATTTTACCACCGTTTTTGATGTTATTGGCGTTATTCATATTATTGATGACAATTTCCATCAGAGCTTTGTCTTCCTCTGACATTTCATCATGCGCATTCTGTTGTAGATATAGATAATAATCCTCCCAAGTTGAAAATGTCTTTGGACCAGATGGCTGAGGTCCATCTATATCACCTCCACCGTCGCCAACAAACATCTTGTAGGCATTCTGAGCCAATGCTGAACCTAAAGAGCCCATGGCAAGTATTTTCCACTTGTGTTGGTGACTTGGTGCAACATCATTCTTTGCCATAAATTCTTCAAACTTAGGCATAACCTGCTTTACTGTATCGAAAGACACGGTATCTTTTTCTATTGCTATTACAATGTTATTTGTAGAATCATCCTTTTCAAAATCCGTTTTTATACAGATGGAGTCTACAACGGTGAATTTAGGCAACTTCGTTTTTACATTAGGAGTTGTCGTAGCTAATACCTTCTTGTCTACTGAAGACGATTTAGTATTTGATAGCTCTGTTCCATGATTAGCAGAAGGCTTTTCTTTGGCATTATATACGTTTGCAACAGAAAGTCGTTTCTCTTCCATATCCTTCTTCCAAAACAGATATTTGCATATTGGTACACAGATAAGGATGATGGAAATTAAAACTAATGTTCGCTTATTTATCATTGCTTGCAACATTACTTTGGCTCGTGTGAGTTGCGATGAAGAACTATGTGGCTCTATGCCAAGTTTTTCCGCAATTTCCTTATGCGAAAATCCTTCAATGACTGCCATTCTGAACACGTTGCGGTATCCGGAAGGCAGCTTATCGATTAGCTCAAAAAGCTCTTTTTCTTCCAAATTGGAATCTGAAGTATAAGAACTTTCCACATCAAATCCATCCCCAATTTCCGAGAAAGGCAGCACTTGTATTTTACGCTTCCTCTCTAAATATCGTAAAGATACATTTTTTGTAATGGCAACAACCCATTCACCAAACTTTGAAGCATCCTTTAGCTTTTCCAAAGAATAATAGGCACGTATAAACGATTCTTGGACGAGGTCATCAACCGTATCCTCGTCCTCTTGGGTAATTCTTATGCAAGCATTCCTCATCCTTTGAGAATATGCCTCATAAACAGTTTTCAAAGCGTCAGCATCGCCAGCCTTAACTCTTTCTATTAGCTTTTCTATCTTCATGTTGGGTGTGCGAGATTATGCACATTATATATAAGATACGGAAAAAAGTAAAAAGACTGCATACGAAATCGTTAAAAACTTAAAAATCCGAGCAGAAACGTTGTGTGATGTTCTGCTCGGAGCATTCTTTTATGGCTTCATGGCAAATGCAGTATTACAATTTTAACCGACATTTTGTAACTCTCCATAGGTTATCCCATTGTTCCTTAAACCGTAACCATCCATTTTAGGCCGCCTTTTCTATAAGCTGTAAATTTTCGACCTTTGC
>OMUH01000133.1 GCA_900314195.1 uncultured Prevotella sp.
TAGAGCATCTGACTACGGATCAGAAGGTTCCGGGTTTGAATCCCAGCGGAGTCACAAAAAAGGGTATCTGTTTACAGATGCCTTTTTTTATTTGATGAATATCAGCAATAATCCAAACGACGTTGGCTTTTATATAAAATATTTTTAGGTTATTGTTAGAATTCTAAGGTCAAGCTTTTGTCCATTCATCTACTGTATGCTTGTCGGGATTGAACCGTATACCAACCTTTACGACTTTACGGCCGTCGGTGAGACAGGGTGTGGCATAGCCTTTCTCGTTGATTTGAGCAAGAGCGTTCTTTGCACTGTCGCCGACTTTCGGTCGCCGAAGGCATTTATCAAGCTGAACGGATTGAATACAGAAGGTGAGCCGCCGGCAAAATGGTATCCGTCGTATTTGTTCTTTATCATCTGGTACATCTCTTCTGCCGAAACCTTATAAACGTCAGCCATCTGCCTGATGTCATCGGCAAACACAGTCTGCACCTCCTCTTTAGTGAACCCGCAAATGTCCATTGTCATGTTCTCAAGACATGTACCATCGGCTTTGAACTGAATCTCGTCAGTAGTGCCATTTGCTTTGTTCACCCATGTACCAACAACTGAAGCAGTAGCTGATCCATTGTCATCATCATCTGAACTGCAGCTCGTAAAAGAACAGACAGCAACTATCGCTGCCATCACAAATAGTAATAGTTTCTTTACCATAATAATTAATTTTGAAGTTTATACTCAAATTTGTTTTTGGCAAAGTTAGCTTCTATTTGTTAAGCAGAATCAAACAAATTAACTTTTATCAATCTATTCTGTTATTTTTGATATATCTTCTTCAAGATTGTTGAGGAACCGCCATGAATGAAGGTATTTATTGAGGCGGTGCCAGTCCTTTTCTTTCAGATCGGGCAGGCGGGTTATATCCATGTTGTCTTCCAGATCATGAATTTTGACCACACGTCCAATGTCATCCATGTAAGCACGCATGATGAAGTGGGCGTAAGTCTCGCCGTTGTTGCGTGTAACGGCTGTTATTCCGTTTATTATAGCCACATTGTCAAAACCGGACTTTATCAATTCGATTATGGAGAGTCCCGTGTCTTCGATAGTGTCATGGAGTAGTGCAACGATCTTTTCATCGACCTCGTCACATTTGAAAGAAACTCTCAATGGATGAAAGTAATAGTCATGTCCGGCTTTGTCCTTTTGACCATAGTGACGTTCAAGCATAATGTTCAAAGCGACAACATACAATCTGTCGTCTTCAGATAATTTGCATTTTGCTTTAAATTGAAGTTTTATATTATAAAGATTTCTAGTATCGGGCAAAGCATCTGTTTGACCGTACATCTCGTAATATTCAATACTGTCTTGTATTCCAAGGATGAATTTTTCAGCGGCCTCGTAAAGGGTCTCGCCCTCGCTTTCTATCTCGTAAGGTGCAAGTTCTTCCGAAGTGGCATTATACACATGCTTCTTACTATTGAAATCAATTATGGCTGTTGCTTTCATATTCTTGTATAAATTAGTTGTATAGCCTTTTATATTGGATATGACAAATATACGGAAATGTTTTCTTTAATCGGAACATTGAAAAGAAAAAGTTCTACGACAGGTATTTATTTTAGTGTTTGCAGGATTATAGCAGGGTGCGGCCCTCGTGGCCGTCCGCAAGCCGATAGAAAAATCATATGGCAAGTAAGAAAGCTATGAAAGACTTCAAATCTGATAGATTGTGTCGTTCTGCGGCAAGGCCGATGATATGAAGCTGCTGGTCTATTTTCGTCAATAAACTATAGGCAAGTTTAAAATAGAAGTGACCAAGGAAATTCTGTTTCGAATAATTTTTAGTTAAAAGAAATTAATTTATTAGGAATATCAGACAGTATATTGGTTTATTTGCTATCTTTGCTTATAACAAAAACTAAATATTATTCGCTATGGATATAAGCAAGAAAATGGAAGATGCGTTTAACGCTCAAATTACAGCAGAGCTGTATTCTTCAAATCTCTACCTTGAAATGGCTTTTTGGTTTAGAAAAGAAGGTTGGAAGGGTTTTGCCAACTGGATGTTCAAACAGTCGGATGAAGAGAAGGGACATGCCATGGATATGGCTAACTTTGTTCTTGACCGCGGCGGTGAGGCAAAAGTCGGGGCTGTAGAAGCCGTGAAAACTGATTACGATAATCCAAAGGAAATCTTTGAATATACCATGCAGCAAGAGAAACATGTCACTGAGCTTATTAATGAGTTGGCTGACATTGCTGATGCAGAGAAAGACCGGGCTTCTCAGAACTTTATAGACAACTATATTGTTGAGCAGGTGCAGGAAGAGAAATCTGTAAGGGATATTCTGAACTTGTTCCGCCATCGCGACGGACATACCGTTGCTACTATTGACGATATTGTCGGTGAAAGAGAATAGAAACTTTGACTGCATGAAACGTGCAGACAGAATATGTTCGGTCGGGTAGACTGCATGAAGATAATTAGCGTTTGGACGGGGATTTATTCCGGAACCGGCGCTAATTTTTTTTGTGTTAATAGTGCGCATTCGCAGCAGAGACTTGAAAAATGGGGGGCGTTTACGTCCAGAACTCTTTTTCTCCGGTATCGGTCATTGGTCCGCCGCACTTCGGACATGTGCGGCCGTCCCATTCCGTGATATTCTGGCTGCCGCAGTTCAGACACAATCTGTCGGCAAGTCCTTGAAAAGAAGGAGCTGACTGGCCGATAACGCCGCCTACCACAAGGGGCTGAACAGTATGGCAGTCGTGACAGTAAACAGAAACTATTTTCTGCCCCATGAATCCCTTGCCGTCGTAGATGTCGGCCTGATAGCCGCAATTCTGGCATTTATATTTTCTCTTCCAAGCCATAATATAACTTTTCGTATTTCTTTGCAACCGTTATGTAATCATGGTGCCGCCTGACGTATGCAACGGAATTTTGCTTTAGCTTTGGCACGCTGCTTATGTTATTTACGAGCCATTCCAGCTTTTTATATACGTCGTTATATGTCGGTTCTACATTAATGATTGGCCGCAGTTCTTCTTCGCCGAGAATGGAGTAGTTCTCAGGTTCTCCGCCGCCGATGCAGATGATGCCGTGAGACATGGCCTCCAGCGGGTTCATCGACGGCGTGTAGCTGTAAAGCTGGTCAAGAATGGCATCTGCTCCCGACATCATTTTTACATATTCCTTAAACGGCACACCTTCAGCCTTCTTAAGTATTACCTTGTTTGGATATTTCTTTTTAATGTCTTCTGCTGCCTTAAGCATTATGTCTGTGCCCTTGTAGCGGCTGCGTCCTTTGCTTATGCCAATAAACAGTGTCAGCTTGTCTGGCTGCATGAACGCTGCTGCGGTTGAGCTGCATTTAATGGGAAAGGGTATGAATGTTGTCTTGTCCGGAAAGACTGGCTGATATGTGGCATAATATTCATACAGTCCGGCAACAATACAGTCACAGTCATTGGCTATATACTTGCAAAGCTTTTCTTTCTCAGTGCCTATCCATTCATGCCGAAGGGCTACGGCCGTATCATCTGTCCGAAGCTTGCTGCCGATGTTGAAATCGGAATATCGCAAAGGCATACGTGTAGAATTCTCATGCACCCAGTAATAATCCATTCCGAAAGCACCAAGTACAATCCTGCCGTTATGGCGTCTGAGGTAGTTATAGAAAGGATATATGCGCTCGGCTTTTAATTCGAGGAACATAGGATTGATTATCTGCACGATGTCATTGCCGTGCATATACCTGTGTCTCGCAATATTCGCTTTAATCCAATAAGTCAGACCTCCCGTGCGGCCATAGTTGCGGCTGAGGTCGACGTCACGCGGATAATTTTTCCAGAAATCGCCGTTGCTGATAACGGTAACATGATGTCCGAGCTTTCTGAGGCCTTCGGCAAGGGTAGCGTGCACATTGCTGTATTCACCTAATAATAAAATATTTAAAGGCTTGCTCATCTTATTGTCTTTAATGCAGCTAACCGTCCTATCCTTGTCTGAGATATAATTCTGAACACTGAATACTTGAATGTATAATTATGTTTCGCAAGGGGAAACAGGCCGTACCGCCGCATCTTTTCTATATTTTGCTCCAGACATTTGCTGCTGCCGGTCAGCTTCATCACATTATATATATAATCCATTGACAACTGGTCTGTACGGCGCATCAAAGCACGGCGCTTGTCGGCCGGCATATTGCTTGCAGCGTTGCGGAGCCGTACAATAACTTGAAAGAAATCGTTCAGACGTTTGGAAATGTGTTCACTGTCGTTGCTCTTAATAATAGAGCCCTGCCGTGGTCTGTAGAAATAGGTTACTATGTTTGTGAACACTATTCTGTCAGCGCGCAAGAAAAGTAGAGGAGTGAACTCCTCATCTTCATGAAAGATGCCTGGAGTGAACCTCAGACTGTCTGCCAATTGTTTTTTAAAGATATAACCACATGCTGCAGCCCTAAGGTTGTGAGCCGACATATACGCTGTGCCGGAATATAGCTTTTGTTTTTCTGCATTATGTCTGAGAGTAATTGAACTTCTTTTGCCGTTTGTCAGCAAGGCATAATCATCAGTAAAGTTAAACGAAACAATATCAGGCTTTTCTTCCAGCAATTTTATGCACTGCCAATAGCAGTCGGGCAGCAAAAAATCGTCTCCGTCAACAAACTGTATGTAGTCTCCTGACGCAATGCTCAGTCCGCAGTTTCTTGCAGCAGAAAGACCGCTGTTTGCCTGACGCATAAAAACGACCTGATCTTTAATATCTTCTATCTCACTATATACGGAAACATCAGAGCCGTCATCAATAAGTATTATCTCGCGTTCACAAGTGTCTAATGGAACAGACAAGACACTGTCGATGCATTCATGCACCATACCCTCTGGAAGGTTATACGCCGTTATAATAAAACTTATTAGCATTTTGTCTGGAAGATTATTAATTGCTATGGATTAATGTAACTAAGCGGACGCAGCCCTGAGGTAGCCCCACAATGTCACTTTCTATATTCCTCTGTATTCATCTAAGAGAAATGTATGTTGATGAGAGTCAAGAGTTTATCTCTTTGAGATACGCTTGTCACACTGTATATTCGTACGCCAGGCTGCGGCCGCTGCGCTTCCTTTAGTCTGGAGTTGAGCATGAGTGTGCCTCGCCGGGGGCTCTGGGCACAACTAATTGATTGTTTTGTAGGATAACCCTTTATAGGGATATTTTATAAGTGGGAATTAGTGTATTGTATCACTCGCCATGCTTGTTTCTTTTATTGAACCTGTCAAAATGCTCAAGGTCACGTATAAACTTGTCAATATTAGGATCAGCATTTTTGTTTACCCTTACTTTGATAATCATAATCATAAGGCTTTCAACAAAAAGAGCGATGAGCAGTCCGAGGCAGATGCCTGCGAAAAATGTCATTTTCCCGAATGGAAGACTCTGTTCTGGGAAAGCTGACAATATGATAACAGGCAACACTATGAAAATGCCGCAGCGCACAAATTTCGTTTTTTGCGTACCGCGGAAGTCAAGAATGGCTTGCTTGTCAAAAATATAATTCTCAAAATCTTCTTTGGTAATTCCATAATCAGACATTTGGGGACAGCCCGATTTGTCTTTGTTTGATTCAAGCAGATTATGAACTTGATGATCAAAATCATCAATTACCATCTTTTCCGGTTCCCGTAAGGCCATAAAGCAGAAAGTATAATTTGTTTTTAATAAAAAAGAAAGCAGAGCCTCCGTAAGCCGGGTTCTGTTACAGCGTTGAACTGCGTCTGTCATTTATCTAGTTTTGAAGTCGCCTCCAAACTCAAGCATTCTACCCTCCGCAGATGTGCGTCAAGCACAATCGGACGGGCAGCCCTCAAACTGCGGTTTACATGAACTTGCGTCCTCCAGATGACACAGCCTGACGATCACCCGTCAGCTGGTGGTCTCTTGCACCACCTTCTCACCCTTGCTCAAGACTTATCACTCATAAGAATGACAGTATCTTTAAAAGCGGTTATTTTCTTCTGTCGACACCTACTGTTGCCAATAGCTTCTATTTTCGGAAGTGGAGTGCCCTATGCCGCCCGGACTTTCCTCTCGTATCCTTATGAATACCAGCGACAGACCGGGGCTCTGCTTTCGTGTTGCAAAAGTAAGGCAAAAATAGCAAAATTACAAATTTAAACAGACTTTATTTTTCAATAGTATTGTTTATCTCTTCTATGTAATTTAATATATCATCACGCCCCGTTCCTTTAACAGAACTTGTTATAAAATATGGCGGAAGTGTCTCCCAGCGATCTTTAAGACAGTTCATCCATGCGGCGGCGTTGCTTTTTGCCTTAACAGGTCCGAGCTTGTCGGCCTTTGTGAATATGATAGCAAACGGGACATTGCTCTCACCGAGCCAATCAACAAATTCCCTGTCTATTTTTTGCTGTTCATGCCTGACGTCAATAAGCACAAATGTGTTTACAAGTTGCTGTCGCTGCAATATGTAACCGGCTATCATCTGTTCCAGTTTGTTTGCAACTGTTTTAGAACGTTTGGCATATCCGTATCCAGGAAGATCAACAAGATACCATTCGTTGTTTATCAAGAAATGATTGATAAGCAATGTCTTACCCGGTGTTGCCGACGTTTTGGCCAGGCCTTTATGTCTGCACAACATGTTGATAAGACTCGACTTACCCACATTGCTGCGTCCTATAAAAGCATATTCCGGCTTGTCATCCTTTGGACACATGTCTGCTCTTGGCGCAGACAAGGTGAAAGCTGATTTTTTTATTTCCATAAAATATTGATTATCGCAGAATTGAATCTGAAATATGTTATATACAAATAAAGACAAGAAAAGAAAATGCTTGCCTTTGTTTGTTATTTAATTTACTCGTTTTTTTTAAAAATCTATAGGGTCAAATGGTAATTCTCCCTTTTTCATTTTATTAAGCTCTTCGTCAAGGGCTGTAACACCTTTCACGGTACAGAAACCGCGTATAATGACGAGTACCATCGAGTTGAATATTGCGTTCATGCCATATTCGTCATACAGTTTTTTAACAATTACAGTTTTCTTGTTCTGGTCGAAGATGAGCATAGAGAGCTCGTAATTGATGTTATCTCTGAAATATCCCTGTTCTACGCCTTTCTGAAAAAAATTAAGAGCCTTTTGCATTTCTGATTTATGTAAGTCGTCAAAATATTTCAGAACAGTTTTATATTTCTGCAAATCGGTATGAAAAGAATAGGTAATTTTCTCTTGCAGCTGCAGTTGAAACTGAAACGCATCGACAAGGATCTTTATGACATTGTCACCATTCTTGCTGACAAACTTATCCAGATTCTGCTTAAAAAGCGTATGAATGTATTTTACGCATTCTATAAGCAAAGACTCCTTGTCAGTGTAGAGTTCATACAATGTTCGCTTTGAGATGGACAGATCGTGTGCGATGGTGTCCATCTTTACATTTTTAATACCATAATTGCAGAATTTATGCAAAGCCTCTTTCAATATTTTTCCCTTCAGTTCCTGGCGATATTGCGTTATTGGTTTTGAATTTTGCATAAAATTAATATAAGTAAACGTTTTCGTTTACAAAGTTACAAAAAAAACAGGAAACGTAATTATTTTCATAAGTTTTTTGTACCTTTGCCCTTAGAGGCCGCAGAAAAGGCTGCAAAAACAGAATAACAGCTAACAATTTAAATATTAATAACCGAAGACATTATGGTAAAAATTACAAAAGAGGCCGCTCTGGAATATCATCACAAAGGGCGGCCCGGAAAAATTGAAGTTAAGCCGACAAAGCCCTATAGGACACAAACAGACCTTAGCCTTGCATATTCGCCGGGCGTAGCTTTCCCTTGTCTTGAAATACAAAAGAACCCTGATGATGTCTACAAATATACTGATAAGGGCAATCTCGTTGCTGTAATAAGCAACGGAACTGCCGTATTAGGACTTGGAGACATTGGCGCCATGAGCGGAAAACCGGTAATGGAGGGTAAAGGCCTTTTGTTTAAGATATATGGTGGCATTGATGTTTTCGACATAGAAGTCAATGAGAAAGATCCAGAGAAATTCTGTGAGGCTGTAGAAAAAATAGCGCCGACATTCGGCGGCATCAACCTTGAAGATATCAAGGCACCGGAATGTTTCTATATAGAAGAGCGTCTTAAGAAGACCCTCGACATTCCGGTTATGCACGACGACCAGCACGGAACAGCCATCATCTCAAGCGCCGGCTTGATAAATGCTCTTGAAGTTGCCGGCAAAAACATTGCCGATGTCAAGATTGTGGTAAGCGGCGCCGGTGCGGCTGCCATCAGCTGCACAAAACTGTATGTCGCTTTGGGAGCAAGAAAAGAGAATATCGTAATGCTTGACTCCAAAGGCGTTATTACGTCAGACAGACCAAACCTGACGGAGCAGAAGAAGCTATTTGCCACTGACCGCAGAGACGCGCACACGCTTGCAGAGGCTATGGTTGGCGCAGATGTATTCCTCGGACTGTCAAAGGGAAACATAGTAAGCCAGGACATGATACGCAGCATGGCACCTAACCCAATTGTCTTTGCGCTTGCTAATCCTGTACCTGAAATATCATACGAAGATGCCATAGCAAGCCGGCCTGACGTGTTGATGTCTACCGGAAGAAGTGATTATCCTAACCAGATAAATAATGTAATAGGCTTCCCTTATATATTCCGTGGGGCACTTGACGTGCATGCAAAAGCCATCAATGAGGAGATGAAGCTTGCTGCCGTCCGTGCCATTGCGAAACTTGCAAAAATGCCGGTACCGGACATTGTCAATGACGTTTATCATGTCAATGACCTTACTTTCGGACCGAAATATTTCATACCAAAGCCTGTTGACCCGCGCCTTATCACAGAGGTCAGCGCAGCAGTTGCCAAGGCAGCCATGGACAGCGGCGTAGCGCGCACGCCAATAAAAGACTGGGAGGCATATAAGAACGGACTTCGCCAATTGCTCGGACAGGAGACAAAGCTTACCCGCACACTGCATGCCACTGCAAAACTTCACCAGCAGCGCGTTGTGTTTGCCGAGGGCGGCCATCCGACAATGATGAAGGCTGCCGTACAGGCAAAGCAGGAGGGCATCTGCCAGCCTATTCTTCTGGGCAATGTAGACCGTCTTAACCGTCTTGCCAACCGTCTCAAGCTCGATCTGAGCGGCGTTGAGATTATAGACATGCGCGCAGACCAGGAACAAGGCCGCCGTGCACGTTACGCAAAGCATCTTGCAGAGAAAGGTTCGCGCTCCGGTTATATCTTTGAGGAGGCATACGACAAGATGTATGAGCGAAACTATTTCGGCATGTCAATGGTTGAGGCTGGTGACGCCGATGCATTTATAACCGGACTTTATACCAAATACAGCAATACGATAAAGGTTGCACAGGAAGTCATCGGTATTCGTAAGGAATACAATCATTTCGGCACTATGCACATTCTGAACACCAAGAAGGGTATATTCTTTATTGCCGACACGCTTATCAACCGCCATCCTGACAAAGATGTATTGAAAGACATTGCCCGTCTGGCATATCACAGCGTTAAGTTCTTTAACGATGAAGCTAAGATAGCCATGATTTCATACTCCAACTTCGGAACAGACAAGGTTGGCTCACCTTCTGTTGTTGCGCAGGCTGTAAAAGAATTGCAGCAGGAATATCCTGACATGAAGGTAGACGGAGAAATGCAGGTTAACTTTGCGCTCAACAATCAGCTGCGTGACGAGAAATATCCTTTCACGCGACTTAAAGGTGAGAACGTCAATACGTTGATATTCCCTAACTTGTCGAGTGCAAACAACTGTTACAAGCTCTTGCAGGCTCTTGATCCTGAAACAGAGATTATAGGGCCTATACAGATGGGACTCAACAAGCCTATTCACTTTACTGACTTTGAAAGCTCTGTGGCTGATGTCGTAAACATAACGGCCATAGCCGTTATAGATGCTTATGTAGCTAAGCTGCAAAAGAACAGACAATAAACAAGCAGCTTATTCATAAAAAAATATGGGGTGCAAACATTAATAAACCTAATGTTTGCACCCCATATTTTTTATTAGATGCTTTAATTACACCTGACACATTTCATTATATGGACACAAATCACATTTCTTTCTGTCGGCAGCAGGCATAAACGGCAAATCAAAATTAAAAATTCCGGCAATGACATTTGCAAGGCGCTCTTTGAATTCATCACGCATCTTCTCAACGTCATAAATCTTTGTTTTATTTAATTCTAAAACAGGGTCATAGTCTTTGCCACCGGCCTCACGAATGAACAACAGTGCCGGACTTACTGCTATTTCTCCTCTGTTTATTGTTTTGTCATTTCTGACAATAAGTGAATAAAGGCATGTCTGTAGATAATAATCGGTATGTTTATCCGGGCTGGCTGTCGTTGAAAAGATTTCCTCAACATCTAATACTTTGGAAGACGGTGCACGTCCTGTTTTGTAGTCTATGACCCGCAGGCGTCCGTCAGCGCCGTGTGTCTTGTCAAGTCGGTCTATGATGCCGCCGATGGTGACTTTTCCTGTTTCCACATTATCAACAGAGAGTACAGTCTCAACCTTTTTCTCCAGTCCGAGAATGGTGAAAGGGGCTATCTGCAGGTCGCATTTCAGAAGACGCTTCAGATAGTCTGTTATAACCTCATGGTTTATAAGCTGCAGTCCGTTGTAACCGGGCAACCGCCTGTCTGCGCCGATATGGAAGAATTCTTCCCTGAATGCCTGGTCAACAATATCCCTGAGCAAGATTTTGTTTTCAAGCACCTTGGACAACATGGTCGCATCAACCGTCAGGCTTCCGGAAAGATGTTCCATGCCGTTCTCATCAGTCGTTCTCTGTTTTTCCCCTGCCATCCGGACATATACGAGCTCGGCAGATCGATGAAAAATATTACCGAACATTCTGTTGTCAATGTCGCCGTCTGTCTCGTTCGGCTCAAGTATATGTGCCACATATCTGTAATAGAACCTGAGCTGGCAGCGCAGGTAATTGTTTACGGCAGTGGGTGATATGGTCTGTAGTCGTGTAAGCACGCTCATGACATGTTCGTCTTTCTCTATGGGGCTTCGTTTTTTCTTTATAGGCATTAAACCAGTACTTAGAGACAGGCGTTTAATAGCGTGATTGCTTTCCGCAAGCATCTGTAGCATGAAACGGCTCATCTCGCCGCTCATGCCGCCTTCGGTAGAGCTGTTGTAAGCTATTGTGATGTCAGACGCCCGCTGAAGCAGACTGTGGAAATAATAAGAATAAATTGCGATTTTATTATCTATAGTGGTCAGTCCGAATGCTTTTCTGATGGAATAGGGAATAAAGGAAGAATCGTCTACGCCCTTCGGCAGCTTTCCTTCGTTGCATGACAACAGCAGCACATGTTCGAAATCAAGATTTCTGGTTTCAAGTACTCCCATCACCTGTATGCCCACTGCCGGTTCGCCGTGAAACGGGATGCTCGTAGCCCTGATAATCTGCTGCAGCAATCTCTTGAATGTAGACAATCCAACTTCAAGATCGCCGGAATCAATAAGCTCGCGCAGCCTGTTAACCAAAGTGTATGTCCGGAACAAGCTCTCTTCGAAAAACGGACTGCTCCGGCGCGGCGTGTCATCCTTTGTTGTCAGCTTCCTGTAATTTATTCCTATCTGCCGCAGTATGTCCGTAATCCATGAACACATTGCACTGTTTCTGTCAAAGTGGCGGTTAGAATTTTTCAATGCCGGCATGGGGCTGTCAATATTCCTGAACAATGTTGCCGTGTCATTATCCAGGCACAAATCCTCGCGTGCAGGATAATACAGTTTGCTTTCTGCCAGCCTGTTCATGATGTCGGCACGGGTATCCGGCGCAATAAACCTTGCGTATGGATGGTGCAGCACACGGCTGACTTCATGCAGCCGGTAGCGGTTGTCATTCGGCTTCCGGCCTATGGTCTGCATGTCTATAAGCAGACTTACAAGAGATGCGAACGGCGACAGTGACAGCGGATAGCCCGAAGTGATGTTTACCTCATAAGCCTTGTTGCCGTTGCGTCCCGCGTCAGGAAAGGAGTGTACTATGGTAGGTAAAAGATTCTCGTCGGCCATTACGATTGCCGTGTGTCGTCCGTCTGCCGACCTGTTTTTCTTTCCAAGCCAGTCTGAGACAAAACGCGCCTGTATGTTCTCGGTAGGCGCACTGACGAATGTAATGTCTTTCTTTCGTGAGAAGTTATTGTATATTTCATCAGAATGAACATCAAACTCATTTGGATAATGTTTTAAGAGCTCACGAATGTAAACACCTGCCTCATTGTTCCTTATGCCGTTATCCATATAGTACTTGTCGAAGTCCCAGTAAAAGGCAGCCAGCCCCTTGTCACTAAGAATATCGAGCAGTCGCATCTCAACCTTTTGCATCATGTTGAATCCAACGAAAATGTAGCGCTCATATTCGAATGCCAAATCTTGCTGTTCTATAACCTTACGGTACAGCTGGCCTTCGTAAGCAAGACCTTGCGAGGCAAGGCGTGCATTATAACTTTGGTATATATCATAGAAATGACTCCACAACCTTATGAATTTCTCTTTAAGCTGCGTGTTGTGGTCTTCTGAGAAATTACTGAAGAATTTTTCCAATACAGCCTTCTGTTCTTCACTGAGGTAAGCGACATCATCAAGCTCATGAATGTCTTTCAGATTCGCGAATACCTTTTCAGCATCGGCCATGTTCTTGTCTATATCGTCGAAGTCGGAAAGCAGCAACTGTCCCCATCCATAAAACTTATCAAGGCTTTCAGAAAGTCCGGTGCATGTTACAAACGATTTATGAAGGTCACATATAAGCTTGATGTCATCAGCCTTCTCAAGTACGGAATGTCGTCTGAAGAGGTCGCTTATAGTTATGTAAGCCGGACTCCACAATGGTTTTCCTGATTGTTCAGCCAGAGCAATGTTCAAGAACAGCGATGCGCGCTTGTTAGGAAACACTATTGCTGTACGGCTTAAATTATTGCCGTATTTATGTAATATGTCAGTAGCTACATGCTCAAGAAAAGTCTTCATCTTTCTTATATTCCTTTTTTAATTTAAGCCAAATAAAAATAATGTTTGTTTTTGCCGGTAATATTAATTATCCGACATCTTTACTTCTTTTATCACATCACTGTAAACATACCACAGAAAGCCATGTACATTATTGTAACCCATTTCTTGCAGTAGCTTCATATATCCGGCCACCTGTGAGAAGTAAGCTTTGTTTTCTTTGCCAAACTTAAAGTCAACCACCACAGTTTCGTCTGTTTCATCGCAATGCATGACTCTGTCAGGACGATATTCCTTTAACTCGCCGTTTTCATTAAGCAGTATGGAGCATTCATTGAAAACAGTCCATCTGTCAGAGAACCAATCATCTGCCATCTTATTATTAAAGCTTTTCCTTATACATTCAATCAGCCTCTCACGTGATATTTCATCGCTATAGATAACCCCATCAAACTCCAGCTGTCTGAGTGCAGTTTCAATGTCGCGCTTGGTGCGTATTGTAGAGAAGAGACTGTGCAGCAGAATGCCCATGGAAATATATTCTTTCTGTTTGTCATCATCATCAGAAGCGATAAAATCGTGACTTTTATTGCTCTGCCTGAAGTTTACAGGGGTTCTGTAATTCGCAATATGAAGCTCATAAGTCTTCTCGTCGGCCATGAATACGTTGTTTGATTCATTCTTTTGCTTTTCTTCGTCTACTGCGACAGAACCATATTTAAAAACAAGCGGCTCTGTCATTGACTTTTTCTTCTTGTCCTCATTCACATGCGGCGTCTCACCTTTAAAAGATAATTCACAACTGCCGTCATTAAGCGATTCTGCCAGTTCTGCAAGACTTTGCTCAATCAATCTGCTGCGTGTTCCACCGGCTCCACGCTGTCCAATCACAAAAAGATTATTTCCGGCACGGGTAAAAGCCACATAAAGAAGGTTTATGTTGTCAACAGCGTTCTGCAGATATTCCTTTGCATAATCTTTCTCAAAGACCGTGCCCATCAGTTTGCTGCTGTAATCAACCGGTATCAGCGGCAGCTCTCCGAACGGACTCTCAGAAGGACTGCTCCAGATAATGTTTCCGTTGTAATTTTCTAATTTCCAGTCACAAAACGGCATAAAGACATTTTTAAACTCCAGGCCTTTGCTCTTATGAATCGTAAGAAGGCGTATGCCGTCTATCTCACTAATTTGTATGGCTTTATCATGTATTTCTTCATCCCAAGCTTTAAGGAAAGAGGTGATATCAGCAGTGTTGTCCTGAAGATAATCAAACATCTCGTCATAAAAGGCACATACATAAGCCCCCTGGCCTTCAAGCTTGTCGAGTGAGAATACACTGTAAACAGCCTCAACAATATCTGTCAGCGGCCTTGTTAGCAAATCGTTCCTGAATCTCGGGTCACTGATTTTCTCGGGCAGCAGGGCATACAGTTTTTCCCAGTCGTCAGAAAGAAGCTCGCTGTCTTTAGCAGATGTTTTCACTATCAGTTTCTGGTAAAGCTTGACGAGCGTTGCCATATTGAGCAAGTCAGACGGATTGACGAGCTGCTTCATTGCGCATATAATGATGCATACAGCCTGTGATGCGTCGAGTTTGAATGCCTCATCACTGACTATATGTATTTCCGGACAGTTCTGTGTAAAGTAGTCTGCCACAATCTGAATAACCTTGCGTTCTCTCGCTATTATGGCCATATCACTCTCTTTGGCACCTGCGGCAAGCAGCATCTTTATTGTCTCGGCCGTTTTTTCCAAAGTAGCTTCTTCGTAGTTGTCTTTTGGCAGCATATCAATCTCAACGAATCCATCGGCAGGCTTGCCGTCAGGAACAAGCTGTTCAACGTCGTCATAAGCAGCTCTGAAAGCATCAACCTCCTGTTTCATCATAGGCATATTGCCAACAGAAGCGTCCATTTCATCTGCTGTCAGCCGTGCGGCTATACGGAAAAAAGCATTATTGAATTTAATAATATTCCGGCAGCTGCGGTAATTTGTTTTAAGATGTCTGATGCCTACAATGCCATGTGGAAAAATAGTCTCAATACCGTTAAGCAGATGCCAGTCGCCGGAGCGCCATCTGTATATGCTTTGCTTGACATCGCCAACAAGCATATTATTTACGATGCTTTCCTGCGGGGCTTGTGTGATGCCGTCGGCAGCCATGGGCTCTGTTGCTGAGCGTGAGATGGTCTCATCGAGCAGCACCTTGAAATTACGCCACTGCACGGTGCCGGTGTCTTGAAACTCGTCAATCATGACATGGTCAAGCTGTGTGCCTATCTTCTCATATATAAACGGTGTGTCACTGTCTTCAATCAGAGAGCCAAGCAAAAACTGTGTGTCACTGAGCAGAAACCTGTTAGCCTCATCATTGATGTTTCTGACCTCTGTTTCTATGCTGTTCAACAGCCTAAGCTGATTGATATGCCTCAGCGTTATATCTGCGCTTATGTTCAATCTTGCCAGAGTGCGGCGTTTCTTCTCAGTCGTCACGAGCATGGGCCAGAGCACATCCTTGACAAAATCATAAAGCTGACCTCCTGCGGTCATGTCTTTTTTGTTAAGCCAGCCATCGTCAGGGCTTTCAATAGCATTTTTCACTATTACGGTGAGAATTTCTTTGTCTGAGAACTTGCCTTTTTTCAGCTTCAGGAAATATGACGGCACACCGCCGGTTTTTTTCTTGAAATTATCAACGGAATATCCGGCCTTGTCTACAGCGTCAAAAAAAGCATCCCCAAGCGCTGCCAGCTGTTCTGCAGTGCTTGTGCGCAGAGCATACATATCGGAAGTGAACTTTTCGAAAAAGTCTTTTTCTTCTATACGTTTGTTAAGTTCTTTGCTGTGTTCTTTATAGAAATCCTTGAAGATGTTTTTTCCAAATTCCTTAATCTGCGAAATTATATTCCAGTTTTTATTTTCTGCAATGTTAAGCCTGATATAGTCCATTATCCAGGAGAGCAGGGTGCTGCCGGCGTCAAGTCCGTCAATCATTTCATCAACAGCCTGCGCCTCAACTTGAAAATCATTCAGCCCAATGCGCAGGTTAGCCGTCAGGTCAAGCTCACGTGCCAGGTTGCGCATAACACTTTGAAAAAACGTGTCGATAGTTTCTACACGGAAGTAATTATAATTATGCAGCAGATTGCCAAGAGCCTTTCCTGCACGTTGCGTGATCTGTTCTTCTGACAGTTCTGGCAGTCCCTCGCTTACTTTTTTATAATAGCCGGCAGAGTCGGGCAGCCGCCGCCAGATGCCATACAGATGAGAGAGAATGCGGTTTTTCATTTCTTCTGTAGCCTTGTTGGTAAAGGTAACGGCAAGAATGTTTCTGTAACTATATGGATTTTTTACAAGCAGTTTTATATATTCAACGGCCAGGGTGAATGTTTTTCCGGCTCCTGCTGATGCCTTGTATACAGTAAGTGGTTCCATTTTAATTTAATAATTAATCATGACAAGATTAAGTCTTCTTTGCAGACATTTTTTTGATATAGAAGAGAAATGCACACACGGCATTTACCAGTTATTGAACAGCTCAAGTCCGAATTTCAGTCCGGCCCCCTCGAATTTATGGTTTGAAAAGCCGATAAAGAAACCGGCAGAAAACACCCTGTTGGTAAAACTATAGCCAACCTCACAATATGGCCAGAGTTTTTGAACGGCAAGAATATTGAAATAAACCCGTTCTTTCTCTATCACCTGTCCGGCCAGGGGCATAAAGCTCAGGAAAAGCAGGGGAGACTCATAAGTGAGATTTCCCCTGACATAATATTTTGAGGCATTATACCACTGTGACGGTAAAAGACTGAATTCTCCTGACCAGTCATCGTTCCATCCGCCGGAGATATAGTTCTCATGAAAGTTATAATAATCGAGAAAGTAGTTTCCAGAGCTTCTGTTAGTATAGAAGCCTATGCCACTTCTTATTTTCAGAGCTCTCATGCACGGAATGTCGTATATGTATTGCTCGTCAAATTCCCATCTCTCATAGCGTGTGTTGGAATGTCCTATATCTTTGAACGAACGTTCATATTGTGCGGTAAGAACCGGACCTTTGCTGCCTGAAGGCGTATACTGTACGGTTACAAACGGAGCAAACGACGTATAATGCACAGACCGGCCCAGAGCAGCCAGCTGTTTTTTGTTTACTGCCGAACGATGGTGTATGGCAATGCCCGTTTCCAGTAGGATACGGTCGTGAATGATGTCATGCCCTGTGAAGAAACGAAGATTGGTGTCTTTGAAATAATCAAGGTCCAGCTTTTCCCAGTCAATGGAGTCAGCTCTTTCGTCACGTATGGCATCAAGCACCATGGAGTTTGTAATGCGGTTTCCGTTGCGGAACGTAAGTCCGGCATAGCCGTTGTGACGTATGTCATAATTCCATGTCAGCGGTATGCGGAAGTATATCTCTTTAAGCTTGAAGCTGTATCCTATCTTTGCGCGCAGGTTTATGTTGTTGTTGTCATTGAAAAAATAGCGTCCCTGCAGGTCAAAGTGATATGATATGCCTTTTGTATGCGTATAGCCGAAATAGAGCGGGTTGAAAACCGGACCAAGGCGCAGCTGTGCCTTTCTGACAGAATCAATGCCTATGTCAGCCTTCATGTGCTCAAAGATATTTGCACCAATATCTTTAAATATAACTTTTTTTATTTTCCTTACAGTTTTGCTGTCGGCTGTATCGCTGCGCTCTGTGGCGAGCAGACTGTCTATGACTGTCTGCTCACGCTCATCGAGGGGTGTTGGCCGCAACTGTTTCATGGCGGCAACAGGATTATGCGGTATTTGTCCGGACAGAATGTTATTGTTGCGGCAAGGGGTATACACTGTGCTACAGCGTGCATTGATCTTATTCCCCAGGTAGCTGAATTTAAAACTGCCCTGTCCTGTTTGCGGCACTATGGCAAACATGCCGTCATGCTGCAGCTGCCCGTGAATGGAGAATTTCAACATGTCATACTCTCCGTCGAGATTAAAGCTGCGTATCTGACCGGTTTTGACATCGATAACTGCACGAGCCTGCACGAGCTGTGTGTTCTTTATTCTTGGCTTTGCCACGATTACTGCACTGTCTGAGCTGTAGCTGACGGTTTTATAAATGTAAAAATGCGCGTTGAACCTGTTGAACGGTGACAGCACGCGGTTGTCAAACAAGGTCTCAGAATATACGCGCGGCGTGAAATAAGTGTTCACCACGTCAAACACTTGATGGTTATGGTAGATGGTGCTTGTGCGGATCTTGGGTACGAAATGGACTTCATGATTTTTCTTAAAAAATACAGTGCCATAGCTCTCGCCGAAGAAAAGACGTCCGCCGTCACGAAGAAGATGATAGAGTGTTGGAGCTGTGCCAAGAAGAAGGTTGCGCCTGTCTATTTTTATATAGTATTTCGTATATGCATCAGCAGAATCAGACACAAAATCCGTTGTGTTTCTGCCAAAAGCAAAGACACGTTTAATCAGCGCACTGTCTTGTTTCTCGACAGTTGCATGCACTTGTACCGCCATACAGCAGCACAGCAGAAAAAACAATGCTGTTATCTTACTGTTCATGCGACAAGATTATACATTAATTGGTGAAAACAAGACAATTTTACAGCTGAAGCAGACTTGTGAATGCTCCGTCAAATACTTCAGACAACTCAAAATCAGGCTTTGCACGGAAAATGCCGAATATGGTACTTCCGCTGCCGCTCATCTGTGCATAGGCTGCCCCCAGGTCATACAGCTTGTTCTTTATCGCGGCCAGTTCAGGATGCATTTTGAATACTGGTTTCTCAAAATCATTAATAAGAGCATCGCGCCATTTTTCTATTGGCTGCCTCACGATGTCACGGCAGCTCATATCAGGCTCGGCACATTCAATCATGCTATATGCCTTGCCGGTGTTTACTGACAACGATGGTTTCACCAGTGCAAGCCAATAGCCGTTCAGATTTCCACGGGCATCAACAGGCTCAAGCACATCGCCGATTCCGGTAGCATAAGCGATGTCTGAGCTGATGAAAAAAGCACAGTCGGCACCAAGACGGGCTGCATAGCGCTCCATTTCGGCATTGCCGATGTTTAGTCTGAAACGCTCGTCAAGAAGCCTTATCATATAAGCGCCGTCAGCAGACCCTCCGCCCAGGCCGGCCTGCGTAGGTATGCGTTTGTAAAGATGCGCATGCACGCGCGGCAGCTTGTAGTCGGCAGCTATGATGTTGTATGCCTTAATAACGATATTGTCATTCTCATCACAGTCAACTCCTAAGCCGCTTACCTTCAAATCGCAGTTGGCAGAACACGGAAATCTGTCATCCATGTATTTTATTTCAAGAGCATCATATAGAGGAATAGGATAAAATACTGTCTCGATATTATGATATCCGTCGTCGCGCTTGCTTACAACATTCAAACCCAAATTTATTTTTGCACAAGGAAATGTAATCATCTTTTTTTATTATTGTAGTTTATGCTAACAAAATTAAAGCAAAAAGGATTAACATGAAAATTTTTCAATAAATATTTTCTCTTTTGTCAAAAAATGTGTTTATATTTGTGATGTTGTTTATCCTTAACATTAAAATTATCAAAAACCTTAGCGATATGAACCAACAAGACCTTAAACAAATTTCAGAGCGTGGCATTTCTGAAGAAAAATTAGAAGTGCAGCTCGAACAGTTCAAGACAGGATTTCCATTTCTTCACCTCGAGGGTGCTGCCGCAGTAGGCAAAGGCATTGTGGCACCGTCAGAAGAAGAGCAGAAGAAATATATCTCTGCGTGGGACGAGTATAAAAACAGTGGTAGAAAGATAACAAAGTTTGTTCCGGCATCAGGTGCTGCAAGCAGAATGTTCAAGAACCTGTTTGCTTTTCTCGATGCAGACTACAACGAGCCGACAACGGATTTTGAGAAGACCTTCTTTGACGGCATTAAGAAATTCGCCTTCCGTAAAGCTCTTTGCGGAAAATGCAAGGAGCTATATGGAAAAAGCATAAAAGAACTTATTGCAGAAGGGGAATACAAGAAAATTGTATCAGCTTTGCTTAAGCCGGAGGGACTTAACTATGGTCAGTTGCCAAAAGGCCTGCTGCTGTTCCATGAATATGAAGACGGAACATGCCGTACGCCTATGGAAGAACATCTTGTTGAGGCTGCGCTTTACGCAAGTTCCGACGGTAAGGCTAACGTGCATTTCACTGTAAGCCACGATCATATTGAGCTGTTCAAGAAAAAGGTCAGCGAAAAGAAAGACTTTTATGAAAAGAAGTTCAACGTGAAATATGACATAACGTTTTCTGAGCAGAAGCCTTCAACAGATACCGTGGCAGTAAATCCTGACAATACTCTCTTCCGTAATGCTGACGGCAGCCTTCTGTTCCGTCCGGGCGGACACGGTGCACTGATAGAAAACCTTAATGAGATTGATTCTGATGTTATCTTCATTAAGAATATAGACAACGTTGTTCCTGACAGGCTCAAACACGATACTGTTGTATGGAAGCAGGTGATAGCCGGTGTGCTCGTTTCTCTGCAGGCTAAGAATTTTGAATATCTGAAAGTGCTCGACAGCGGTCATTACAATCATGCTAAGCTTGAGGAAATTATCCGTTTCCTGCAACGCGACCTCTGCTGCCGCAAGCCGGACATTAAGGATCTTGAAGATGCTGACCTTGTAATATATTTGCGTAAGAAGCTTAACCGTCCTATGCGTGTTTGCGGTGTAGTGAAAAATGTAGGCGAACCAGGCGGTGGACCGTTCCTGGTGTATAACAGCGACGGAACGATAAGCTTGCAAATCCTTGAGTCAAGCCAGATTGACAAGAATAATAAGGAATATATGGATATGTTCACCCACGGAACTCATTTCAATCCTGTAGACCTTGTCTGCGCAACGAAAGACTATAAGGGCAAATCATTCAACTTGCCTGACTATGTAGACAAGACTACGGGCTTCATAAGCAGCAAGAGCAAGAACGGACGTGAGCTTAGAGCTTTGGAACTTCCGGGATTATGGAATGGTGCCATGAGTGACTGGAACACTGTGTTCGTAGAGGTGCCGCTTTCTACATTCAATCCTGTTAAAACTGTCAATGACTTGCTTCGTGATGCGCATCAGGGAATTCAAAAATAAATAGTGTATTGAAAAAAATGCGGGCCGTTTTTCCGGCTCGCATTTTTTGATTAATGTGTTCCATCAAGCCGTCAGCATCAAGAATGCTTTTTTGTGGTTTGTATATATACAAATATTAAATGCTGATTTTGAAAAACTTTTACATCTGCTTTTTCAAAACTACGCACGGAGCGAACTGCAATGCTGTTGGTCGTGTAGAACGGCATTCTCGTGTTTTTTTAAATATTCTAATAATCAGCTACTTGTAATTTATTTACAAATAAAATCACTGAAAAAAGACCGTTTATGTAAACAAAAAGGAAAAATAGACCTATCATTTGGCAGTCGTAAAGCAATGAAATAAATTTCTATCGCTGTTAAATAAAAAATTATCTCACAGAGATACGATTTCATTTTGCTGTTTTATAGCTTTATTGTAATTATATGCATATTTTATACATGCATAACCGAATTACTATACTTCACGAAAATTATTTTTCTATCGATATTTTAGTTAATATTCTTTAATTTCTTCGGATTTTTATTTACAATAAATTCGTGCAAATATTCTGCGAATGTTTATTTTATAGGTATTAGTTTCATGATAAAAAAATACCTTTTGTTTGACCTGCTTACAGGGCGCGGCTCTTATTGCTGTCTGTAAGGGCCGCATGCGATATGATTTGCAGATTTATGGACAGAAGAATGCTTATTCTTTATCAGATGGCATAAAAGATAAAAGAAAGTCCGTATTCAGCAATTGAATACGGCCTTTCTTTTATTTCTTGTTTTAGCTGAAATTTAATTATAATCAGCCAAAGTTATCATACATAATACTTTCAGGCTCAACACCTAAGCTGTCAAGATAATCGGTAACTGTTTTGATAAGCATAGGAGGTCCGCAAAGATAGTATTCGCAGTCTTCCGGAGCGTCATGATCCTTAAGATAAGTATCTCTGACGCAATTTACAGCAAAGCCTGCATAATATTTAACTCCGGCTTCATCAGCTTTAGGGTCAGGGCGGTCGAGACTGAGATGCATGTGGAAGTTAGGGTATTCTTTCTCCAGTTCCCAGAAATCCTCAAGGAAGAAAGCTTCACTGAGGCTTCGTGCGCCATAGAAGAAATGCATTTCACGGTCTGTGCAATGCAATGTCTTCGTCATGTGCATTATCTGGCTGCGAAGAGGAGCCATACCAGCACCGCCACCTATCCATATCATCTCTTTTTTTGAATCGAAATGTGGATGGAAATCTCCGTAAGGTCCGCTCATAAGAACCTTGTCACCGGGTTTCAAAGAGAATATATACGACGAGCCTATTCCGGTAGGTACATTTTGAAAACCAACCTGAGGACGTGGCAGGAATGGAGTAGAGGCTATGCGCACCGTCAGTGTTATTATGTCACCTTCAGCAGGATAGTTGGCCATTGAATAAGCTCTCACCGTCGGCTCGGGGTTGTGGGCTTTCAGGGAAAAGATGTTGAACTTCTTCCATGCGCCTATATATTCATCGCCGATGAGACTCTTGTCAAAGTCCTTGTCATAGTCTATGCAGTCGTATGCAGGTATTTTTATCTGTGCGTAAGAGCCGGGTATGAAGTCCATGTGCTCGCCGGGAGGCAAGGCTACTTTGAACTCTTTTATGAAAGAACTTACATTCTTGTTGGAGATAACCGTGCATTCCCATTCTTTCACATTAAGGATAGCCTCGCTGACTTTTATGCTCATGTCGCCGTGAACTTTTGTCTGACAGCCGAGACGCCAATGATCCTTTATTTCCTTTCTTGTGAAGTGGCCTTTTTCTGTATCGAGAATTTCACCGCCACCTTCGAGAACCTGACAACGGCACTGGCCGCAGCTGCCTTTTCCTCCGCAAGCGGACGACAGATGCACTCCATTATCGTTAAGTGTTGTCAGCAAGCTGCTTCCCTGTTCAACAGAAAGTTTCTTGTCTCCATTTATTGTGATAGTAACTTTTCCGCTCGGACTTAAATACTTTTTTGCTATTAGCAGAATGACCACAAGCAATAGTATCACAACAAGGAATACTACTATGCTGAGTGTTATAAATTGTTCCATTGTTACTTTCTTTTTTCTTTGTTTTTGTTAGAACTGCAATCCGCTGAAGCACATCATTGCCATAGCCATAAGGCCTACGGTGATGAAAGCTATTCCCATTCCCTGTAAAGGCTTGGGAATGTCGCTGTAAGCCATCTTCTCACGTATGGCTCCAAACATTACTATGGCAAGCGTCCAGCCAAGGCCGCTGCCTAATGCATAAGCTATGCTGTCGCCAAAATTGCTGATTGCCTGAGTAGAATTGTGGTCCATAAGAATTCGTTGCTGCATGAACAGTGATGCTCCCATTATGGCACAGTTGACGGCTATAAGCGGCAGGAATATTCCCAAAGCGGCATACAAAGACGGTGAGAATTTTTCCACGGCCATCTCGACGAGCTGGGTGATGCCGGCAATTATTGCTATGAAAAGGATAAAGCTCAAATAGCTGAGATCTACACCTTTGATAATACAATCAGGACCTAAGACATGTACTTGAAGAAGATAATTGACCGGTTCGGTAATGAATAGTACAAACGTCACGGCCAGTCCGAGTCCAAGGGATGTTTTCACGCTTTTGCTTACTGCAAGGTAAGAGCACATACCAAGAAAGTAGGCAAAAATCATGTTGTCAACAAATATTGATCTGAAAAATAAAGATATAGCGTGTTCCATTGTTTCTTATTGTTGATTTGTTATTTTTTGTCATCTTTGCTGAAAAATGCACGGTTTACCCAAATGACGCAGCCAATAAGAATAAGTGCCATGCATGACATGGTCATCATGCCATTGTTGACATAACCGAAATCGTAAGCTCCCTGAGGAATAATCTGATAGCCGAGAAGACTTCCGCGTCCTACAAATTCGCGGAAAGCACCGACTATGACAAGTATCAATGCATATCCTAAGCCGTTGCCCAATCCGTCAAGGAAGCTCGGCCATGGCTTGTTCATCATAGCAAAGGCCTCAAGACGTCCCATCAGAATACAGTTTGTTATGATAAGGCCGACATAGACACTCAGTTGCACGCTGACATCGTAAGCAAAGGCTTTTAATATCTGATTAACAATCGTTACAAGTGCCGCGACGACAACAAGCTGTACTATTATGCGGATACGCATAGGTATTGTCTTGCGAATCAATGATATTATGACATTCGAGAATGCTGTTATGACGGTTACGGAAAGTCCCATGACGATTGCAGGCTTCAACTGTGACGTTACGGCCAGCGCACTGCATATACCAAGAACCTGCACCATGATTGGATTGTTGATATGGAGCGGTTCGGTAAAAGCAGCTCTGTTTTGTTTAGAAAATAAACTCATATTAGTTGTATTTTATAATTCAATTTAGATTTCTATTTGGTATTCAGGAACTTGATGAATTTTCCAAGTCCGTCATGCAGCATGTTTGCTACGCCGTTACTTGTCAGAGTAGCGCCCGTAACTGCATCTACCTGTGTAGTGGGATCTTTTACTTCCTTCTTTACGGTCAGCACTATGTTGGAACGGTTCTTACCATTAAAAATCTTTTTTCCCTGAAATTTTTCCTGCCATTTTACATTGTCCTTAATTTCGGCGCCCAGTCCGGCTGTCTCACCTTCATGATTGAAATATGCGCCATAGACTGTGTTCTTGTCATCATTAACGGCTATGAAACCGCTGATGCCTCCCCACAGTCCGCGACCTGTCATGGTGAACACATATTTTGTCTGGCCGTTTACGTTGCAGGTATAAATTTTCTGACCGTCTACGTCTTTTTCTTGTTTCACGACCTCAGAATATTTAGCTTCAGCAGCTTTGTCATCAAGCCCGCGTATGTTAAGGCTGTAAAGAACTTGCTTCTTGCGGTCTAAAGCCTCATTGGCATCTTGCCGCGGTTTAAGGGTCTGATAGACAAAAGCCAACAAAAATGCTACTATAACTACTATTACGGCCGAATATATTATGGTATATGAATTACTGTTTGTTTTCATTTCTAAATAAAATTTTTAAAATGATTTTATTCGGCTATTTTGCCACGTTTAGCGCGCTTTGATATATTTGCTTCAACAACACAATAGTCTATTAGCGGTGCTATCATATTTCCAAAGAATATTGCCAGCATCATTCCTTCCGGATATCCGGGATTCTTTACACGCACAATAATGGCCATTGCGCCAATAATAAATCCGTAGATCCATTTGCCGGTTTCCGTTCTTGCTGACGTTACTGGGTCTGTAGCCATGAATACTGCGCCAAAGCAAAAGCCTCCGAGGATAATGTGCTCATACCATGGAATAGATGTCTGTCCGGCAGCTGAGAAAGCGAGGGCCATAACTATGCCTCCGAGAAAAACGCTCAGCATGGTCTTCCAGCTTGCTATTCCTGTCCAAAGAAGTATCACGGCGCCTATGGCAATCGCTATGACCGATGTTTCTCCGATTGAGCCTGGCATGAGCCCGGTAAGCATGTTACAAACAGACACTCCGGCATCAGTGCCCTGGGCAATGTGAGCCAGCGGCGTGGCCATCGTGAATGTGTCTGGAAGGGAATTGCCAAGACCAAAAATGGTGTCACGTGCTATCCATACATGATCACCGGTCATGGCACTCGGATAAGAGAAAAAGAGAAACATACGTGTGGCAATGGCTACATTGAATATATTCATGCCGGTGCCACCGAAAATCTCTTTTACGAAAATAACAGAGAATGCAATTGCCAATACAAGCATCCACAGTGGAGTAGTAACAGGAATAATCATAGGTATAATGATACCTGTTACAAGATAGCCTTCCTGAATTTCTTCATGTTTCCATTGTGCCCAGCAGAATTCTATGCCAAGACCTACTATGTAGCTGACCAAAATCTTGGGCAGAACGGCAAGAAAGCCATAACCGAAAACCTCGAGGAAAGAGGCATTGGCAATTGCTCCGGCTGCCGAATAGTTCTGATAGCCGACATTATACATTCCAAAGAACAATGCAGGCAGCAAAGCTATTACCACTATGCTCATTATTCGTTTGGAATCAATGCTGTCATGAATACTTGCGCCACTCGTACTCGTTGTATTTGGTACAAACAGAAAACTTTCAACTCCGTCGAAAAGGCTCCACAAGCAATGCAGCTTGCCATCTTTTTCGAAGAGTGGCCTTATGTTGTCAAATTTATTTTTTAAAGACATAGTTGTTAGAAAAATTATTTTATTATGTTTAACATAAATGAATAAATCTCTGATTATAATTTGTTTATAATCAGAAGGCATTCAGTTATGCGTTTTCCTTGCGGAGTATGTCAAGGCCCTGTCTTACTATCTTCTGTAAAGGTAATTTTGACGAATCGACAAATTCGGCGATTGCAAAATCCTCAGGGCTCACTTCGTATATTCCCAAAGCTTCCTGCTTGTCTATGTCGCCCGTTATTATCGCTTTTATCAAATACTCACCAAGAATATCCATTGGAAGCACTTTGTCATATTCGCCGCTCATTATCATGTGTCTTTGGCCACCCTTTATGCGCGCGTCAAGATTATATTGCTTCTTTTTCCCAGACAGCCAGCTGAAATAGCTGTGTGACACGGAGAACTGTTTGGTTCTAGGACGGATCCATCCGAGTATTTCATCTGCATCGTCACCTTCAGGGATAGCACAAATCTCACTTGTATGCGGTAAAAGGAATGGAGCGTCTGCATAGCGTACGCCTGTAAGCGGGTTCCCGTTCAGAACTCTGACATGTTCTTCTTTTACAAGCTTGTCCTTGATAATATCACTTAATGGTGTACCTATCAATGCTTTTGTGTAAACAGGTTCTTTTATCTCACTGCCGCCAACGGCAATGGTGCGTGTGAGGTCTACATGGCCTGTCAGGAAGAGACGGCCAAAGAAGATAACGGCTGAAGGGTCTACAGTCCAAACGGTTTCGCCTTTATTTATTGGTGAGATGTGGTTAACTTGTACTCCTACATTGCCGGCAGGAGAAGGGCCGTCAAAGATAACGACTTCGGCGTCTTGTGCTTGGGTTAAAGCCTTGTTTGATTGGTTTGCTCCTATTCCAAGATATACCTTCGCCATCTTGCTAAGAGCAGTCAGACCTGTTTGAAAAGCTGTTTCATTGCCTTGAAGCTCTACTTCAAAGTCGGCTGCTAACGGCATGTCTCTCAGTGCTGATACAAAAATAGCCTTAGGCTTTGTATCTGGAGTAGTTGATATAGCATAAGGCAATTGATTTATCCATCCGAAAAGGCCTGCTTCGAGTAAGCTCTTCTTTACAGTATCTCCGTTAAGTGCAGACACATCTTTCTTGCCAAAATCCAGAAATTCCTGCTCACTGTCTGCTTTGATTTTGACATGAAGAACTCTGCGCCGTTCCCCTCTTGCAATTTCTGTTACTTCTCCGCTTACCGGTGAAGCAAATCTCACATCGGGACACGCTTTGTTGAAAAACAATGCATCGCCAACTTTAACCTTGTCGCCCGTGCGCACCGCAAGCTTTGGGATGACACCGGGAAATCCGCACGGCATAAGCGCAACTTCACATGCCGGCACTGTAGTGTTCGCAGTCCCGGTTGCTTTCCCCGTCAAGTTAATGTCGAGGCCTTTGCGCAATTTAATTACTTTTGTCATAACTACTAAAATAAAACTATAAGGTTTTCAATATAATTCTAACTGGTTTAATGTTTATCTTCTGTAAGAATTAGGTATTAATGTAATTATTTCTACTGAAATTCTTTATATAATCTGCACGTGTTTTCTTATACACCGTGCATTTTCGTATGCAAAAACTTATAATGTTCTCAAGAATAGATGTGGCAAATTTACTGTTTTTTTTACGATTTTAAAAGAAATAGAATAGTTTTTTTTACCTTTAATGAGAAGTTTTTCTTAATTTTGCGCAATAAATTAATTATGCATAAATAAAAACACTGCTCTGAAAAAACTAAAACATATTGTTAATGCAATAATATGGACACTATTAGCTCTTTATGTGCTTATAGTTGTCTTGCTTCATATTCCTATAATACAAGGTTATATAGGAAACAAGACTGCTGATGCATTGGGGGAAAAGCTTGGAACAAAGGTTTATATCGATAATGTTGATTTAGGCTTTTTTAATAGGATTATTATTGACGGAATATTGGTCTATGATCAATCAGGGAAGAAAATGCTGTCCATAGGCAGGGCGTCTGCCAGTGCTGATTTGCTGTCTTTGCTTAGAGGACAAATAACGATTACCTCTGCACAGTTTTTCGGTTTAAAGGCTGTTACATATAAAGACATAACAAACAATAGAATGAATTTTCAGTTTGTTATAGATTCACTGTCATCACGAAATTCTGATAAAAAAACTCCTCTTGATTTAAGAATAAGTTCTCTTGTTATAAGACACGGCATGGTCAGCTATGATGATGACTCTTTCAAAAGAACTTATGGACGTTTTAACGAGCATCACATTTTTGTCGACAATATTAAAACGCATGTTATATTAAATCATCTGACCAATAATTACGTAAACATTAATGTAAAAAAACTGTCATTCAAGGAACAGTCTGGACTTGATATCAAATCATTGAATTTTAAGTTGTCGGCAGGGCGGAATAAAGCTTTGCTCGAAGATTTTAATTTGGCAACTACGAACAGTAATATAACAATAGCGAGGGCAAAGGCGGCATATTCCTTTAAAGGAAAAAATATAGAAATGTCTTCTTTTCGTTATTCTTTGCTTTGTGACAAAGCAAAGATAACACCTTCTGACTTTTCTTGCTTCTTGCCAATATTGCATGTGTTTAATGCTCCGTTTACATTCTCTGTGGATATATCAGGCAATAAGGGCAAGCTTGGTTTCAATAAGGTTGAGTTGCATGACGGTAATGATATTAATATACAGTCATCAGGAAATTTTTTCAAACAAAAAGGCTATTCACCGGAATGGAATGTAATTATAAAGCACGCTTCAGTTTCAAAAACGGGATATGAAAAGATAAGCAAGCTTTTACGCGGATTAAACATATCATTACCACAGCAAATAAATAATCTCGGTGAACTTAATATTAGCGGTTTTGCCCGGAAAGACAGAAATAAACTTGCTGCACACGTGAAAGCAAATACAGAGGCAGGAGCAGTGGTCGCTGATCTTGAAAAGAAATCAAATGATTTTGTGCTAAAAGCTGAAACTAAGAATTTTGATTTAGGACATGTGTTTGCATTAAAGGATATGGGGCAGTTGTCAGCTAAAATAAGTGCAGACGGAAATATTAATAATAGTTCTGAAAATCCGTTTCATATCAACAGCCTGCATGCTTTGGCTGATATTCAAAATTTCTTTTATAATAATCACACATACAAAAATATACATGCAGATATAAAACAAGCTGAAAACGGACTGATAAATGGTGAGGCCAATATCAATGACCAGTTACTGAATGCAAGTATAACAGGTAGTTATAATTGGCTGAACAAACATAATGAGCTGGCATTAAGCATCAAGCATTTAAATCCGCATAAGGTAATGGGGCTGCAGACACGTGACCATTCGTTTATGCTTTCTGACATAGATATTAATGTTAAAAACCAGAGCGACGAAAGCTTTCTGCATGTGGAGTCTCCATATTTAAAAGCAAATTTCTCAGGCAGATATGACTATATGACGTTGAAGAACAGCGTTTATGGAATATTTCATGAAATATTTCCTTCAATTTTGTCTGATAGTAAAATAAATAACAGGCATTTAAATAATGACATTGCATTCAACGTTGTTGTCAGAAACACAGAATGGCTTGATAAATTGTTTAACATAAAACTGGCATTGGCTGATTCTGCTGTAATATCAGGTAATTTAAGTGACAGGGCAGGGAAGATGAATTTGAGAGGAAACATTTCTGACTTCTATTATGGGGACTCTCATTTTAAAAACTGCAAACTGAATGCAATGGTAAACAACATGGAGCTTGTCTCATCAGTTAGATTTGACAAAGTTAATGACGCATCGGGTGTAGCACAAACGTTCTCTGTCAATGGCAAAGGAAGTGATGACATGATAACATCTGTATTTCATTATGACAATCACTCATTGTCTCTGCCTGTAAAAGGTGACATAATATCTGAAATTACAATTGACAAGAATTTCATTAGAAACAATAATGTTTCAATTAATATATTACCGTCAAATGTTATTGTCGGAGACAGTACATGGCAAGTTGAGCCTGGTAAGATTATATATGGCAAAAACAATATTGTCTTTGATAATTTCACGATCAAGCATGATAAACAATACATAAATGTTAATGGAACAGCGAACAATAATAACAATGATTCGCTTTTCGTTAATCTTCGTGATGTAGACGTCAGATATGTGCTGAACCTCGTTAATTTCCATTCTGTTAAGTTTTCTGGTTTTGCATCAGGACAGGCGTCAGTTTCTTCTGTTTTCCATGATCCTCAGTTCTGTGGCCATATAGACGTAAATGATTTCACTTTTGAAGACGGAGAAATGGGTACACTGCATGCTGATGTTAATTATGACAATGCCCTCGGACATATTAACATAGATGCCATTGCAGATGACGGACCTGGCCGACAGACTGTAGTGAAGGGATACATAGCGCCGAAAGATGACGATATTCTGTTGACAATCAATGCTGACGGGACACGTATGGATTTTCTTGAAGACTTTACTGACAGTTTCCTGAGCGATATAGACGGGGGCTTGCACGGGCAAGTTACATTGGTCGGACCTTTAAGCAAAGTCAATTTAAGAGGGGATGTGCTCGCAACTGGACGTCTTCACCTTAAACCGACAAATACAGATTATAAATTTGAAAATATTCATGTGTCAGCTTTGCCTGATATAATACATTTAGATAAGGATTCTGTTTATGATCGAAATGGTAATTTGGCAATTATAGACGGCTCTCTTTTCCATAAGCATCTAACTAAATTGTCATACGATATTGATATAAAGGCTAATCATCTTCTTTGCTTTGACACTCACAGGCCTAATGATAATTCGGCTTCTTTCTGGGGTACTGTATATGCAACAGGAAAATGTAAAATACAAGGAAAGCCTGGAACGACAAACATAGATATCGATGCAACACCCGATAAGAATTCACAAATTGTTTATAATGCTGCCTCGGCATATATGGCCGGAGAGCAGGATTTTATTCATTGGCATGATGTCACTGGCAGATATTTAAAAGACGAAACATCTTACAGCATGGGTGACTCCCTGTCTGTAATAAATAAGCCTGCATTGCCTCCTGCTCAGATAGACATACCTTCAGATATGCATATTAATTTTCTTATTAACTGCAATCCTGATTTGTCGTTGAAGGTTCTTATGGACAATACGGGAAATGACAACTTGACTTTAAACGGCAATGGGGTTATCAGAGCTAATTATTTTAATAAAGGCGACTTTACTATGTTTGGTAATTATGTGATAGCAGGTGGAAACTATAAGCTTACCGTACAGAATATTATATCGCGTGATTTTAATTTCCTTCCGGACGGCACTATTGCCTTTGGAGGGAATGCAATGAATGCAAAGCTAAACTTAACTGCTAAATACACATTAAATGGTGTTAGCCTGTCTGATTTGAAAATCGGCAACAGCTTCTCTAATAACAATATTAGGGTAGACTGCTTAATGAATATTAAAGGTACGCCTCAGCAACCGGTTGTTGATTTTTCTCTTGATATGCCTACGGTTAGCTCTGATGCAAAACAAATGATTTATTCTCTTATCAACAGCGAAGAAGAAATGAATCAGCAGGTATTGTATTTGCTAACTGTCGGTCGCTTCTATACAGCTAACAACAATGCTATTGCCCAACAAGACCAATCGCAACAGCAGAGTCAAACGTCGCTAATGATGCAGAGCTTGCTGAGTGGTACTATATCACAGCAGCTGAACAATGTATTGTCTAATGTCATAAATAGTAATAATTGGAATATTGGCGCCAATATATCAACAGGAAATGAAGGATTTAACAATGCTGAATATGAAGGCTTGCTGAGCGGACGAATGTTTAATAACCGTTTGTTATTTAACGGGCAGTTTGGCTATCGTGACAATAGAAATGCAACGACAAGCTTTATTGGTGATTTTGATTTGCAATATTTGCTGTATCCTAATGGAAATATGGCTTTGAGGGTTTATAATCAAACCAATGACCGCTATTTTACAAGAAACAGTTTAAACACACAAGGAATAGGATTGTTAATGAAAAAAGACTTTAACGGTTGGCGTGACTTCTTTAAGTCTGCCAATATAAACAAGAAGAGAAAAAAAAATAAGAAAGCTAAAAGTGATAGGGAAAAATAATTTTCTATTTACCAGGACTTGTTAAGGCATAGTTAAATTGAAAAAATGCGTGGCAGGATGAATGCCAGACAGAATTCTTCATCGCATACATGATTTTCCGGTAATAATATTTTGGGAATTTGATAAATAAGGTGAGATTATGTGCGGTGCTAGATTCGCAACGTGCAGTTGTGTGCACAAACATATAGTCTGGACAATTGATCTGATAACCTTTTTTTATATTAATATGCATTTAAATGATAAAGCAAATGGAAACAGTATTAAACTATAAAAAAGATATTGGACGAAGTTTTGGCCTGACAGCTTTGCTGGCCATTCTTATAATTTTATTGTGTCTTTGGATTACATCATTCATCACATCGCTTTTCTTTAAAATAATGCTTTATTTATTTGCATTCAGTTGCTTTGTTATTTTATTGATGAGCATTGTACGTGTCTCACGAAGACTTGGAGGCAAACCAGCCGTACGCATTAATTCTGAAGGATTATTCATTCATAATTCACTGTCTGGAAAATGGAAAAAAATAGAGTGGGGGGATATCGTAAAAATCGATTATCCCGATAACATGGAATTGCGGCAGCGATTAAGTTATATGAAAATTCAATTACATAATCAGGTATTTTCTTTACCTATAGCATTAATAAATATAAGCTATGATGATTTATATAAACAGCTTATGCTGCAATTAAAAGATACAAATGACAATAACTTAACAGTTTAGCATGCGTTCCGGCTGTCATAATGCGAATACAAATGACAAATAATAATATCAATTAAACATTAAAACATGATTTTATAAATTAATACGATTTACAAATAAGAAAATAGCTTCCGAAGAAATTGGTGTACAGGTGGGATTACTCAGCCGTTGTGTCTATCTGCAAACTTTATATATTAAAGAGTTACGTTGATTCGGCAAATTGCTGTTCATTCCAAGCGGACAGTCACAAGGCCGCCACCCATGCACGTTTTTTTATTTAAGAATGATAATATTATATTTCATGTAGCATTTGCTAATTTAATTCACTTTAATAAAAATATTTTATTGCTAATAAATGACAGAAGTTATAATAGCTATAGGAAGTAATACAAACCAAAAAAATAATATTGAGCTTGCAGACGTCTATATAAAAGAACTTTTTAATAAGGAGCAAATTGAAATTTCAAGGTCTGTCTGGACTAAGCCAATTGGCATCAAATCTGATTTGTTTTTAAATCAGATTATAATTTTCTATACGTTATGTAACTATGAAACCGTTTGTAATCGACTTGACATTATAGAAAAAAGAATGCATTCGTCAAGTGAATTAAAGCGCAGCGGAATTGTGTATATTGATCTTGATATTTTAAAATTCGGAAACAAGATATTTCATGAAAATGATTGGCAACGTGATTATATAAAAACTTTGCTTTCAGAATTTTAATCTCTAAAATATAATAAATCATATACTCATAAATCGGATTAGAGAAAATCACAAAAGTCATTTAAGGGAGGTTCTATTAATTCATATTTTTGAGTGGAAGCGACTCCTCTGGAACTCAGT
>OMUH01000075.1 GCA_900314195.1 uncultured Prevotella sp.
GAAGGGGTATCCTCCGAAAAGCTTAATGATTTGTAGTCACAAACTTGACACTCTACTTTGATGTTGGTATGCCTGTCTCGCGTGCGAACTGCTGCTTTGCCTGTGTGATGCCCAACGCCCGCTTCCATGAGAAGCTGAGGCCCGGGATAGGTGATTTCTTGGTCATTCTGTTTATGATTTTTGATTTACCTCCTGCGATGAACTAGCTGAATGAATGTAAGCTGACGGATTTTCCTCTACCTTTTTAAGTTCTTGCTCACGCCAACTCTCTATTGCCTTTTCCAAGATTTCGCCTTGCACCGCTGCGATCTTCCCTAGAGTCTTCTTATATTCATCCATCTCTGCCTTACGGCGTTCCTCATTCTGGGCAACAGAGATAGTTACGGCAGTGTTCACTATGTCGTTGATATCAGAAATCTGTTTGTCTGAAAGCACCCTAACCCTATGCATCTCGGCACGCAGCAAGTCATCGTATGGTCCTGAAGACATCATCATCTTGAAGAATGTAGGCGCAGTCTCTATAATGATAAACAGGAGCATTATGACAATAGATACTACTTCTAAAGAGGCGTTGTCCTCTTTGATATGTGAAAAAGCTTCATAGCGGACGCAAAAACCATTTTCCTTGTTTCCGTCCTTGATATCCTTTCGAGCTCTTTCCGTATTTGATGCAATCTGATTCTTCAAATCTTCCAGTTCATTGGAATGCTGTCTTTGCCAATCATTCAATTCACTCTGAATAGCATCTCTGTTAGCCTTCTTATCCTCGTATATGGGGCCATGGCCCATCTTGCCACTTAAGGCTGCGCCCTCGCCTTCCAATTGGAGTTCTTGGTTCGCCTTGGCCAGGCGAGAAGTGATTTCTTTTTGCTCTTTTTCGAGCAAATTGCGGCGATCAATGATTACTTGGTTCCCTCTCGTAGATGCTTGCATCGTTTCGTTGGTCCGGTTAATATTGTCTTTCACCAGTTGGGAATCAATCCTGTCTTCGAAGATTTTCATCTCTAGTGGCGTAGAAATAACAACTCCCAAAAAGATAGCCATGATGATACGCGGCAGACCAGAACGCAGCTCAAGCCAGCTGATGGTGGGCTTCCCGTCAGAATACATGGTGTTCACAATATATCTGTCCAAATTGAAAATCAGGAGTCCCCAGAACACACCAAAAGCACATGCTATCCATTCCTCATGGAACACGAAAAACATAGCATAGCCGCCCGACAGCATTGCCATAAGAGCTGTGAAGAGAATGGTGCCGCCCGATCCGGCATACTTGGCATAGTCGGTGGGGCACTGCCGTAGTACTTCCTTGTTCACACCGGCGCAACTCCACAGGAATTCATTCAGGAATCCGCCCCACTTGACATATTTAGTCTCAAATACAGAAACGTTCTCGTCTTTATTAGATGGATGATTCATATTCTCTTGCTTTATGGTTATAATGTTGGAATAGGCTCTTCAATTTGCTCCACATCCCTAAGTTCTGCTTTTCTTTATTTATCAAATCTACGTATAGACCAGCTTCTTTGAGGAAAGGTACATGAGGAAGCTTAAGGTCTACCGTTTCAAATCTTATCTCAGGCATGCGCACATCACAATTGAAGGTAGGCTGAGCTACGCTTACATTCATTGTGCTCTTGATCTCCGGAGCTGGTACCTGAATGGAAGTTATTACCGGTAAGGGCAGCATGTGCACTGACACCTTTTCGTCATGTTGCCCGAAAGCATCAGTGACGCGCAAGATATAGTCTGTGTCTTGATTCGGGCACACTTCCAAGTTACCTTTGGATTCAACATCACCTACGCCAATTAGAGCAACATTTCTGGCATACTTCACATCCCATGATAGTGTGACAGGAACACCTGATAGCGTATAGTGACGATTGACCTCAAAGGAAACTTCCGAGCTCTTGTATACGCTTATATGAATTGTCTTCTCCCAACTTCTTTTCTTGTCTAAACCAACTGCTATAAGCGTGCAGGTTGTGGAGTGATCAACGATAAGTTTTTCTTGTCCGGACAAGTTGACTTCGTGAATTTTTCCATCAACACTCAGAGATGCTGATGATGCATTCTCTATCTGCCAAGTTAAACAAACGACGTTGTCTTTGCCTTTCTTTAATTTTCTCTTATCGCATTTAAAAGATATAGAAGGCGCATTAAAGATGTGTAAATTCAGAGTCTTAGAACTAATGGCTGAATGGTTCCTTGCCACAAGAACATAAACTCCAGTTGAAGAAGGTATGATCTTATCATTAAGAGAATCTTCACCTGTTACATCTATGCCATTGATGCTAACGGAAGTTGCATACAACACATCCCATTTGAGGGAGGCCGAATCCCCAACGTATACGTATTCTCCGTCTTTGTTATATATCGAATTGATCAGAGGAAGCTTATATCGATTGAGTTGGTATTTGTAGATGCGGTCGGCATTTTCATTTGACATCTTAAAGACAATCTCTGGTTCTTCGCTGACTTGAATTTCTATCTCATTTAAATTTGTAGCGTCAATTGTCTCATTGCCATTCTCTATTTCCAAATGGTCGCAAGCCTCGGCGGTCCATCTTAATGTCGTTGGCTTAGATGGGACAATGTCATCGTAATCAAAATTGCTTATATGCGGCGAAACTGCATCACAGACCTCGCAGACAATGAATTCATCACTATTGAGGGTTTCACATTGTTTACATTTCCAGCTCATGATTTCTTATTAGCAATATTCAATCCTTTGCCCCTTAATCCACCAGACATAGGAGCGCCTGATGTAGGAGAGACGGGCTTATCTACACCTAACCCGCTTTTCGGATCGTCAAGTATTCCAGGAGTCTTTATGCCTGGTCCAAAACGAAGCCCACTGCTGTGTGGAGGTGGTGTTGGAGAAACTGACTCTTTGTCAGTTTTTATATTCTTGAGAGTATTGAAAACTTCACTTATTGTTGGGCGCGATGCAGGATTTAACTCTAACATTCTCCTAATGAGCTTGTCTATTTCACTATGGATAGGTTTGTCAAAACTGAAGGACTCCCCATTTTGAATGTTCAGCCAAGTACTTCTCTTGCTATCTTTGAAGACCGGCTTCTCCCCTGAAAAGTATTCAGAAAAGATAATGCCCAAAGTAAATATATCAGACTTACAGGTAAGTGTGTCCCCAGGGATTTCTTCATCTTCATCCATAATATAGGCAGCCTGTTCGGGAGAATAATATTCTGGGGTACCCACCAACTCTTCGTGATCCTTGGGCGGTCGTCCTTCGAAATAGCTATCGTCAAAGTCAATTAGCTTGACTACATAGCCAGCTTTTGCTTCTTTGATGGGCAGGTTATCTGGCTTCAAGTCCCCATGGACTATCTTAAGTCCATGCAGGATTCTAATGCTATGGACAGCCGACTTGGCAATCAGAAGTATGCGTTCCAAAGGTAAACTGGCAATCTTGCTACAAGGATATGGAACAATATCGATTTTCTCTGTAACCTTGTAGTAAGATGGACCTTCTCGAAAGAAGTCTAAAGCATAAACCAGATGGCCTCCCTCGCCTGCACAACATTTGCCAATTGCTGAGTTTAATTCACGATGATGTTTCTCAAAAGCCTCACATGCTTTGCGCTTCTGAGCCTTTACTCTTTCACTACCAGGACTTCCGGCAGTGGGGTACTTGGGGTATAAGAAGAGTTTGATGAAGTAGTTTTTTCCACCTTTCTCAACAAACGATACTTGACTCGTACCACCTGCCACCCTGAAATCTTCTGTCAGGGTATACCCGTGAATTGTATCACCTTTGTTCATTTGTAAAACCGTTTAGAATCTTATTATAAACTTCTCCCCCGCGTATTTATCAGAAAAGTGATTTGAACAGATTGATACCTGTTTTTAATATCGAGTTGCTATCACTGGATTCCTTTATATCACCAGCGGCAGGCGATATATCAAGGTCATCTGGCTTTTCTTCTTTATCTTTGTCTGATCCTTCTGTACTCTCAATTTCTTTCTTATCTTCAATCTCTGGTTTCTCGTTCCCAGTTTCTGGCTTGCCTGTATCATTTGGGGCGCCTTCCGCAGCCTCTGAACTGCTCTTGATAGCTCCTTTATTATTCTGAGCTTCTTCTTCCCTCGTAAGATAGCACAAGTATTCACTTTTATAATTATCCCATTCTTCCTGAATGGAAATTTGCAAAAGATCTTCTTTGTCTTTAATCTTCTGTTTTAGCTTACTTATTTCGGACTTGATCCTATTCAACTTGTCAATGCCTTTAATACTCTGTTGACCTAATGAATCCTTTAATTCATCAAAATCTTCATATCCGATGGCAATCAATGACAGTGAAGTGTCATCTCCTGTAACACGTGAAGTCTCTTTTTTGATTTTCTCCTGCCACTCTTCGCAATCCTGAGAATCTGCAAGTGTCGATCGCATCAATTCGTTGAAATGCATTGGGGTAGGTAGGTATCCAAAGCAGCCATCGGTTGCACTAAATATGACAAACTTACCCTTTGTACTTATACGCTTTTCGTTTATGACAAAGTCTCGGTCTGCACAAACACAGTTAGAGAGGGAAGCGTCATCATGCAGGTTCTCAAGTGGGTCTAAATCGGAATTTAGATCGTCTTTTGATATCTGATAAAACCCTTCTGAATTCCAGAGGTAGTTATGCGAATCTCCAGCCCAATAGCTAACCACTTCATAGCTACCTGTGGGAGTCCTTGAAGCCGTAATAACAGCTAATGTCGTTGGGTATTCTCTAACTAATCTGCTTCTAAGTCCTGATGCTTTTGTTGGGTATTTTTCACGTTCAAATTGAAGACGTTCTGCTATTGTTTGGTGTAGCTTATCAGGTTTGATCTCATTCAAGTCTGCTGAATTAGTCAACAAATCATATACAGCCTTCTCAACAATTCTGGAAGCAACGTAAGCCTTAGTGTGACCTTCGCCGAAACTTGAATTGCATGGCACGGCACCAGCACCTCCCATGCCGTCAAATACTCCGACGGCACAGAAAGCCTCTTTGGGTAAAGAGAGGGGCTCGGAATCTTCGCCCTTGCCCGCTCTCTTTTCCACCATGAATTTAACAATTAACTCCATGTAAACTTAGATAGAATTAGCAATTACGTCCAAGATGGTTTTATAGTCAACTTCCGTTAATCCATAGCCAGCTTTGGCTGGATGATGGATGGTGTTATTCCAGTTTATGCCAATTTCTGTCCATGCACTGGCATCAGGGGCAAAGAGAACCAGCCTTTTTGCGCTTTTGTTCATCTTTCCTGACTGCTCGTCTTCCCACCAGTTTGTTAACTCGTCGAAGTTTGCTGGCATTCCTTCTGGATAGAAAGAATTTTTGCTCTCTTCTCTTTCCAACGGATGGGTAGATGCATCAGTCCACACGACAATGACGTGACGGCGCTTGTCGCCTCCATGGGTCCAGTCTGACTTCATAGCTAATGCTAAAGCCTCAAGACCGTTCTCCGGTTCATCGCCGCCACCCGCAGCAACCAATCCGTTCACGAAAGCTTTAAAATCTGCTTCTTGCTCAGGTATATTGAAAAATCCCGTTTCCTTAATGGCTTCTCCTTCATCGGCCATGAAGTCGCGGAAGGCAATCACGCGAATACGAAGTTCGGAGATCTCCTTTCCTTTCTCATCACAGGCTGCTTTTAAGTCCGGATAGAACTTTAGAGCATTAACTTTCACTGTGTCAAGCAAGCCTCCCATACTACCTGTGCAATCAATGCACATAACAATGTCTACATTGTACTTTAGTCCTTGTCCTGCCATAGATAAATAAATTAAAAGTTATTTTGTTTAATTCTGGACAAAATAAAAAAGCGTGGAACCCTTGTCACTCGTTCCACACTTCGAGGCTCTGGTATTGCCCATTACTGTCAGAACGAGCAACGCAGAAGCCCACGCCTGTATGTATATCGC
>OMUH01000096.1 GCA_900314195.1 uncultured Prevotella sp.
CAACTCAACGGGTGATATCAGCCTCTGTTTCTCGGAATATCTAACTGGACACCCTATTTATTTAGTGCGTTGTATTTGATTAAAGGCATAGCGGTTTAATGCATTTTTTTGTCACATTATGTATTAATTAAAGCATTGCCTTTTTGCTGACAGTTATTTTGCTTTCAGGTATGTGAGCAGGTCGGCAACGACATAGCTGCTGCCGCCGACGAATATGAAGTCAGTTGGTGCGGCGTTGGCAAGAGCTTGCTTATAAGCCCCGGCAACAGAGGTGAAGCTGTGCCCGCGAAGGCCGTTTTGCTCGCCTGTGGCGGCAACCTTCTCTACGGGGAAGGCGCGTTTGCTGCTCGGCTGAGTCCAGTAGTAGACGGCGTCCTTGGGCAAGAGTGCCATGACGTGGGCAAGGTCTTTGTCATCGACCATGCCGAATACAATGCGGCGCAATGTGCACTGCTGTGCTTTTATCTGCTCTGACAGATACTGCCATCCGCCAAGGTTGTGACCGGTGTCGCAGATGGCGAGCGGAGCATCGTTAATTTTCTGCCAGCGCCCTTCGAGGCCGGTTGATTCGCAGACGCTTCCGAAGCCTTTGGCCACAGAGGCCGCATTGCGGATGATGTTTTTCTGATACAGCAGATTGCAGGCTGTCAGTATGGTGTTTGTGTTCTTGTCTTGATAATCGCCGCCAAGCTCGCCGTGGAATTTCCCGAAATAGCGTGTCTTGTAGTCGCGGCCGCCGGTGGGGCAGTGCTGTCCTTCGGTGAGCAGCGGATTGTCCTCGGCAAACACTATCAGCGAGTCCATTTTCTGTGCTTTTGACTCGAACACAACGCGCGTCTCCGGTACGGCTTCGCCGATGACAACCGGCACACCTTCTTTTATGATGCCTGCCTTCTCGCCGGCTATCTTGGCCAGTGTGTTGCCGAGAAACTGAGTGTGGTCAAATGAGATGTTTGTTATGACGCTGAGCACAGGGGTGATTATGTTCGTGCAGTCGAGGCGTCCGCCGAGGCCTACCTCCACAACGGCAATGTCGACATGCTCGTCGGCAAAATATTTGAAGGCCATGGCCGTGGTAAGCTCAAAGAACGAAGGGTGGAGCGGCTCGAAGAAGTCTTTCTCGTTTTTCACAAAGTCTACGACATACTGCTCTGGTATGCACTGTCCGTTTATGCGTATTCGCTCGCGGAAGTCGACAAGATGCGGACTCGTGTACAGACCAACCTTGTAGCCGTCGGCCTGGAGAATGGATGCTATTGTGTGGGCGCATGATCCCTTGCCGTTTGTGCCGGCGATGTGTATTGACAGAAAATGTGTGTGCGGATGTCCGAAGTGGTTGTCAAGAGCTATGGTGTTGCTGAGCCCTTCCTTATATGCAGATGCGCCGGTGTGCTCAAAGACAGGAGTGCTGTTGAAAAGATATTCTACGGTTTCTTTATAGTTCATTTTTTTTGTTTATGAAAAACAGTTTTTTTATTTATGAAAAACAGCGGTCACCGCAAGGCGTCTGCCCGAAGGCGTGCTGCTTGCGGTGACCGCTGTAAAATACTGTTACGGCATCAGTCGAAGAGATGCCTTATATGGTCAAATATTGATTTCTTGTCGGCATTTTTTGTGTTGAAGTTGTCGCTGTCCTGAAAGACCTTTACAGCCTTTTCTTCCTCTTTTGTCAGCTTCTTGGGAATATATACGGTTATGTTGACGATGATGTCGCCAAGGCCGCTTCCGTAGCCGCGGACGGCAGGCAGACCTTTTCCGCGCAGACGCTGTTGTGTGCCGGGTTGCGTGCCGGGCTCAATCTTTAGTTCTGCTTCAGCACCGTCGATAAGAGGAATCTTCTCTTTACCGCCGAGAATGGCAGTAGGCAGGTCAAGCAGCAGGTTATAGTAAAGATCTTGTCCGTTGCGCACGAAACGGTCGTCTTTGTCTTCTTTAATCAGAACCTGGATGTTTCCCGGCACCCCGTTGTGGCGTGCTGCATTACCCTTGCCTGTTACGGTGACAACCATGCCTTCTGAGACACCAGCCGGTATGTTTATGTCGACAACTTCCTCGCCCTGGATGACGCCTTCGCCGCCGCAGCGCTTGCACTTATGCGCTATGACCTCGCCTTCGCCGTGGCAGACAGGGCATTCTGACTGTGTCTGCATCATGCCGAGCATGGTGCGCCGTGTGCGGTAAACCATTCCGGAACCGCCGCACTGTGAGCACTTCTCCGGATGTGTGCCGCTCTCACAGCCTGAGCCCTGACAGTCTGGACAAGTGATGTATTTCTTTACCTTGAACTTCTTGTTGGCTCCCTTTGCCACTTCCTTGAGCGACATGTGAACAGTGATGCGAAGGTCGCCGCCGCGGTACTGGCGCCGTGCCTGCGCGCCGCCGCCTCCGAAACCGCCGAATCCTCCGAAGCCGTCATGGCCTCCGAAGATGTTGCCGAACATAGAGAATATATCGTCCATGTCCATGCCGCCGCCCCCGAAGCCTTCGGCCTGTTCACCGGCAAAGCCAAACTGGTCGTAACGGCGCCGTTTGTCTTCGTCATGCAGAACATCATAAGCCTCGGCAGCTTCCTTGAACTTCTCTTCAGCTTCTTTGTTACCGGGATTGCGGTCCGGGTGATATTTTATAGCGAGCTTGCGGTATGCTCTTTTAATCTCATCCTGTGAGGCGTTCTTGTCTACGCCGAGCACCTCATAATAGTCTCTTTTCTGTGCCACTTTTCAGTATGCTTTGAAATTATTGTCCTACAGCGACTTTTGCATGTCTGATCACCTTGTCGTTCATGGTGTAGCCGGCCTGTACGCAGTCAACGACTTTTCCTTTCTTGTCGTCGGCAACACCAGGAACCATTGCTATGGCCTCCATGACATCTGTGTCAAAGTCTTTGTCGGCAGTGTCGATGCGCTTTACGCCGAGTCCCTCGAAAGCCTTCAGTATTTTCTTGTGAATGAGCTCAAATCCCTTCTTAATGGCTTCTGCGTCTTCTTTGTTCTCATCGGCAAGGGCGCGCTCAAAGTCATCAACGACAGGAAGCAATGCCACCACAGCCTTCTCGCCGCCGTTCAGAATGAGCTCAGCCTTTTCTTTGTTTGTTCTTCTGCGGAAGTTGTCAAACTCGGCCACTGTGCGGATGTATTTGTCTTTCAGTTCTGCAATCTGCTTCTTAGCGTCTTCAAGCTGTTTGGCAGTGTCGTCCTTGACGTCGGCGTTGTCAGCCTTTTTGCTGTCTGCACCTTCTTTTTCCTGTTTGTTGTCAGCGTTGTCTGCTTTTGCCTTTGCATTGCTGTCATTGTCTGCCTTTTTGTCAGCAGTCTGCGCCCCGTTCTTATTTTTGTCGTTCTGAGGATTCTGCTTTACCTCAGCATCGACGTCGTTAATCTTTATATTCTTTTCTTCCATAATAAACGTTTTTCAAAGTTGTATGCAAATAACATGCCAAAGACATTATCATTCATACATCTTGATTATTCGTACATCTTGGCCTTCTGTTCTTTTATAGCCTCGTCGTGAATATATTCATCGTAGGTCATGAGCTTGTCGATGGTGCCTTTCGGCGTGAGCTCGATAATTCTGTTGGCTACGGTCTCGATGAACTCGTGGTCGTGGCTAGAGAAGAGCACGTTGCCCTTGAAGGTAACGAGGTTGTTGTTAAAGGCCTGAATGCTCTCGAGGTCGAGGTGGTTTGTCGGTGTGTCGAGAATGAGGCAGTTTGCCTTCTGCAATTGCATGCGTGCTATCATGCAGCGCATTTTCTCACCGCCGGAAAGCACGTTAACCTTTTTCTCAACATCTTCCTGTCTGAACAGCATTCGTCCTAGATATGCTTTCATCTGCACTTCATTGCCAGGCCCGTATTGTGACAGCCATTCAACGAGGTTCTTGTCACTCTTGAAGAACTCTGTGTTGTCAAGCGGCAGATAGGCAGTGGTGATGGTAACGCCCCATTTATAATCGCCGTTGTCGGCCTTTCGGTTGCCGTTTATAATTTCGAAGAGAGCCGTCATGGCCTTCGGGTTATGGCTCAGGAACACAATCTTTTGACCTTTCTCCACGTTGAAGTTTACATTGTCGAACAATACGTTTCCATCGTCATCTGTAGCCTTGAGGTTCTCAACCTGCAGAATCTGATTGCCCGGCTCACGTTCCATCTCGAAGATGATGCCCGGGTATTTACGACTTGACGGTTTTATTTCTTCAACGTTAAGCTTTGACAGCATTTTCTTTCTTGATGTTGTCTGCCGGCTCTTGGCAGCGTTGGCAGAGAAACGGCGGATGAACTCCTCGAGTTGTTTCTTCTTCTCCTCGGCCTTCATGCGCTGGTTCTGTGCCTGACGGAGGGCGAGCTGTGAGCTCTCATACCAGAACGAGTAGTTGCCGGCAAACATAGTAACCTTTCCGTAGTCGATGTCTACGGTCTGTGTAGACACAGCATCGAGGAAGTGACGGTCGTGACTGACAACGAGAACAGTCTGCTCAACCTCGCCGAGATAGTCTTCAAGCCACTCTACGGTGTCGAGGTCAAGGTCGTTGGTAGGCTCGTCGAGAAGCAGGTTGTCAGGGTTTCCGAAGAGAGCCTTTGCAAGCATAACCCTTACCTTCTGGTTGTTGCTCAGCTCGCTCATCTGCTTGTTGTGCTCGCTTTCCGGCACGCCGAGGTTCTGCAGTAGCTGTGCGGCATCGCTTTCGGCAGTCCAGCCGTTCATCTCAGCAAATTTCTCTTCCAGCTCGGCGGCACGGTTACCGTCTTCCTCGGTCATCTCAGGCTTGGAGTAAAGGGCCTCACGCTCTTTCATGTTTGCCCACAGCGGACCGTGTCCCATCAGCACCGTGTCGAGCACCTTGTATGAGTCGTATTTGAAGTGGTCCTGCTCCAATACAGACAGACGTTCGCCCGGACCCAGCTCTACGCTTCCCTTGTTTGGCTCCAGCTCACCGGAGATGGCACGCAGCAATGTCGATTTGCCGGCGCCGTTGGCACCAATGATGCCGTATATATTGCCATGGGTGAACTTCAGATTCACGTCCTTGTAGAGAACTCTCTTTCCAAACTGAATAGCGAGATTGGTTACTGTTATCATTTCTTTATAATTACTTGATTTTTATTAATTTCGGTTTGCAAAGGTACAAAAAAATAATGAATAACGGCTAATTTAATTGTTCCAAACTATTTGGATATTAGCTTGTTTTGCAGAAATATCACAGTCCGGTAATTTTTCAATACAATATTATATATATCGAATAAAAAAAATAAGGCTGTTCCTCGCGGAACAGCCTTATTAGTAAAAGTTATTTGGATTTACGAAAAGATTTTATTTGTTCTTTTCCATTTCAGCCTTCAGCTTAGCAAGAGCGTCAATGTCGCCGAGTGTAGTGCCGGCTGCCACATTGTTGATAGCAGGTGCTTCCTGTTTCTTGTTGCTGTTGTTATGCTTGCGTGCTGGCTTGTAGTCGTCCTTGACATCCTCGAATGTGCGAGAGTGAGAAAGGATGATGCGCTTGCTGTCCTTTACGAACTCAATGACAACGAAGTCGAGCTCTTCACCGAGCTTAGCCTGTGTGCCATCCTGCTTCTGCAGGTGCTTAGGAGTAGCGAAGCCTTCACCGCCCTCGTCGAGAGTGATAACGGCGCCCTTGTCCATCATCTCTGTAATCTTGCCCTTGTGAACAGAACCCGGAGTGTAGATCTCCTCATACTTGTCCCAAGGATTTGGTTCGAGCTGCTTGTGGCCGAGGCTCAGACGACGGTTCTCCTTGTCAATGTCAAGAACAACAACATCGATGTCGGCACCAACTGATGTGAACTCAGAAGGGTGCTTGATTTTCTTGGTCCAGCTGAGGTCAGAGATGTGAATCAGACCATCAACGCCTTCCTCGAGCTCTACGAAGATACCGAAGTTGGTGAAGTTGCGAACCTTAGCGGTGTGCTTGCTGCCAACAGGGTATTTAACCTCGATTGTCTCCCAAGGATCTTCTTTAAGCTGCTTGATGCCAAGGCTCATCTTGCGCTCCTCGCGGTCGAGGGTAAGGATTACAGCCTCTACTTCGTCGCCAACCTTCAGGAACTCATTTGCTGAGCGCAGGTGCTGGCTCCAAGACATCTCGCTGACGTGGATAAGGCCTTCAACGCCCGGCTGGATCTCAACGAATGCACCGTAGTCAGCCATAACGACAACCTTACCGTGAACGTGGTCACCAACCTTGAGGTTAGGATCAAGAGAATCCCAAGGGTGCGGAGTGAGCTGCTTCAGGCCGAGGGCGATACGCTTCTTCTCCTCATCGAAGTCGAGGATAACAACCTTGATCTTCTGGTCGAGCTGTACGATCTCGTGGGGATCGCTTACGCGGCCCCAAGAGAGGTCAGTGATGTGGATGAGTCCGTCAACACCGCCGAGGTCAACGAATACGCCGTAAGAAGTGATGTTCTTAACAGTACCTTCGAGAATCTGACCTTTCTCCAGCTTGCTGATGATATCCTTGCGCTGTGCCTCAAGCTCGGCCTCGATAAGAGCCTTGTGAGAAACAACAACGTTGCGGAACTCCTGGTTGATCTTGACAACCTTGAACTCCATGGTCTTGCCTACGAAGATGTCGTAGTCTCTTATAGGGTGAACGTCAATCTGGCTGCCCGGCAGGAATGCCTCAATGCCGTAGATGTCGACAATCATGCCGCCCTTAGTACGGCTCTTGATGTAGCCCTGGATGATTTCCTCGTTTTCAAGAGCCTCGTTGATTTTATCCCAGCTCTTGGTGAGGCGAGCCTTCTTGTGTGACAGAACGAGCTGTCCGTTCTTGTTCTCCTGGCTCTCTACGTAAACCTCTACCTTGTCGCCGACCTTCAGATCCGGATTGTAACGGAACTCAGATGCAGGGATGATACCGTCGCTCTTATAGCCGATGTTTACCACTACCTCTTTCTTGTCGACAGAGATTACTGTGCCTTCTACAACCTGATGCTCCTGAATCTTGTTGAGGGTTTCATCATAGGCCTTTGTAAGGTCTTCCTTGCTGACGCTTGCTTTTGTGCCATTCTCGAACTCGTCCCAGTCGAAATTGTCTAATGGCTTGACGTCCTGTAAATTTGACATAAAAAATTAAAAATTAAAAAATTTTATAAAGTTAGACTTTATATTGAAAAAAAACTTTAACTGACCGGAGCTTCTGCGCTTTCCAGCACGGTATGCTCCAAATCGGCTGCAAAATTACAGCTTTTCTTCTAACTGACAAAAGATTTTGCTCTCTTTTTTTATCTGCAAACATTTGATTTATTGTTATATATCAAATGTGAAAAGACAATATGATTTTAAATATTTATTTTGATCCTATATACAGGAACACCATGCCAATGAGCACGAAGGCGAGGTCGACAGCCTTTGCCTTCAGGTTCTTCTCGTGGAAGAGCAGTGCGCCGAAGAGGAAGCTGACGACAACGCTGCCGCGGCGTATCATGCTGACGATGGAAATCATTGCGCCGTCGAGCGACAGACTGTAGAAATAAACAAAGTCGGCTGCGCTCAGGAACACAGATATGAGAATGATGGACCAGTGCCAGTGGAACTCGGTCTGCGGAAAGAGCGGTTTGCCGCCGCGGTATTTTGCGAACGGTTTCTTTACGGCAATAAGAAGAATGATGCCCATCATGAACATCTGATAGATGTTGTACCAGCTCTGTACCATCATCTTGTCGAGGCCCACGCCGCCGTTGGCGGGCGATGCCATGAGATATTTGTCATACAGTCCGCTGGCAGCTCCGAGCACGGCTCCTGCCACGATACAGTAAATCCACTTGTCGTGCTTGAAGTCGATGTGTTCCTTCTTCGCGCTCTTTGACAGCATGAAGAAGCTCACTATGGCCAGCAGCACTCCGACCCACTGCCATGCGTTCAGCTTCTCTCCGAAGACGAGCAGGGCACCTACGAGCACCATGACGGGGCGCGTGGCGTTTATCGGTCCGTAGATGGTCAGCGGCACATGCTTCATTCCGAAATAGCCGAATATCCAGCTTGAAAGCACAATGCAGCTTTTCAGCACAATGTATTTGTGCATTTCCCAGCCGCCGCTTGCCACGTGGAAGATGGTGCCGTCGAGGGCCGTGCCCGTGGCACTGATGATGATGAACGGAAGAAAAATCAATGAAGAGAACAGTGTGTTGAGAAACAACACAGTGATTACGGCATTGTCTTTCAGTGATTCTTTTTTGAAAACATCATAGAATCCTAAAAGTGCCGCCGATAAAAATGCCAATAAAAGCCACATTTTATTAAAAATACTAAATACCTATATATATTATATAATGTGTATATGTCTCGTGTCAGAGTCCGCGGAATGAAAAGACTGTCAATAAACTATGTCCCAGAGAAACAGTGCCTTGGCCGGCATAGACTCGCCGGCGTTGCTGCGCGAGCCGTTGTTGACGATGTCTTCAAACTGCTCAAGCGTTATGATGTGCCGGCCGAGCATAATCATAGTGCCTACAATGGCGCGTACCATGTTTCTCAGAAAGCGGTTTGCCGTAACGGTCATATACCATTCGCTGTCAGACGTTCTGATCCATTTGCACTCACGCAGCTCACAGATTGTTGTCTTGCTGGCTGCGCCGGCCTTGCAGAAGGCTGCGAAGTCTTTGTGGCGTGTCAGCAGCTCGCCGGCCTTGTTCATCAGCTCGAAGTCGAGATGATAGTATGTCTCAAGAGAGCGGTTGCGCAGAAACGGGTTTTTATGCGTGTGCACATAGTAATGATATGTCCGCCACTTAGCGGAAAAGCGTGCGTGCATGTCATCGCTGACAGTGTGCAGGTCGTTTACGGCAATGTCGCTTGGCAGCAGTCTGTTCAGCCTGTATATCATCTGCGGGCAGTCGAGTGGCTCGCCGTCCCAGTCGAAGTGTGCGGTCATCACGCGTGCGTGCACACCCGCATCGGTGCGCCCCGCACCGGTGACATGCATCTCCTGCCGCAGCAGCGTGGTCATGCATTCTTCCAGCACCTGCTGTACTGTGATGCCGTTGGGCTGTATCTGCCATCCGTGATAGCGCGTTCCGTCGAAAGATATGGTTATGAAATATCGTGCCATTGTTCGTGTCATCGTTTGTGCCATCCTTTGTGTCATTGCGCAGTCTTCTCCTTGAGCAGTCCGTGTCGGTAGGCGTAGAGCAGCTTTTTCAGCTCTGCAATCTGCTGCCGCAGCTCCTCTCCCTTGTCGGTGTCGGCCACGCGCATGCGGTGGTTGCTCATCTCGACGATCTGCGTGGTCGACTTGATGTCTGTTCCCATCCGTATGGCATCTTCCGTCGATGTGAACGGCTCGTGCTGTACGAGCTGGAAGCCGCGGCTGTGATATACGAGCGTATATCCGGCTATGCCCGTTTCGTTGTGATAGGCCTTTGAGAATCCGCCGTCTATGACCATCAGCTTGCCGTTGGCCTTTATGGGGTTCTCACCTTTCGATGCATGTACGGGCACATGTCCGTTTATGATATGCCGGTTGTCGCCCTTTACGCCGAAGGCATCGAGAATGCCGTCGATGACAGCCTCATTGTCGCGCAACTGGAAATAATATCCTTTTTTCTCCTCCCATGTGCTTTTGTCGGCAATGAAATAGCGCTCAAAGGTGGCCATCTTGCCTTTGTCGAAGAGCGGACTGTCAGGGCCGCACCACAGATAGAGGAAATAGTCAATGGCATAGTCGCGTGTGGCCTTTGCCGTGTCGTTCTGAAAGGCTGCCCTTATGAGCATGCCTATCTGGTGCATCAGCTCGCGTCCTTTGTATTTCCGGCCGGGCATGAGCTCTACGTCTTTGATTGTACCGTCGCTGTTGAGCGGACATGACGCATGGAAGAGCAGGTTGCCGTTGCAGATGTTGTACATGCATCCGTGGCGGAGCATCGACTCTATGTGTATGTTCAGCTTCTCGCTTATCTGGAACGAGCGTCGCAGCTTTTCCATGAGCAGCTCTTCCTCCTTGCTGTAGCGGTCGGGACGTTTCGGGTCAACGGTTGGGAAATTGCATGAGCTGAGGTCATACCATTTGTCGTCTATGCGTGTGCGTCCCTTGGCAAAGTCGGTGTTGTCAAACATTCGCCGGCCGTTCATCCGCCATTCGGGGTGACGCGAGAATATCTGTCCTTCTGCCTTGAACTGCAATACGCTTATAGCCTTGTGCATCAGCGTGGTGAGATGATATGTGCGCTCGTCGATGTGCTGTGCGCCGCCGTTCATCTTCGGTGCGAACTCCGCGCACGGGTCATTGCCGTATGTGTCTTCGGCAAAGGTGGCCAGCGGCACGAGGTTTATGCCGTAACCTTCTTCAAGCGTGGCAAGGTTGGCATACCGCAGCGACAGCCTTATGACGTTGCAGATGCAGGCATCGTTGCCGGCCAGGGCACCCATCCACAGAATGTCATGGTTGCCCCATTGTATGTCCCAGCTGTGATAGCCCTGCATGTAGTCCATGATGATATGTGCGCCTGGTCCGCGGTCGTAGATGTCGCCGAGAATGTGCAGCTGGTCTATGGCGAGCCGCTGTATGACATTTGCAAGTGCAATGATGAAGTCGTCGGCGCTCTGCGTGTCGATGATGGTGTCGACGATGGTGTTCACATAGTCGGTCTTGTCATGGTCGTCAGTGCGCTCGTGCAGCAGCTCTTCAATGATATAAGCGAACTCTCTGGGCAGCGACTTGCGCACCTTGGAGCGCGTGTATTTGCTTGACACCTCGCGGCATACGGCCACGAGCCTGTGAATGGTGATGTGATACCAGTCGTTGATGTCACTGTCGCTTTGCTTTACGAGCCGCAGCTTCTGCTCGGGATAATAGATGAGCGTGCACAACTCACGCTTGTCGGCCTCGCGCATGCTGTTACCGAAAATCTCGTTGACCTTTCTCTTTATGTTCCCCGACGCGTTTTTCAGAATATGCATGAATGCCTCATATTCTCCGTGAACGTCGGCAAGAAAATGCTCAGTGCCTTTCGGCAGGTTCAGAATGGCTTCAAGATTGATTATTTCGGTGCTTGCCTCTGTCGCCGTCGGGAAGGAGCGTGACAGCAGCTGCAAATAGCGTATGTCTTTTTCGAGGTCAGTTTGTTTCATTTTATGTATCCTTCAATTTTTTTCGTTGTCTTGTCGTCGCTCGGCGGCATGGGCATGAATCCCTCAGTCAGCCCGTTCATCTTCTGCATTACCGCGAATAGGCTGGCAGAGTATTTGTATAAATGTGTTTTCTTGAGAATGTCGGCAAGGTCGTCATCAGAGTAATCAGTGTCGTGAAGCATTGCCGCGAGGCTTGCCGTCATGTCTTTCGGAATGTTGCGGTGGGGCATGCGCATGTTTATGAGCTTTATGAGCCTTGCCACGTCCTGCTCAGGTCCCTCGCCTTTGATGCTGTCGTCGGCATAGAATTTCATTTTCTCTGAAGCCTTCTCAAAGACATTGTCATACACCTGTGCTATTTTTTGCGACATGCTTTCAGCTGTCTCTGACGAGTTGAGAAGGCTGTTCGGAATGCGGAAAATCACCGAGGTCCATTTCAGATTTGCTATGAAATTCTTTTCCGGCTCAGTGGTCGTTATTACGGCACCGGCATACCGCATCATGCTGCGCTGATAACGCATGCATTGCAATGAATGCTTTATTTGCGGATGATGCAATGTCCATTGGTTCAGCCCGCCCATGGTACTGATAACATACGGTATGCGCATCTTTCTTGCTTTGCAGGCAAGCCGGGCTGCCCTGTGCTCCCAGCAGGCTATGATGTGAATGATGTCGGCATCGGCAATGTCGGCATCGTCGGGAAGCAGCTCGCAGCTGTCAGGCAGGTTCTTGCGGAGCTGTGTGACATAGTCATGAAAAAGAATGCCTTCACGAATATGTTTTCCTATGTACATGAATACTTTCATAGAGTGTCGGGTGGAAAATTTGTTACAGTATGTTTAAAGATGCAGCCGTTCAATTGAGCGGGCTTTATACCTTATGCGTAGTAAAATCCTTCTTGTTCGCTGTCAGATATTTTATTCTGCATGCAGCGTTCCGGAATATTGTTGCCCATTCATAGAACGGCAGCTTTATGGCACTAATGGGCTCGTCAAATTTATTGCAAGCATGCCATGCTATTCCCATCCGCGTAAAGAAAAGAATGAGAATGGCAGCCATGCCGGCCAGCGCAACGGTAAGGTTCATGGAGAGAACTCCAAATATTACGGCCGCTATGGATACAATCAGCGACAGATGAGGAACAATACGGTCGACGGCATAGAGCAGATATGTGGATCCGCATCCGTTCAGCGAGTGACGTATGGCGTAATAAAAAATTCTTTGCGTGTGCCATGCGTGCCGGCTCGGCGCGTCTTCAGTGAGCCATGATCTGCGGCTGAGCTCAACGGCTGTGTTGTCGTCGTCAGAGTATTTGTTAATCAGAAAACTATATTCCCCGTTTACATGCTGCAAATAGCCCTGATAGCCGTTCTCACTCATGAATTTTGACTTTCTGAAACAAACAACCGGCATGTTTGTCAGAATTGCATTCTTGCGCTGTGCGCGCCGCAGCAGATAGTGGGCCTGCTGCAGGCGGATGAAACGGTAAATGTCGGGACAGTCGTCAGCGTAATGAGCGTAGCCGGCCACGATGTCGTTTCCGCGTGTGAAGTTCCTCGACAGAGACTTCAGCCAGTCTTCAGTGTCGGGGCAGCATGTGGACTCGGTGAGCACTATCCATTCATTTCTGGCTGCTTTCACGCCAAGCGTTATGGCAAGCTTTTTGTGGCTCAGATAACGGTTTGTCTCCGGAGCGAATGTGAAATAGAGATTGCTGTATTGCTCGTGCATCTTCTTCAGCCAGTCCTCCGTGTCGGTCTCATGCTCTCCGTATACTACTATTACCTGGAAGTCAGGATAATCTTGCTTGAGCACTGCCGGCAGGTTTCTTGTCAGCTCCGGCTTGCTGTCGTAAGTCGTGATTATTACTGATACAGGCGGATACTTGCTGTTGCCGCTGTCATGTGATTCTCCGTCTGAGGCTGCCGGGACGGTTGCTTCGTCATCTGCCGGGCCTGTTTCGCCATCATTTGAAGGCGCATAGTCATCATCGTCATCATCTGGCAGTGTGATGCCTCTGAAGAACGGATTGACGAGCGACGCCACTACAGCAAGCACTATGACGGCCGCTGCTATAACGATTGTTGTTGTGTCATACTGTAACATAAGTGCAAAGTTAGATATTTCCTATGACACGACAAAAAAAAAAGTTTTATGAATATTTATTTTATGCTTTCAAAAAGTAATCTTTTTTTGACAGAAAAAAGAAAACGTGCAAAGTTTAAAAAATAACTTTCTCTACTTTAAATAACTATTCAGCTGCCATATCGCCCTTTGGCGATAACAAGTTGTTGATATAACTGGAGAATGGCTGAGTATTCAGCCGTTGACAAAACTGACAATTTTCCGCCCACGAGAATCGTTTCTTTCGGGCGAAGGCCTATCCTGCTCTGATTTTTGCGAAAATAGGCGTGTTTTTTATAAGTAGCAGACAATCAAGGAATTGCAAGATTTCGCCTTTTGCGACATGCCAAAGCGGCCTTGTTTTCTCAATGCTTTTCAGCCTTTTTTCTGTGGTGTTTATGGCTTGTATGTTCTTTAAGAGCGACCGCATGACCACTAACAAGATTGTAGGATGCGTGATAGGTTTCGCCGGTATTCTGTCGTTGAACTTAGGAGGTGCGGACAGTGGACGCTTCACCTGGCTCGGCGACGGCATGATCATCCTCAACGCACTCTGCGGTGCCACCGCCTCGCTGCTCACCCGTGGACTCGGCAAGCGTGTCAACGTGTTTGTCGGTACAGGCTATAGTCTGGCTATCGGAGGCTTGATCCTCGTAGGCTGCGGCCTGCTCTTCGGCGGCACGCTACCCCGCGTCACGGCATTGGGAAGCCTTTGGCAGTTGCTGCTTATCGCCATCAGCACCGTAGGCTTCTCGCTCTATAACAAGCTGCTCACCTGCAACCCTGTCGGCAAAGTCGCAATCTACAACTCACTGATCCACGTGGTCGGTGCTGTCAGCTCGTGTCTCTGCCTGCACGAGACGTTCTATTGGAAATATGTGCTGGCCGGAGCTTTGGCGACAGCCGGAATCTATATCATCAACAAAGGAAAGTAGGGGAGAGAAACTAACGAAAAGCCACGCACACCGTCGTGCCCTCACCCTGCTGCGACTCCACACTGACTTTCGCCCCATGCTTCTCCAGAATAGCCTTGGCAAGGGCCA